>CACOSI010000004.1 GCA_902629855.1 uncultured Fidelibacterota bacterium
CAAAATAACATGCCTTTTGATTTTATTGATACACCTAGACATAAGCTTGAGGTTGATTTCCATGACTTTGCAAATCACTTGAAAAAGGAATTAAACTAACGGAGCTTTTATAATGAAATTTTTAATTTATTTATCAATATTTTTTATTCTTCAATCTTGTCAAGTAGACATTGAAAGAAAGTTTCAAATTAATGAAGACGAAAGAAGTAATTCTAGCCCAGAAAATGTTTCTCCAGATATATATAAAGTTTTATATGAAAATGATGACTATATAATACTTGAAGCTACATTTGAACCTGGTCAGGGAGATAATTTACATACGCACGCAGATATGTTTTATTATGTTATTCAAGGAAGTATGATGCAAATAACTTCAGAAGATGGAGAAGTGTTTACTGCTGAGTTAAAAAGCGGAGATTTTCAAAACCAAAAGTCTACGACACACCAAGTAACAAACATTGGCTCTACTACAGCACGAATAATTGCAATTGAGGAAAAGTAATTGAAAGAAGAACCTTCTTTTAAAATTTTAATTTTTCTTTTAGCTGCTTGGATAATAATTTTTGTTATTTTGCTAATCTCATTCGGTTTATAAATAATCAAAACTTAAGTATGTAAAGTCTATTTGACATGTAAAGTATATTTGACTATATTTATAGATGAAATTTTTTTTAAAAAATATTTTATTTTCTTTAGTTTTATTTTCAATCTTATCTGCAGCAGATAAAAAATATTCAATAAAAAGCACTTCTATTGAAACAAAAATATATGAAAATGGAATTGTTTCTTTTTCTGAAGAAAGATTGTTTTCTTTTCAAGGAAAATACTCTTTTGTGTATAAAATCATTCCAAAAAGAGGATATGATCGTTTATTTAATATTCAAATATCAGTAGATGATGTTCCATTTTTAAATGAAGATTCAAAAAAGCCTGGAACATTTTTAATTCAAGAGAGAAAAAGATCGTACAAAATAATTATATATCATAATTCCGTTGATGAAGACAGATTATTTAATATTGAATATTCTTTAGATAACCCATTTACAATAGGTCCCGATGATACCCAATTTTATTGGACATACTTATCTGATGAATGGGATAAAAAGCCCGGAAAATTATTCATATCACAAACTTTTATTGGTGATATAGATGAATCAAAAATTACAATAAAGCAGGAGCATCCATTAAGAAGTAAAAGATTTTCTAGTGAATTAAAAGATAAAAGCTATATTTTTAATTCAAATAATTTCACCTCTAATACTAAAATGAGGTTAAAAACTATTTTTCCTACATCATTTTTAACGAATTCTTCCATAAACGATAAAGATTTTTCATTAGCAAAATTAGAAGAAAAAAAAAGAAATAAAGAGCTTGTCCAATACTTTATTGGATTTCTTGTGCTTTTCTCTTTGACTTCATTTATTAGTTATTTTAGGAGAAACTTAAAAAAATTCAAGTTAGATATTGATGAGAATCAGCAATTTAAATCATTTCCTTCAGATCATCATCCTGTTGTGATAAATGCACTAATTTATCGTGAATTAACGCTTGGACCTACTGGATCTGGAATATTATCAACATTGTTTGAACTTGGTTCATTAAAAAAATTATCAATTGAAGTAATCGAAAAAGGAAAATGGATTTTTAAATCAAAGCGTTTGAAGGTTACAATTCATAATACGGATATGGACGAGGTTCAAAGCAGTTTTGCAAGATTACTATTAACGCGTCTAAGAAAATTTGGCAAAAAAACAACATTTAAAGATGTCTTTAGTGAATTTCAGATGCGCTCTTATAAATGGAAGAAATTAAAAACAGAGGAGCTTTCTAGAAATGGATGGGTGGATACATCTGGTAGTGATGAAAAATATAGGCTATCAATAATTCAATTTCTAATCATGAATATAATTATTGCATTATCTATAATATTTGAAACATTTATTGGATTATTATCTGTGTTACCTTCAATTTTCTTATTGATAACTATTTTTGGAAGCAGATTAACAAAAGAAGGACAATTGATTTATAATCAATGGGGTCTGTTTATCCATCAACTCTCAGAAAACAAAATAGATGTTAAACATTTTGATCCTGAATTACTCTTACAATATTGTATAGCATTAGGAGTTCAGCCAGACAGTTTAAAAAAAGTCATTAAAAATGTTGAGGATTATCATGACAGTTCATATGTGTGGATGTATCATGGTTCGAACTCGGATATTGGCTCTGTTGCATCAATTGTTAGTGATATAGCAACAACAGGTACTACTGTTTCTGCAGCCTATGGAGGAGATGGTGCCGGAGGTGGTGCCGGAGGCGGCGGCGGCGGAGCCGGAGGAGGAGGCGGCGGCGGAGCAGGTTAACATATTTTATATGCTCCTTGATGTAAAGATTATTCTTCAGTAATATAATCTTAACATTTATGAAAAATCTCCTATCACTGGTACTACTTTTAAGTTTAGTCTTTTCCCAATCGAAGGTTACTATTGATAACGAAGAAATAGATATGAACCAAAATGAAGCTATAGTTGAGGTGCTTGGAATGGTTTGTTCAATGTGCGCATTTGGAATTGAAGAAGGATTTTCAAAAGAAGAATTTGTTGATAAATCAAAATTTAGTAACGGAGTCCTTGTTGATATCGATGCAAAATTTGTACAATTGGGTTTAAAAAAATCTTCATCTGTGAATCCAGAAGCAATCTATAATGTAATTCAGGATGCAGGCTATGAGGTTAAAAAACTATATATTCTCAAAGAAAATCAATTAACTAAATACAATGTAGGAAAATTGAATATTCTGGAAAAAGAATTAAAAGAAAATACACCTGAAAATATCTTATAATTTAATGATATGTTCAGAAGATTAATTCTCCTTTTATTTCTAATATCAAATTTATCTGCTCACCCTGTAATATTTAAAAATGGTAAAGTGTTCTGGCTGACACAAAACCCTACCTATAATGACTTAAGATTTGGTATTTCAAAAACGAGTAATTGGTATATAGGATTTCGATTACTTGAAGATAGGAAAGAAGAAAAGACTTTTGCTTTAATGAATAATAATATTTTAGCAAAAAGATGGAATAATGAAAATTCACAGGCAAATTTATATTTATTATCCAGCGTTGGATTAAATACTAAAAGTTCAAAGGTAATGTCAACTGTTGGAGTCCATGGAGATTGGGAAAATCGAAGGTTTATGGTTATGGAAATGCTAGAATATTATTCATATAATGACTCTTTAGTTTCAAATACACGTCTAGCTTTTAGTCCTTTTACCGTAGATTATTCAAAAATTTCAACTTGGTTAATAGCTCATTATAGAGTTAGTTATGAGGATAAAAATGCCTCAGAGATGTTTATTCCAGTCTTAAGAATTTTTAAAAGAAATTATTTATTTGAGTTTGGATCTAATGGAAAAGATTCATTTGTTACCTTTATGATACATTATTGATTTTTTTTTATAAAAGGTTTATAATCCAGTACATAAAATGCTAAAAATGATAAATAGACTTGCAGATAGCTTATTATCAATTCTTGATACAAACGCTGGTTTTTTTATATCTATCCTTTTTACGATAATTGTTTTTTTAATGATAACATTAAGGGTACTGTAGATGGAAAAAGTCATAGAAAGAATTGTTCATTATTGCTTAGATACAAAATTAGTCATATTTTTAATTGTTTTAGCTTTTGTTTTAAAATTATTTAGCGTTTATTAAACTAACTTATAGAGGTAATTATGAATTCAAATACATGGTATCTACTCATGATTCTATCTATTTTGATGGCAGTAATGCTTTTCTTAAATATCCCAGGATATGAGGATGCTGCTTCTGCTAGACAAGTAGGTGTTTTTGTGGGCTTATGGGCTCCAACATTCGGAATCTTGGGAGTAAGAGCACAATTAAAGGAATAATATAATTTTTAAAAGAAAGTAAAAAGGGACCATTCGATGGTCCCTTTTTCGTTTTAAGTAGGAATTTTAAATACGCATATATAATTTTAATCTATGATAGAGTGGGGTCCATTTACATTTCAACATCCAATTGAACTTCCAATGTTCTTTCTTTGCATCCTTTTTGTTGTTGTTATGGTTTTCAACCTAGCAATGGATGATGAATAGCCATTTTTTTCCTTTAAATTATTTAAAATTTTCTTTAGTCTTAATTCTTTTCTTAGGATTATCATTTTGTCAAGAAACACGATCATTAAATATTTTTATTGGCCACCAGCAATTAAGTACCAGCACAAATGACTCTTTTTCTGATTTTTCCTCTGGTAATTATTTTGGTGTTTCAAAAAATCTTGGATTTCTTTTTATAAATACACCAATTAATTTTGGATTCCAATTCTCTGAAAGAGGAGGTAATCAAAAGATTAATTTAAGTGATTATTTAGTTGAAGGAAATTCACCTCCTGTGGATGAAGAAAAAATTAATTTATTGCTAAAATATTCATATTTTGATTTTTTTATAAATGCAACTGTCAATGTTGGAAATCTTTCCTTTTACATCGGGCCTGTAGTTGGAATAAACTTATCTTCTGAAGTTGAAAATCTTATTCTTCCAGCTATTTATACTTTTGACGAAAATGAATTTAAAGCAGATAAGTTTGACTATGGAATGAATGCAGGTATAACTTTTCATTTGAACAGATTGATTGGTATTTCAGGAGAATTATATCAAGGTAAATCAGCAGCGGATAATCAGCAGGAATTTAGAAACTTTGGTTTAAAGCTTAGTGTTGGTTTTTAATGAAGATAGGAATACATAGTTTCGCTTCCTTGGAGCAACCTGAAAATAATTCGTCTGAACACCGTCATGAATCAATTTCCAATCTTTTGCAAAGAATTAAACTTTCGGATGAATGTGGTTTAGATTTTTTTGGTATTGGCGAGCATCATCGTGAAGAATATCTAGATTCTGCAGCACACATAATTTTATCCGCTGCATCAAGTATAACAAAAAACATAATTTTGAAATCATCTGTTGCTGTTCTTTCAGCAGCAGATCCTGTGAGATTATTTCAAAATTATAGTACTTTAGATTTGTTATCAAAAGGAAGAGTCCAAATGGTTGTAGGTAGAGCTTCTTTTAGAGAATCTTTTCCTTTATTCGGCCTAAGTTTTAATGACTACAATGAAATTTTCGAAGAAAAACTAAATTTACTACTCAAAATTAGAGAAAATGCTTCTGTCAAATGGTCGGGAAAATTTAGACCTGCTTTAAATGGTGAAGAGGTTCATCCAAGACCTTATCAAGATAAAATACCAATCTGGGTTGGAGTTGGAGGAACTCCTGCATCTGTAGTGCGAGCAGCAAAGCTTGGCTTACCATTAATGATTGCTATTATTGGTGGAGAAACAAGAAGGTTTAAACCACTTTGTGATTTATATAGAAAGACATGGGTTGAATCAGGATTTGAAAAAGAGGATATTCAAATTGGTATTCATTGTCTAGGCTATGTTGGAGAAAATGGAGAAATTGCTAGAGAAGAATTTTATCCCGGATACGCTAAATCGTTTACAAAAATTGGAATTGAAAGAGGATGGGGTCCTGTTACGAGACAAAGCTATGACCATTTAACAAGTGAACACGGCGCTTTTTTTGTTGGTGATTCCTCAGAAATAGTAGATAAAATTTTATCTCATAGTAATGATTTGGGTGGGATAACCCAATTTGCCTTTCAGATGAGTGTTGCTGAACTATCAAATGAACAGTTATCAAAATCTATAAAATTAATAGGTAAAAAAGTTTTACCAGAAATAAAAAAATCATTACTTTAAAGTGGTTAAAAAACAACATCTTCCATCAAAAATCTGTCCGGTTTGTAAATTTCCATTTAATTGGAGAAAAAAGTGGAAAAATTGCTGGGAAAATGTTATTTATTGTAGTGAGAAGTGTAGAAGAAATAAAACTAAAGCATTAAAATGAAAAAAATTATTATAATAACATTCTTTATTACCTCTTTGCTTTTTCCCTGGGGAAAAACTGGACATAGGATAACTGGAGAGGTAGCTGAAGCTCATTTAACTGAAAAAGCAAAAATAGAAATTGCAAAAATACTTTCAGATCCTTCATTAGCAAATGCTAGTACATGGGCTGATGAAATGAGGCCAAATCCTGATTTTCAAAAGTATAGCACATGGCATTATGCTAATATGCCTCTTGATAAGAGGTATTCAGAACATCCTCAATCGAAAAAAGGAGATATAGTTCAAGCAATCAAGCTTTGTAAAGCCAAGCTTAGGAATCCTAACGTTTCGAAAAATGAAAAGGCTTTTCATTTAAGGTTTTTGGTCCATCTTGTTGGAGATATTCATCAACCATTGCATGTTGGAAGAGGGGAAGACAGAGGAGGAAATGAAATCAAAGTTAAATGGTTTGGAAAAGATACAAACCTTCATAGAGTGTGGGACAGTGAGATGATTAATACATACATGATGAGCTACACTGAGTTTACAGATCTTTTAATGAGAAATTTTAATAGTTCTTTAGTTGAAATGAAGTCAGAAGAAATATGGATCGATGAAACCCAAAAACTTGTTATTGATGTTTATGCGAATGCCAAAAATGGTGATTCTTTGGGATATGACTACATCTACGAAAATTTTGATATTGTCAAATCACAGCTTTTTATTGCTGGTGTAAGATTAGCACAAACTTTAAACGATATTTTCGATGGATAAAGTATCCATACATTGGTTTAGAAGAGATTTAAGGTTAGATGATAACCCATCATTGCAATTTGCAGCCCAAAATGGGGCTGTAACGCCTATTTTTATACTTGATACAGTAAATAACACTCAAAAAGAATTTAACCTTGGAGAAGCGAGTGCATGGTGGCTGCATCATTCACTCAAATCGTTGAATGAATCTTTGGATAAAAAAATAAACTTTTTTAAAGGTGATCCTATTGAAATAATTGAAAATATTATTAATGACTATGATGTTGAATCCTTTTCATGGAATAGGTGTTATAGTCCATGGGAAATTAAAAGAGATACGAAGATTAAATCTTTTCTAAAGGATAAGGATATTAATGTTAAAACATTTAACAGCTCTTTATTATGGGAACCATGGGAAATTCTTAAGGATGATGATACTCCTTATAAAGTTTTTTCTCCATTTTATCGAAAAGGTTGTTTAAAAAAACATGCAGGCCCAAGACAAGTTGTCGAAAGTAAGCAAAACTTAGAACCAAACAATCAAAAAATTTCTGATAAAAGCATAGATGAGTTGGAGTTGCTTGCAAAATTTCCATGGCATGATAAGCTTATTGAGCATTGGAACGTAGGTGAGAACGCTGCTATGGAAAAATACATGAATTTTAGTAAAGAAGGTTTAAATGGATATAAGGATGGAAGAAATTTTCCATCATATCCAAATGTTTCTGTATTATCACCCCACTTACACTTTGGAGAAATATCACCTCATCAAATTTGGTATCATGACAAAACAAAAAGCGCACCAGACAGAGACGTACTTCATTTTCATAGCGAGCTGGGCTGGAGAGAATTTTCTTACTATTTAATATATCATTTTCCAGATATGTGTACTGATAATCTAAATAAAAAATTTGATAAATTTCCTTGGGGACAAAATGATGATTTTCTAAAAGCTTGGCAGGAAGGAAAAACCGGTTATCCAATAGTAGATGCTGGAATGAGACAGTTGTGGCAAACAGGCTATATGCATAATAGAGTAAGAATGATTGTTGCTTCATTTTTAGTAAAAAATCTACTTATTGATTGGAGGAAAGGATTAGAATGGTTTAATGATTGTTTATGTGATGCTGATTTAGCTAATAATACTGCAAGCTGGCAATGGACAGCTGGTAGTGGAGCAGATGCAGCTCCATACTTCAGAATATTTAATCCAATTTTACAAGGAAAGAAATTTGATCCAGATGGAGATTATACAAAACATTTTGTTCCAGAATTAAAAAATTTTCCATCAAAATATTTGTTTGCACCATGGGAAGCAGAGGAAGAGGTCTTCACAGAAGCAGGAATTGATTATGGAAAAGACTATCCAAAGCCAATTGTATCAATTGAAGAGTCACGAGATATTGCACTAAAAGCCTATGATAAAATCAAAGGATAAATTTCTATTTTTTTTTGCGATTTTCGCATTAATACCTTTTTTAATACCAAATAAAACTAATTCTTTTGAAATAAACGTTTTTGATAAACAGAAGATAAACTTTATCAATGGCAAAGAGTTAAATAATGATAATTTAATTATTACTGATAATGGACGACTAGTTTTCAAAAAAATATCTTTTCCCGACCTAAAAAAAACATCAAAAATTAAAGTTAAAGCTCAGCTTGTATCTGATGGGGATCCCTGGGATAAATCTGGATCCATTTTTTTACTTAAATCTCATCCTAATTCTGACCAAACAAACCCAATAGAGTTATTAAGATTTATTACTCCATTCGGAGTGGGACACTTCAGCGAAATAGACCGACTAGATGACTACAAACCAGTTTATGTTCCTAAGTGGGAAAAAAATATATCTTGGGAAGAAGATATATCTCATTTAGCTAGTCTTTTTGATAACCATGAAATATGGATTGGTGTTTGGATAGATTCATATCATAAAGATGGGTTTCTGATGGATGTTGACTTAAGTATAAATGAAAGTGATACTTTATTTGATTTTATTAAGAAAAAGAACGTCACTTTTATAAATAATACACATAAATATTCTCAGAAAATTAATGGAAATCATGATTTTTCTCAAAACCAGTTAATCAATGAATTTCATATTGATAAGAATATCGATAATGCAAAATTATATTTTATTACAACTGGTCATGGAGCTCATAGTGAAGGGGATGAGTTCAATCAAAGAGATAATATTATCAGCCTTAATGATAAAGAGCTATTAATTTATCCAGCATGGAGAGAAGACTGCGCTGCTTTTAGAAGATTTAATCCTTCTTCAGGTGTATGGTTTGTTGACACGACTTGGAAAGGAGAGAAAATAAAGGAAAGAATTGCTTCTTCAGATTATTCGAGGAGTAATTGGTGTCCAGGAAGTAAAGTTTCTCCTGTTGTGATTGACTTACCAACGTTAAAAAAGGGTAAAAATACCATCATTATTGATATACCTAATGCTCAGCCAACAACTGAAGATTTTTGGAATCATTGGAATATTTCATCATATCTAGTTTATGATAATTGATTTATTATCATTTAATATATAATATTATAGTAGTTAACCAATTAAACTAGGAGTAAAAATGCAGTACCTAAATACATTAAACGAGAAATTAGATAAGTTCCATTTACTAGATCATCCTTTTTACATAGCTTGGAATAAAGGTGAGCTAAATCAAACAATATTAAGGGATTACGCCGAACAGTACTACCAACACATTAAGGCTTTTCCAAGATATATTAGTGCTACGCATTCTATTTGCGAAGACATTGATAATAGAAAAATTTTATTAGATAATCTTAGCGATGAAGAAGATTTTGATAAAGATCACCCAATGCTTTGGAAGCAATTTGCATTAGCTGTTGGCGCGGATGAAAATACAGTAGAAACAGTAAATCAAGAATCTTTTACTAAAGACATGATTGATAATTTCTTCAAACTTGCTAGATCATCCTATGCTGAAGGTCTTGGTTCATTATATGCATATGAAAGACAGGTACCAGAAATTGCTGATACCAAAATTAGAGGCTTAATTGATCATTACAATGTGTCATCCGATGAGGGATTAGAATATTTTGTTGTGCATAAAGATGCTGATGTTGAGCACAGAGAGCAAAGCGCTGAATTAATGAATAAATTATCACCTGAAGAAAGAAAACTTGCAGAAGAAGCAGGATTATCTACTGTAAAAATGTTGTGGGGTTTTCTATCAGGTCTGTGTGAAAAACACAATATTCAGGCATAAATTTAAAATTTCGTTTTAATTAAGCTTATATTGTTTGAATTGTACTGATATTTGCGTATTATGCGCGCAATATGGATATAAAACAAATAAAAGAATCAATTACAACAGTAAAAGATTATCCTCTAAAAGGTATTGTTTTTAGAGACATAACTACTTTGCTTGAAAATCCCGACGCTTTTAAGTCAACTGTTGATATCATGGTTGAAAAAGTTAAACATTTGGATTTTAATGTAGTTGTAGGAGTTGAATCTAGAGGATTTTTCTGGTCTGCACCAATTGCTTACGCATTATCAAAATCATTCGTATTAGCAAGAAAACCTGGAAAATTACCTAGAAAAGCAGCTGAAAAACATTTTACTTTAGAATATGGTACAAATACAGTTCATATTCACGAGGATGCAATTAAAAAAGGCGATAAAGTTTTAGTTGTTGATGATCTAATAGCAACTGGTGGAACTGCAATAGCTACTGCAGAATTGTGTCAAGAATTAGGAGCAAGTCAAGTTCACACTATAGCTTTAATTGATCTGCCTAAATTAGGAGGATCCAAAAAGCTTGCAGATAAATTTGGCGAAGTAATTACTCTTATTGATTATTAGTCTTTATTGAAAAGTGATGAAAATTCTAAAAATTTTCTATAACTACCTTTAATTGACAACTTATTATTTGAAAAAGCTGAAATTGCACTTTCTGTATTAAGAATTATTCCTTTCCAAGTCATAGATTCAACAGTAATGATAGCATCATAGTCTTCGTCATATCCATTTGATATTTCAGCGATTTGATTTCTGATAACTACACTATATTTCTCATTTAAATCAACAATATTAAATCCAATCTTTATTTCTTTATTTATTGCTTTTGTAGGATCAAGTCTTGGACCCATAGCTTCAAAAAAAGTATTCATTGGAATATTTTTAGCCTGTTCAGCAGAAACTGTATATTCTAAAGAAGGTTTTATTTTATTTGATAGTTCATATGACTCAGATAGATAATAGTTCCTTGCTATTGGATTTCCTTCTTTTTTTGATAGAAATTCTAAAGACATACTATAAAGTGTAGTAATTTCTTTATCATTTGGAAAAACTTCCATTCCATAATCACTTAACTCTGCTGCCCATTGATAATTCTGATTTTCAATTTCTTCTCTGATAACACTAATTAATTGATTTTTTGAACCTATTAAACCGACGATATTTTTTGCCCTTTCTTTATTAGATAAAGGCTCTAAATTCACAGCTTTTCCATCAAAGAATCCAAGATAACCGTTATAAACATTTCTAATGCTCCATGAAACTTTCCCGTACTTTTCATCTAAATCGTAATTTTCTTTAAAAAAGGAAGGGTATACAAACTCTTCAACTAATTCATCTGGTGTTTTTCCAGCATTTGCACCCCTAATTGCATAATCATGAATATATTGAATAGCGTCTCTATAAATTGACAGTCTATTTTCAATTTCATTTTTTCCCTCAAGAAAAGGACCATGACAACTAATAAGGTACTGTGGTTCATACGAGCGCATTGCGTCAACGGATTTATACCATTTATAAGTGTCTCTATAAGAAGTACCTCTAATAGTATATAAGTTTGGGAATCTCATGTAGTAATTATCAGAGCTAATAACTAATTCTTTTTCAGGATAGTAAATAATAATTTGATCATCTGTTTCTCCAGGAGAATGTTGAATCTCTAAAGTGATACCAGCTACTTGTAATTGAGATGTTTGTTGTTCAAAAAAGTGTGTTGGATATACAACTGAAGGCTGCTCAAAATCAAAATTTAATGTAAATCCAAGTCCATGACCTCTTTTTAAACTGTCAGGAAGAAAATGACCAAATTGTTTCATTCCTCTTTCAGTTAATATTGGTCTCAATAGGTTATTTTGGTCATAAAAACCTTTTTCAAAAGTACGGTGAGCATAAATTTTAGTTTCTTTATCAAGAAAACCTGGAGCACCTCTCCAATGATCAACATGAGAATGCGTATAAATGATGGCTAGATTTGGTTTATTTGATATTTTTTTAAATTCATTGTTTATTTCTTTAGCCAGCAGGGGATCTTCTGTAGTATCAATAATTATGTTACCATCTTCTCCAACAAAAAGTATTGAGTTTGCAAGACCATAGCCAATAGCAACATAAACATCATCAGTTACCTCATAAATACCCTTTTCAAAATAGAAATCATCATCAAGCTGAATTTCTGAAGTGAAGTTAGATTTTTTTTCATTATTTTTTTGCTCTGAAAAGCACCCAATTAGTAAGAAGAAGAATAAAAAATATAATTTCATATAACAAAATATAAGTCATATTAAGCTTTATTTTAAATAAATTAGATTGTTGCCATGGAACAAATTAAAATTAAAACCATTTCTTAATAATGAGCTATATATCCTATTCTAGAGGAAAATTTATTGCAACTGATGAAGTCAATCTTGGAATTTTAAGCAATTTCTTAAGTGTTATAAGAGGTTTTCAAGTTTTTACTTTTTTAAAAACAATTAACAGAGGAAAACCAATTTTTTTAGAACTTCATGTGGATAGGGTAATTAAAAATGCAAAGTTGATGGGTCTTAAAATTGATATTTCTAATGACGAGCTTATTGCACTTGTAAAAGAAACATTAAGTAAAAATGATTTCTCCAAAAGCGAAAGTAATATTATGATCGTTTTTGCAGGAACTTCACCAACAGATGATGCTGGCTTAAGAACAGACAAAAAAGCAGATATTTTTATCGTCATATCAAAAGCAAAAGAATATTCAAAAGAATCTTATGATAAAGGTGTTTCTTTAGGATTATTTGAATACCAAAGAATGGATGCTAAAATTAAGTCACCATATACCTATTATGGAGGATTAAAAGCGCAAAATATTGATGATTTGAGTAGTTTTGACGAGGTAATCTACCATAACAATGGTAATATTTTAGAAGGCACTACTTTCTCTTTTTTTGGAGTCAAAAAAGATGGCACGATAATTACATCAAAAGCAGATGGCAAAATTTTAGAAAGCATTACAAGAAAAGTTATAATTGATATCATGAAAAAAAATGACATCAAACATAATATTGATGACATCCCATTAGAAATGATTGATGAATTTAACGAAGCCTTTATTGCTTCATCAAACCGTGATATCATTCCAGTAAAATCCATTAATGGTAAATTACTTAATAATGGTATCATTGGAGAAAACTGTAGAAATATTATCAAGGTTTATAAAGCAGAAATTAATGCTAAAAATTAATCTATTTTTAAAATCAAGATAATCTTAAATTGGAACAATGTGTTTTAATGTGCGTTTACATTAGAAATAACATAAAATAAGGTGGTTAATATGAAAAATTTGACTTATGTACTATTTTTATCGTTTGTTTTAACTGGTTGTGCTATGCAGGCACCAACCGCGTCTGCTCAATCTAATGACTTTACTTTAGGTAAGGTTCAGTCACAGCTAAAAGAAGGGATGAGCTCAACTGAAGTTGTCTCATTGCTTGGTTCACCAAATTTAGTAACTAGTACTAAAGATGGAGGAGAAGCATGGACATATGATAAGGTTTCTCAGGTTCAAGAATCTAGTAATATTGCTGGAGCTGGAGCTGGATCTAGTGGAAACTTTTTTGGTATTTTTGGTGGTGGAAGAGCAAAAAGCGAAAATACAAGCAAGAATTTAACATTAGTAGTAAAATTAAATTCAGATGGTATTGTTACAGATTTCAAATATCAAAGCATTAAATATTAATTCAGAAATGCAAAAACAGCTTTTACTTGTAATAAGTTTAGCATTCATTTTTCATGGGTGTGCTGGGGGTTCTTCAGATAGAACAACTGCGGTTAAACGTGCAACTGAAACAAGAGAATATGAAGTCGCAACTAAACAGTTAATTGCAGCATCAATTGGTACTTTTCAAGATTTAGGATATACGATTGATGTTTTATCTCCTGAATTTGGATTAATTACTGCAAGCAAAAAGCAGGTAGGTTCCACGCAAAGTGTTAATGATGAAAGTATTGGTGAGTCTATTTTAAGAGGAATTTTTGGAATTGAAAGTAATGATAATGTTGTTGTAATTCCATTAACTCTTTCAGCTACTATTACTATAAAAGAAATATCGACTGATCCAACTTTATCTTCATTAAGAGTTAATTTTGAAGGAGGGCAAAGAAAGTTTTCAGACCTTTTCTTTAAAAGTTTTTTTGCTGCTCTGGATAAATCATTATTTTTAGATAATGCTATTGAATAAATATGTTTAAAAAAATTGCAATTCATTCATTTCTATTTACTTTTTTGTTTACAAGTTGTGCTTCATCTGGTGGCTCGTCAAAAAAATCTACTGCAGCTCAAAGAGCAGTCGAAACGAAAGAGTATGATGTCAGTTCAAAAGATTTAATGCAGTCTACAATTGGAGCTTTCCAAGACCTGGGCTTTACTATTGATACGCTGAGCGAGGAATTTGGTTTAATCACAGCTAGTAAAATTGAAAAACCTAAGAAAAAAGAACCCTCAGATGCACAAAAAGCACTTATGGCGGTTGGAGCTATTTTAGCAATCGGATGGATACTTGCTACAGATAGTGAAGGAGATTTACTAAAAGGCGACGGAGATGATGGAGATACGGTAGTAATTAAAGACTATAAGCTTTCTGCTACAGCAACTATTAAATCTATTAAAGATACCGATCCATATATATCTTCATTAAGAGTTAATTTTGGTGGAGCACAAAGAAAAAGATCTGTTCAATTTTTTAAGAATTTCTTTGCTGCAATTGATAAATCATTATTTTTAGATGAAACTTTAGATTCTTAAGATAAACAACTTCTTATTTTTTAAATTTTTCCTTATACTTTATTTCAATTGTATGAGAAAAATTCTTTATAAAATTATTTTATTATTGTTTATTTCAATGTCATTCGCTTCCACTGGAGCAAAAAGTCATTCAGCAGAACTTCTTCATGTTGGAAGGTATATACCTTTAGCTACTAATGACTCCTTCTTATTTACTGCTAAAACATTTTCATCTTTATCTTCTAGAAAGGTTGATGTTTATAATATAAATTCAGTCGGTCAATTAGAAAAATATCGTGAAATTTCATCTCCAAAACCAATGTCTGGTGATGATTTTGGATTTAGTATAGCGGCATCTGAAAAACATTTGTTGATTGGTGCTCCAGGTTACAATGATGGACATGGTATTGCCTATTTATATGAATTAAAAGATAATATTTGGACATTAGTAAAAACTTATGAAAATCCTGTATCCTATCAAGATAAAGGCTATCCACACAAATTTGGCTATAATGTTTCGATTTCAGATAAATATTTATCGATTTCATCTCCCTTTAATAATGATGGTGTCGTTTATATCTATGATATAGACAGCGTTGATGATAATAGAATTTCTTCAAAGTTGGTTGATAAAGTAGATGTTAGGGAGCTTGGCGATGTAGAAGGTTGTTACGCAATTGGGCCTGATCAGTTTGGATTTGGAATATCAACATCATTTAAAAATAATAAGCTTGTTATTGGTTCTCTTAAAGATTTTGTCTATTTAGTCGAATATCAGGATGGAATTCCTTTTGGAACTGAAATTTTAAATCCTACTGATGATGAAGAAATGGAAAGGTATAAGTTTGGTCAAACAGTTTACCTTGGAAGTAAAAATTTATATATATCGTCATTAGCATCAGATATGGGTAAGGGAAAAGTATTTGTTTATCCTTATCTTGACGGACTTAATAGAACTGATGAAAATCCATGGTCCAATCCCTATGAAATTCAACCCAACGATCTTGTAGATAATTCATATTTTGGATATAGTTTTTCAGAGTTAAATAATGAAGTTGTTATATCAACTTTTAATCAAGCTGTTATCTATAAATATCAAATAAATGTTAATGATAAGCTTGAACAAATTTCTGTTATTAAAAACGATTCACTTCCTAAAAACGCTTATTTTGGTAGAAATGTTTTGCACCTAAAAAATGGTTTGATGACGGATGCTTACTATAATAATGAATTGTTTATCTATAATGATAATAGCATGAGTTTTTCAAATTCTTTAGATACATCAGATGATATATTGTCTATAAAAGATAGAATTGAATGTACCAATGGATTTGCAGGTCAGTTTGAATGTGATGATATAGACTTATTTTCATTTATGGATAAAACTGAAATCGGTGGAAGCAATAGTACAGCTCTTAATGACATTTGGGGATGGACTGATCCTCAAACTGGAAAAGAGTATGCGCTTGTTGGTATGAGCAATGGTACATCTTTTGTAGATATCTCTGATGCTGAAAATCCTGTTTATATTGGAAGACTTCCAACTCAAACCTCTAATTCATCATGGAGAGACGTTAAAGTATATCAAAATCACGCTTTCATTGTATCTGAAGCGGGTGGACATGGTATGCAAGTTTTTGATTTAACAGAGTTAAGAAATTTTAATGGAACATCATTTACATTTTCTAATTCTGCTTATTATAGTGGTTTTGGAAATGCTCATAATATTTTTATTAATGAAGACACAGGATTTGCATATGCTATTGGAACAGGTACATGTGGTCCTGGAGGTTTGCATATTGTTGATATTTCAAATCCAACTAATCCAACCAAATCAGCTTGTATTTCTGATCCATCAACCGGAAGAAATAATACTGGGTATGTTCACGATGTTCAATGTGTAATTTATAATGGTCCCGACACAGATTATCAAGGTAAAGAAATATGTTTTGGATCTAATGAAACAAATGTATGGGTTGTTGACGTTAGTACTAAATCAGACGACAATAACGGTAGTAAAACAATAGGCCTAGGAAGTTATGATAATTATTATACCCACCAGGGCTGGTTAACAGAAGATCATAAATATTTCATTCAAAATGACGAACTTGATGAATCAAATAATGCATACAATAATACGAGAACATTAATTTGGGATGTTCAAGATCTAAGTAATCCAGTTGTTGAAACTGTATATTTAGGACCAACTCCATCAATTGATCATAATAATTATATTATAGGTAATAAAGTCTATATGTCACATTACACTAGTGGTTTAAGAGTTTTAGACATATCAGACATTAATAACCCTTCTCAAGATTCATTTTTTGACGTTTATCCAGCAAATAATAGTACATCATTCAATGGCACATGGAGTAATTATCCATATTATGATAGTGGTATGATAGTTGTCACTAGCATAGATGAAGGATTATTTGTTGTTGGTCCAAGTGGAACAACACAAGGTCAAGCTCCAACTGTTTCCTATGATGTTCCAACGGAAGGTTCTGTTAAGCTTAAATGGGATTTGATTGGAAATTCTACTTCCGTTGTAAATATTTATCAGTCAACAGAGCCTGGTTTTTCACCGTCTTCATCTACATTATTAGATACCGTTAATTATCCAAATACGGAATATGATGTAAGTAATCTAGATTCAAGTATTTTTTATTATTTTAGGTTATCAGTTACAACCAATAATGTTGAAGGTCCTTTCTCTGAGGAGTTAAGAGTAAAAGCTATTATTGCACCTAATCAACCTCCAACAATCGACCCGATTAGCAATGTAGCATTTAATGAAGACACTGAATATGTTGTTAGTTTAGATGGAGTATCTTATGGAGATGATGTTAATGCCCAGAATATTACTATTAGTGCGACATCAAGTAACACGGATTTAATTGATGATATTTCCATTACTGAATCAACAAGTTCATCAGGAGTAGTATTTTATGCCCTTGGTCTTGATCCAAAAGAAAATATGTATGGTAATGCACAAATTTCAGTCACAGTCCAGGATGACGGTGGTACAGAAAATGGTGGCATAGATACAGTTTCAGAAACCTTTGATATTGATGTTTATCCAGTAAATGATTCTCCAGCAAACTTTGCTACAATTGGAGAAATGCTAGTTAATTCTGAAAATTATCTGCAAGGAGTTGATTATAGAACTCTTTATGTTACGCCAGAAAATATTAATGATTCTCTAAAATTTGTATGGGAAGAGTCTATTGATGTTGATGGTGATAATGTCCAATATAAAATGATTGGGTATGAACAATTAAGTTTCTTAACAATGGATACTTACACAAGTGATAATTTTTTAACATTAGCTTTCAAAGATATCGTTGCTGAAACTGATACTGTGAGTGTTTACCAAGGATCATGGTCAGTTATTGCAACAGATGGCCAATCATTTAATACTGCTAATTCTATAAGCGGTAAGCTTAGAATAGATTCTAGAGAATTAATTCCTGATAGACTTGAAATTAAACAAAGTTATCCAAATCCTTTTAGAGATTTTACAACTATTGAGTTCGATGTTCCATCAACGCAGCAAGTTGTTATAAGGATATTTAATATTAAAGGACAAATAGTAAGAACTTTAGTAGATGGTGAAAAATCTGCAGGTTATTATTCTGAGGTTTGGGATGGTAAAAATGACGCTGGAGATCCTGTAAGCTCAGGTGTTTATTTCTGTCAAATGTATACTCCTAAAAATCCAAATGGTGGCCAATTTATCAAAGCCAAAAAAATGGTTAAAATCAGATAAATCTTAATGAATCCCCTTAAAAATCTCTATGATTGGGTTTTATCATGGGCTGAAAGTATATATGGAACCCTAATCCTTTTTTTAGTTGCTTTTGCAGAATCTTCCTTTTTTCCAGTGCCTGCTGACCCTCTATTAATGGCTCTGTGTTTAGGTAAAATTAATCGTTCGATGTATTATGTTTTTATGTGCTCCTTAGGGTCTGTATTAGGAGGAATTTTTGGTTTTATTATCGGATATTTTTTATGGTATACTCCTGGAGGAGAATTAACAAGAATTGCTGATTTTTTCTTTGCAATTATACCTGGTTTTACGAAAGAGGTTTTTGACAATGTTGGAGCTCAATATGATGCACATAATTTTTTGGTGATATTCACTGCTGCTTTTACTCCTATTCCTTATAAAGTTTTTTCCATAACTGCAGGTGTATTTCAAATAAACTTACCTATATTCATTATAGCTTCAATTCTTGGTAGAGGTGGTAGGTTTTTAATAATTGGTTTGTTAATTATGTTTTTTGGAGAACCAATTAAAAAAATGATGGACAAACATTTTAACACTTTTATAATTGTATTAACTTTAATTTTTGCATTAAGCTATTTGCTTATTGGTTATTTATTTTAAATGAAAGGAAATGGTATGAAGAAATTATCATTAATTTTAACTGTTTTTATTGTTGGATGTTCAACAAATCAGATTGGGTTAACTAGTGTAAAAGATATTTTTGATGCACCTAAAATTAACTCTACCTCTTCAGAAATTACTGTTGAAGATTTTAAATCTCATATATCTTATTTAGCATCGGATAGTCTTGGTGGAAGGGCAGCGGGAACTAGAGGTGATAAAAAAGCAAAAGATTATATTGTAAGGCATTTTAAGTATGCTGGTAATGCTGAAAGAAATGTTGAAGTACAAGAGCATTATGTGCCAAAAAGTCGTTTAAACCCAAAAAAAACAGTAAAAACTTTCAATATTATAGCAACATTGCCTGGAAATGATGAAAAATTAAAAGATGAGTATGTCGTTATTGGTGGCCATTATGATACTACAGCAAACAAAATGGGTTTAATTAATAATGGCGCAGACGATAATGCATCTGGAACATCAATGGTAATGGAGTTGTTTGAAAAATTTGCATCAAGCAATAATCATAAAAGAACCCTTGTTTTTATGGCATTTGGTGGGGAAGAGTTAGGCTTGTTGGGTTCAAGATATTATGTTAATAATCCTACAATTAATCTAGAAAATGTTCAATTGATGGTAAACCTTGATATGGTTGGAAGAATGGATGAAGAAAATAACGTTGAATTGGGGGGGTCACCTTCAGCAAAAGATTTCTCATCAAAATTGAATCCATTTTTAGCTTCAAGCCCTTTAAATATTAAAGAGTTAGGTAAGGGAATTTTTAGCAGATCTGACCATTATAACTTTTATAGAAAAAATATTCCGGTTTTATTTTTCTTTACAGGTATTCATAAAGATTATCATACTCCTACAGATGACGAGTTCAAAATCAATTATAATGGTATGATGGAAATTAGTAAAGTTGTTGAGAATATTATTGATGAATTTGCAAATGTTGATGAAAGACTGATCTTCGAAAATATGGATGGAGATCAACAAGAAATGCAAACACCAGCACGAATGAAAGTTACTTTAGGTGTTATGCCAGATTATTCTTATTCAGGAAAAGGTTTAAGAATTGAAGCTGTTATAGAAAATCGAACAGCTGCTAAAGCAGGAATGAAAGATGGGGACGTTGTTTTTCAAATTGGTGAAACAAAAGTAAAAGATATTTACAAATATATGGAAATTTTATCAAAAATTGAGCCAGGTTCCACTGTCCCAGTAATAATTTTAAGAGACAATGAAGAGGAAACCTTGGATGTCACGTTTTAATCTACTGTTATTAGTTTTTTTGCTATTTGCTTGTCAAAAAGAACTTGACCTAAAAATTGATAATGTTAAACAATTATCTTTTGAAGGTGATAATGGCGAAGCATATCTGAGTGATGATCAGACAAGATTAGTATTTCAATCAAAAAGAAGTGGAAATGATTGTGATAAGCTATTCACTATTAATGTTGATGGATCTAACTTAGAAGAATTTGAGCTTAAAGATGGTGCATTTACGTGTGCTTATTTTTCTCTTAAAGATGAATATATGTTTTTTTCATCGACAATGAAAGATGGTCCTGAATGCCCTGAAATTTATAAACACCCAAATCCTAGAAAATATATTTGGCCTCTAAGAAATTATGAAATTTACAGGTGGGACGGGACATCAATTAAACAACTCACAAATTATCCTGGTTATAATGCAGAAACAACAACGCACCCAAAAGAAAAAAGAGTCATTTTTACCTCAATGAGAGATGGAGATATTGATCTCTATTCCATGGACTATGACGGAAAAAATTTAATGAGAATTACATCTGAGTATGGATATGATGGAGGAGCTTTTTATTCTCCCGATGGAAATCAGATTGTTTGGAGAGCTTGGTATCCTTCAAACGAGGATGAGAAAAATAAATGGGCGAATAATCTTGAAAAAAAATTTATTGAAGCAGTTCCTCTAGATATTTACATAGCTAATAGTGATGGAACTAATAAAATAAGATTGACAGAAAATGGAGCTACAAACTGGTCTCCATCGTGGCATCCTGATGGAAAGCATATAATTTTTTCATCAAATATGGATGATTGGAGAGAAGATTATAATGCTTATGGTAGCAATTTTGAATTGTATTTAATTAACATTAAATCAAAAAAAATAACTCGTTTAACAGAAAATAAAACATTTGATTCTTTTCCAGTTTTTTCAAAAGATGGCAAGAAAATCATTTTCTCTTCAAATAGAGATGCTGAAAATCCAAGAAATACAAACATTTTCATTGCTGATATCGTCGACAAATAATACTTATTGAGATTTAATCTCAATAATGCTTGTTTTTATATTTTTTTGACTTTAATATCTCCCCATAATCTCAAAAAAGGAGAGAATAATGAGAAAAATGGTATTATGCGTAATGTTACTTTCAGTGACGTTTGCACAAAATATTGTTGCCGATTCAGATTCTACAAAACCAATTGCATTGGATGCTGTAGAAGTACTAGCAAACAACACTAGTATTACTAATGGAATGTTCCTACGTAATGCAGAACCTAGTGATGTTGTAAGTAAAACTGAATTAGAACAATTCAACCACACCGACATTCACCGTATTGTAGGTAGAATTCCAGGTGTATACATTTCTGAAGAAGACGGTTTGGGATTAAGACCAAATATTGGCGTTCGTGGAACTGGTTCTTCAAGAATGGAAAAACTAAATGTTATGGAAGATGGTATTATAATTGCTCCAGCACCATATGCATCTCCAGCGGCGTATTACTCACCGACTGCGGGTAGAATGGAAAGTATTGAAGTAAGAAAAGGATCTACTCAAATTAAGCACGGTCCTTTTACTACTGGTGGATCATTAAATTATATATCAACTCCAATCCCAATGACACAACATAATTCTGTTTCATTAGATGTAGGCAGTTTTGGTAAAACAGTTTTACACGCTAAATCTGGTAATACAATGGGTAAATTTGGCTACCTAGTAGAATTATTTAATGATCAGACTGATGGATTTAAAGAGCTTGATGGCGGGGGAGACACTGGATACACTAAACTTGACTTTATGACAAAGTTAAGATATGCGTTCAGTGACGCACATGCTCTTGAGTTTAAATACTCTATGACTGATGAAATCTCAAATGAGACTTACTTAGGTCTTTCAGAGGCAGATTACAGTGATAATCCATTAAGAAGATACAGAGCGACTGCATTAGATGAAATGGATGCAGATCATTCTCAAGTTACCTTATCATATGCTATTAAGTTAGCTGACAACATGAGTATTGCAGTTGTAGGTTACAGTAATGATTTCGCAAGAAATTGGTACAAACTTAATAAAGTCAATGGTCAGAAATTAAGCATGATTGCTAAACCTTCTGATGCTGCATTTGGTGACTTTTATTTATTAATGAATGCACAGGATAGTGCTGATGATGCTTATAGAATTAAAGCAAATAATAGAGAATATTATTCATCAGGTATTCAAGCCGTGCTTAACGTAAGAACAGATGGTGGACATGACATACAAGCTGGTATGAGAATTCACAGTGACGAAATGGACAGATTCCAATGGGAAGATCGTTACGGAATGCAATCAGGTAAACTTGTTATGACTACTGCTGCTACACCAGGTTCTGATTCAAATAGAATTGACTCTGCTGAAGCTTCAGCTCTATATGTTGAAGATAGATTCAGTGTTGGTGATATGATTATTACAGCTGGTGCACGTTACGAAGAAATTACAGTAATGAGAGATGACTGGGGTAAAACTGATCCAGATAGATCAGAAGTACCAACAGACAGAAAACATACTATGACAGTATTAGTACCTGGTTTTTCTGTTGAATATCCTCTTTCAGATACTCAATCAATTTCGTTAGGTATTCATAAAGGATTTGCTCCTCCAGGACCTGGAACTTCCGGTGTTACTGATGAAGCAGTTGATCCTGAAACAAGTATGAATACTGAATTAGGATTTAAAACCAATGAAGGTCTTAACAGTATGGAGTTTACATACTTCATGAACAACTATGATAACTTATTAGGAGCAGATACTGCTGCTGCTGGTAGTGGTACAGATGCGCTTTACAATGGTGGAGCTGTCGATGTATCAGGGTTCGAATTATATTTAAGAAGAATGCTGATGGATAATGGTTCTGTACAAATGCCTGTTGAGTTAGCATTGACTAAGACAAATGCAGAGTTCCAAGAATCATTTGATAGTGATTTCTTTGGTGATGTTTCAAAAGGTGATAAGCTTGCTTATGTACCAGAAACATTAATGTCTCTAAATCTTGGTCTTAATGTTGGTAAGACTGAAACTAATATTAGTGTAAAGCACACTTCAGAAATGAGAGCAACTCCAGGTTCTGGTAAAATTGAAGGAACCAATAAAATTGATGCTCAAGTTCTTGTTGATTTAGGCATGAGCTACGCTTTACAAGATAATATTAAGCTTAACGTTGGAATCAAGAATCTAATGGATGATGATGGTGTTGTAGGTAGAAGACCTTATGGTGCTAGACCTTCTATGCCACGTAGCTTCTCATTAGGAGTCGATTATACTTTCTAAGGTTGTCTTCATTGCATTTTACTCTTAGGCCTTAAAAAGTAAAGAAACGCCCGATAATCTGTCAATCGGGCGTTTTCTTTTTTACATAAAATTTTTCAAAAAAAAATAGTTTAAATCATTATTTTTATCATTATTATACAACGCACATGATAAAATATTTATTACCAATTCTTCTCTTAACAAGTCTCTTTTCTCAATCCATTAAAGATCTTACTGAAAGACCAGTTTTAGAAGCTGTAAAAATAAGCGAGAAAATCACACTTGACGGTATTTTTGATGAAAAGGTGTGGAATAAAGTTGAAGTTGCAACAGATTTCACTGGTGCAGGTATTTTTGAGGGTCAGCCTACCGATTATGTTACTGAAGCAAGAATAGCTTATGATGATAATAATTTATACCTAGCAATTACAGCCTACGTTGATAGAGAAGATTTAAGGTTATCAGTTACTAGAAGAGATAATCTTGATGGAAGAGATGATAGAGTATTTATACAGATTGATGCATTTGATGATGAATCACTAATCTATGGAATTGGTGTGAGCGCAAGTAATGCTCAAATTGACGGAAGAGCAGGTTTTGGTTGGGATCAATCTCTTGATCTAATTTATGATACTGAGGTAAAAGTATTTGATGATAGATACCAAGCTGAGTTTGCTATTCCATTTTCAAGTCTTCGTTATTCTTTATCAGAAAGACAAGATTGGAGAATAACTTTTGGAAGAGGTTATACATTAAACGATGAAATAACCAGGTATGTGTGGTGGTCTCCAAAAGTCGATGGAATGGAATGCCAAACCTGTCAATTAGGTTATTTAAAAAATATTTATCCGCCAAAACAAAAAAGGGGTACGCCTAGCTACATTCCTTCAATTGTAGCAGGAAATACAGATAACTTTTCATCAGATCAAACAAACAGCTTTGATGAAGCTTCAATTTTTATTAAGTATCCAATTTCATCAGTTGACCTCTTTGAAATAGCTATAAATCCAGATTTTAGTCAGATTGAGTCAGACGATATTAGAAATGATTTTAATTCAGTAAATGCTTTGTACTTTCCAGAAAGAAGACCATTTTTTAGTGAAGGTTCAGAGTTATTCAAATTACAATCTGATAGAGGTTTTATTAATCTTTTCTACTCAAGAACAATAAATGATCCATCGCTTATTGGTAAATATACCGGAAAAATCGGAAAAACATCATACGGGGTTATTTCCGCAAGAGATGAAAGTTCGTTACTTTTATTACCATTCGAAGAAACCAGCACCATTGTAAAGCTTGGAGAGGCTACAAATAATATCCTGCGTTTAAAACAAATGTTAAAAAATGGTAGTTCAATTGGTGCTTTTGTATCAAACAGAGATTTTGATAATGGTGGTGATATGTTAACTAGTGGTATTGATTTTCATTACCACCCCGGTTATAATATACATTTAACAATACATGGTGCAATGTCAGTCCACAATGAATCTGATGGTTTAGAGTATAATCCAGATGATAATAATGATTTAACTTTTGACAGTGGAAATCATACTAAGGCATTTGATGGTGAGAAAATTAATGGTTCTGCTTTGGGTATAGGAATAGTTCAATGGACAAGAACAGATAGTAGAGGGTTAGTTGCAAGATTTAGGTCTCCTGGGTTTAGAACAAGTAATGGTTTTGAGCAAAATAATAACACAAAATGGATAAAAATTAACAGAGGTAAAAGTATATTTCACGATAATCATCCTAAGCTACTAAAGTCTAATTACAATATTGAGTTAATTCACAAAGAAAATTTTGGTGGATTAGTAAAGAGACATCAGATTGAAATTGAAGGAGATTATGAATTTAATAATGGATATAAATTTTATTGGGACTTAGAAACAAACAACGAAAATTTTAAGAGTGTTGAATTTAAAGGTGATAATGAAATAAGATTTGGTTTTAGTGCAAATTTAAACGCAGAAATGAATATGAGCGCTGGAGTAACGCATGGAGGTAGAATCATTAGGTATTTAGATGTGCCAGAAATAGGAACCGAAAATAGTTTTTATATAAGATATGGTTATGATATTACGAGTCAAACAGGATTAAATCTTAATTTCAGTTACGAAGATGTAAGCGACTATTATTATGGATATATTTTCAAATCATCTGTAAATCATGCTTTCACTTCAAAATTATCATTAAGAACTAAATTACAATACAGTGGATTTTCAAAAAATTGGTTTGTTGAACCAATGATTACATATCAACCAAGTGCATACAGCGCTTTGTATGTTGGTATAAATGACTTACTTGAAACAGAGGATGGAGTATTTTCAAATTTAAGGGAAACTGAAAGACAGTTATTTATTAAATTCCAATACTTATTTTAAAAAATGAAGAAATTTTTAGTCATATTAAGTGTTTTTTTCATAGCTAGTTGCGGTATTTCAATTGGTAATACTACATACAAGGCTCCGCAAGAAAAAAACGCTGAAGGAAGTGTTTATAGTCCTACAAATGGATCAACTATGGTTGCTATTAACTATATACTTCCTCAAAAAGCTGCAGATTTTGAAATGCTTAGTAAAACAATAATTTTACCAGCTATAAAAAAATACGATAGCGAAATTTATAAAAGTTTAAAATTTTTAATTCCGGAAGAGGCAAATGCTGACGGAACACTGACATTTATGTTTATAGCAGACCCTTATCTTCAAGAAAAAAATTATGATATCTTTGAAATTTTAGTTCAACAGTTTGGTCGAAGCAGAGCAGAAGAATATTTTGATAGATGGATAAGTTGTTTTGCTTATGAGCAAGAAGTCATTTCTTTTAGATGATAAAAACATATCTTTTTGAACTCTTCTATATTAAATTTTCTTTGATGAAAAATATAAATGCTTTAATAGTTCTTTTACTAGCAACAAGTTCACTCTTTAGTCAAGATATTCAAGATGCCGATCCCGATGCTAGGTTTGGTAGTGATAATCAGCAAGAACTATCAAGAATATCTCCATCAAGAAGCAATGAAGCTCTTGTTAATGTTTTTTCCAATGCGTTAGTTGCAGACGTTTTTGTTTGGAATGTTCCTTGGAAGTCTACAGAAAGAACATTTCCTGCATATATTTCTTTACCTGTGGATAATCGAAAATATACAATAAGTTTATACACTCAATCTGAGTTCCAATATATAACTAACGAGTTACAAAATTTTGATTTTGATAATAAAGATATTGAAGAATTTGAAAATTTACAGGATCAATTTGAAAGAATGAAACTTGGTACAAAAACTGTACTTCCTATCCCAGGTACTAGCGAATCTATTTTTTTAACTTATTGTGATTCGAATGATTCAAACTGTGAAGACGGCTTGCATTGGTTAGATAAGTTTTATGCAAAGTTCTATGATGCAAAACAAGAGCAAATTATGGCTTCAGATTTAAACGGAGAAAACTTAACAGATGAAGAAAAAGCTCTTGTAAGAAGACATAGAATGGGTGTTGCTGGTATGGTTGGAATGTTTACGATAGCAATGTTTATAATAGACAATTCAGCACAGTGAGCGAAATTTCAATCAATATTAAAGGAATTGGTGAACATACGTTTTCACCTGGAATAACTCCACTTGAAATAAAAAATCAAATCAAAGGAATTCAAAAAAATTCTATTATCTGTAAGGTTGATGGAGATTTGATAGATTTGTCTTCAAAAATTTCTAAAAGTTGCGAAATACAATTTTTAGATGCTCAAAGCAAAGAAGGTCATAGCGTTCTTTTGCATAGCACAGCGCATTTAATGGCTCAAGCTGTTAAAAGATTATTTCCAAAAACCAAAGTAACAATCGGTCCTTATCTTGAAAATAGATTTTATTACGATTTTGATGTTGAAACTCCTTTCACAGAGGATGATTTAGTAAAAATTGAAGACGAAATGTTAAAGATTTCAAGCGAAGATCTTGAAATCATTCATGAGGTAAAGTCAAGGGAAGAAGCAATAAAATACTTCGATAAAATTGATGAGAATTATAAAGTAGAAATCATTAATGATTTGGACAAAGATGAGATTCTAAAAACTTATTCACAAGGTGAATTTACTGATTTATGCAGAGGTCCTCATGTTCATTCTACAGGTGAAATAAAACATTTTAAGTTACTATCATCATCTGCAGCATATTGGAGGGGAGATGAAAAAAATCAAACACTTCAAAGAGTGTATGGTACATCTTTCCAAAATCCAAAGGACTTGAAAAAATATTTAAATCAACTTGAAGAGCAGAAAAAAAGAGATCATCGAAAAATAGGAAAGGAATTAGACTTATTTTTCTTCGATGACGAAGTAGGGCCGGGTTTACCGCTATGGACTCCTTCTGGTACAGTGTTAATAGATCAACTCGAAGCTTTAGCAAAAGAAAAAGAAACAGCTGGAGGGTATTTGAGAGTAAGAACACCACATTTAACGAAAGGTGATTTATTTTCAAAATCAGGACATTTAGATCACTATATGTCAAGTATGTTCTCACCAATGGATGTTGATGGGATAGATTATTACATGAAACCTATGAACTGTCCATACCATCACAAGATTTTTGCTAATACTCCAAAAAGCTATAGAGATTTACCTTATAGGATTTCAGAATATGGAACCTGTTATAGGTATGAAAAATCTGGAGAGCTGTTTGGTTTAATGAGAGTTAGAAGCATGCAAATGAATGATGGACATATTTACTGCACGGCTGAACAATTTAAAGAAGAGTTTATTAATGTTTGCAATCTTTACATGGAGTACTTCAAAATCTTTGGAATAGATAAGTACGAGATGAGATTAAGCTTACATGATCCTAAAGGCTTAGGTGACAAATTTATTAATAATCCAAAATTATGGAAAAAGACTGAAGATGACGTAAGAAATGCTCTAAAAGGAGCAAAACTAAAGTTTGTAGAATCAGTTGGAGATGCTGCATTCTATGGTCCTAAAATTGATGTTCAAGTTTGGAGTTCCATTGGAAGAGAGTTTACTTTAGCAACAAACCAGGTTGACTTTGCAATTCCTGAAAGATTTGATTTAACTTATACAGATAAAGATGGTTCTGCCAAAACACCTTTATGTATTCACAGAGCCCCATTGGGTACTCACGAAAGATTTATTGGATTTTTAATCGAGCATTTTGGTGGAAATTTCCCTTTATGGCTCGCTCCTAAACAGGTGACAATACTTCCTGTTTCAGATAAGTTTAATGATTATGCGGAAGAAATAAAAAAAGACCTTATGTCAAAAGGAATTAGAATTTCTTTGGATAATCGTTCAGAAAAAATTGGTTCAAAAATTAGAGACGCAGAAATGCAAAAAATTAATATTATGGTTATTGTCGGAGAAAAAGAAGTTGAAAACAAAACTTTAACTATAAGAAGAAGATTTATTAAAGAACAAAAAGAATTGTCTTTGGATGATTTTTCAAATGAAATACTAAGTGAAATAAACGAGAGGAGAGTTTCGAATTAAAAAACAAAGAATAAGAGTAAATGATAAAATATATGCTGACGAAGTTAGGCTAATTAGTCAGAATAAAGAGCAAATTGGAGTTGTAAGTGTAAAAGAAGCACTTGAAAAAGCACAGGATGCTGGATTAGATTTAGTTGAAATTTCACCAAACGCTAAACCTCCTGTATGTAAAATAATGGACTTTGGTAAGTTCAAATACGAAGAGAAGAAAAAAGCTCAACAAAGCAAAAAGAAACAACAAACAATAAAAGTTAAAGAATTAAGAATGAGACCTAATATTGGAGATCATGATTTAGAAAATAAATTAAAAATGGGAAAAAAATTTTTATCAGAGGGTTGTAAGCTAAAACTTACTTTAATGTATAGGGGAAGAGAAATGTCTAGACAGGACTTAGGCCAGGAGTTATTAACCAGAGTTATTTCTGATCTTAGTGAGTATGCAGAAATGGAAAAAGATTCTCCTTTGACTGGAAGAAAAAAATCTATAATATTAGCCCCGAAATAGGAAATATTATGCCAAAACAAAAAACAAGAAAAAGTGTTTCTAAAAGATTTAAAGTTACTGGTTCAGGTAAGCTGAAACGTAACAAAGCTGGACACAGTCACATGCTTATTCGCAGAGATAAAGATGTCAAGCGTGCAGCTAAAAAAGCTACAGTAGTAGCTCCATCTTTTGAGAAAAAAATGAAAAAAATGATGGCGAAAGCAGGATAATCTAATGCCAAGATCAAATAGTTCAGTACCAAGACATAGAAGACACAGAAAAGTTGTTAAGCTTGCCAAGGGTTATTTTGGTGCTCGTAGCAGAAATTTTAAAGCTGCTAAAGACGCTGTAACAAAAGCTGGTCTATATGCTTATAGAGATAGAAGGCAGAAAAAACGTCAATTCAGAAGACTATGGATTATCAGAATTAATGCTGCATCAAGATTAAATGGTTTATCCTATTCAAATTTTGTACATTTACTGAAGGAGAAAGGGGTCGATTTAGATAGAAAGGTGTTAGCTGATTTAGCTGTTAACAACCCATCTGTCTTTGAGGACCTTGTAAAATATTTAAAGAAAAAATAGATAAATACGATGTCATTAGATAAAACCATTAAAGGATTAAAGACATCATTTTCCAAAGAATTATCTAACTGTAAAAGCACACAAGATCTCGAAAATTTCCGTATAAAATATTTAGGTAGAAACGGTCTATTAACGTCTCTATTTGAAGAATTCAATAAACTACCAGCATCAGAGAAGCCACACTTTGGTAAAGAATTAAACATTTTAAAAAATAAACTTACCAATGAATATCAAAATGCTTTAGGAGATAAAAGTAATAATAAGACTTCGAATGATAATGACTTTTCATTACCAGGTTATGATCTACCAGATGGTAATATTCATCCTTTAGAGCAAATTACCTCAGAAATAAAGTCAATTTTTCAATCTATTGGATTTTCAGTGGCTTATGGACCTGAAATTGATGATGATTATCATAATTTTGAAGCTCTCAATGTTCCAAAGCATCATCCTGCAAGAGATATGCAAGATACGTTTTTTATTAATCCAAATACTGTTCTAAGAACTCATACTTCAAATGTTCAGATTCATTTAATGGAAAACCAAGATCCTCCTTTGAGACATATTTGTTGCGGAAGAGTTTTTAGAAATGAAGCAGTAAGTTATAAAAGTTTTTGCTTATTCAATCAAGTCGAGGGTTTAGTTGTAAATGAAACTTCCTCATTTGCGGAAATGAAAGGAACTCTTGAATATTTTGTACAAGAAATGTTTGGTAAGGATACAAAAATGCGTTTTAGACCGAGCTATTTTCCATTCACAGAACCAAGTGCGGAAGTAGATATTTGGAATAATAAATTAAATCAATGGATGGAAATCTTAGGATGCGGAATGGTAAATCCAAATGTTCTTTCAAATGTTGGTTATGATAATAAAAAATATCAAGGTTTCGCTTTTGGTATGGGTATCGAAAGAATTGCCATGATTAAATATGGCATTAAGGATATAAGGCTTTTCTATCAGAACGATAAACGTTTCTTGGAGCAGTTTTAATGAAAGTATCTTTACATTGGTTAAGAAGGTTCGTTGATTTTGATTTATCTGCAACTGAACTCGCTGATAAATTAACCATGCGAGGCTTTGAATCTGAAGTTGTTACAGACTTTGAAGACTTAGAAAATTTGGTTGTAGGAGAAGTATTAACTGCTGGTAAACATCCTGATGCAGATAAATTAAAGCTTTGTACTGTTTCTGATGGATCAAACACTTTCAATGTTGTATGTGGAGCTCCAAATGTTGATGCTGGTCAAAAAATTGTTTTTGCTAAAGTTGGAGCAATTCTCCCGGGAGATTTTAAAATTGGAAAAGCTAAAATTAGAGGTGTAGAAAGTTTTGGAATGATCTGTTCTGAAAGAGAGTTGGGAATTTCAGAGGAGCACGATGGCATTATGGTTTTAGATGACTCTTTTAAAGCAGGAACTCCAGTTAAAGAAGTTTTAGGGCCAATATTTAATGCTATTGATATTGAAGTAACTCCTGATAAAGCTTTTGCTTTAAGCCACAGAGGAATTGCCAGAGAAGTTGCATCGATGATTGGATCTAAGCTTAAAACACCAATATCAAGTGTTAAACTTAATTCTAGCTCAAAAGAGGTAATACCTGTACAATTAGACAAAAAAGGCGGATGTACACGCTATATTGCCGGTGTAATGAAGAATGTTAAGGTTGGGCCATCTCCAAATTGGCTAGCTGACTATTTAAAGTCAGTTGGACAAAAAAGTATTAATAATCTCGTTGATATTTCAAACTTTATGCTTCTAGAAATAGGACACCCAACTCATATATTTGATCTCAAAAAATTGAAAAAACCTGCCATCAAGGTTTCATGGGCTAAAAAAGGCGAAAAGTTTAATGCATTAGATGAAGAAACCTATGAATTAAATACGGATCATATGGTTATTACTGATACAGAAAATACGATAGCATTAGCTGGAATTATTGGTGGTCTGGATAGTTCAGTCACAGATTCTACAAATGAAGTACTAATTGAAAGCGCTTATTTTGATCCAGTGACAATCAGAAAAGGTTCAAAGAAATTAAATTTATTATCTGAAGCTTCAAGAAGGTTTGAAAGAGGTACCGATCCAAATGCTGCATCAGAAGCTTTTAATATGATTGTTCAATTAATGCAAGAGGTTGCTGGAGGAACTTTAGAGACTGTTATAACTGATGAATGTTCAATGAGTCTTAATAACACTTCAATTAATTTGTCCTCAGAAAAATTATTAAAATATGCAGGTCAAGACATTCCTGAAAATGATGTGGAGCGCATATTGAATGGCTTACATATTGATGCTAAAAAATCTAAAAATGGATGGAAATGTTCAATTCCAACATTCAGAAATGATTTATGTGTTGAAACTGACCTGATTGAAGAAATTTTTAGATGCTATGGCTATGAAAATATTGAATCATCATTTAATTATTCATCCATTATGCAGTATGCAAATGACGAAGAGTCTTCAATTTTCTCCTTAAAACATCATTTATCATCGTTAGGATTTCATCAATCTTACAATAATTCACTAGAAGATCTTGAGGAAGTGAAGCTTTTTGGCAAAAATGCAATTAGTGTAGTTAATCCATCATCAGAAAGAATGAATACTTTAAGAACAACTCTTCATGCTGGATTGCTTAAAAATCTTGATTTCAATTTTCGAAATGGTTCATCAAATACATTGATTTATGAATATGGAACTATTTTTGAGGGTAAAACCAATCAATTAGAAGATATAACTCAAAAAAGTAGTTTATCATGCCTTGTTCACGGTGACGTTTTTGCTAAAAATGTTCATTTTGATTCTATTTCAGCTTCTTTTGCATTTTTAAAAGGAGTTGCTTGCAATATTTTTGAAGATAAAAAGCTTGGAATAAAGATTAAGTTCAAAGAACAAAAGCATTATTACTGCGATCCATATTTTTCAATTATCGACGGAAAAAAGCAAGTAATTGGAGGATTAGGAGTTATAAATCAATCATTGCTAAAAGATTTAGATATTGCTCATAAACATGACGTGGTTGTACTTGATATTGATACTAAAATTTTTACTGATTACAGAGGTTACAGTACAAAAGTGGAAGATATAGTTCCATTTCCATTGGTTTCCAGAGATTTGAATTTTAAGATGGATAGCAATATTAAAGTTGGTGACGTAGTAAAAGCAATGAAATCGGTTAATCAATCAATTTTACAAAATGTATTACCAGTAGATATTTATCAATCAAAAAATGATGTAACAACTAAAGATGTTCTATTTTCTTTGAGCTTTCAATCCCCTAAGAAAACACTTGAAGATAAAGACGTAAATACTATTATTACTGAAATTATAAATGTTGTTTCAAAGAAATTTAATGCTAAATTAAGAGATAATTAAAGGTAAAAATGGAAGCAGATAAAAAGCTAGTTAAGGTTAGAATTTTTGGACAAGATTATTCAATTAGAGCTTCAACAAATGAAGATTATATAAAAGAGGTGGCAGCTTATGTTGATCGAAAAATGCATGAAGTTCAAAAGTCTGTACCTTCTTCATTAAATGCATCAAAGATTGCAATTCTTGCTGCAATGAATATTTCAGATGAATTGTTTGCAGAAAGAAGAGGAGAATACTCTTTTAAAGGTGAAGTTGAATCAAAAATTAAATCTATTATAGAAAGAATTGAAGAAATTACTGACTGAGGGGTAGGTAATGGATACAAAAATACTATCTGGCTTAGAAGCCAGTAAAGCTTTATTTGATGGGTTATTGTCCAGAATTGATAATTTAAAATCGAATGGCATAACCCCAGGTCTTGCTGCGGTTCTGGTTGGCGAAAATCCAGCCTCAGAGATTTATGTAAGGAATAAGACAAAAAAATTTGAATCTCTTGGATTAAAAACTGATCTATTTCGCCTCGACAGTGACGTAAAAGAAAGTGAATTACTTAATTTAATTAATGACCTTAATCATAATAATGATTTTCATGGAATTTTAGTACAGTTACCACTTCCAAAACATATTGACAGTGAAAAAGTTTTAAATGCTATAACACCCACAAAAGATGTTGATGGATTTCATCCTGAAAATGCAGGATTATTATCAATCGGCAAACCTAGATTTGTACCATGTACACCAAAAGGTATTATGTATATTTTAAATCATTTTAATATCGATCTAAATGGTAAGCATGTGGTAGTTATCGGAAGAAGTAATATAGTCGGAAGACCTATTTCTATATTATCTAGCCTCAAATCATTAGGAAATGCGACAGTAACTCTATGTCATAGCGGTACAAAAGATCTAAAATATTTTTCAAAACAAGCTGATATTTTAGTTGCTGCTCTTGGTTCTCCTGAATTTGTGGATGCCTCTTATATTAAGAAAGGCGCATGTCTCGTTGATGTCGGTATTAATAGAATTGAAAAAAATGGAAAATCTCGAATTGTGGGAGATGTTAATCAAGAAAGTGTAACTGGAGTAGCAAGTTCTCTAACGCCAGTACCAAAAGGTGTAGGGCCAATGACAATAGCCATGTTGGTAGAAAACACCGTCTTATCAGCAGAATTATTATTAAATTAATTTTTGTACTATAAATGGAGTTAAAATAACAATGAAAAAATTAAATATTTTATTAGTATTACTGTCTTTTTTAATGCTTTCATGTTCTGGAAAAGTTGACGAAAGCGAAGTTAAAAAAGCTCAACAATTTTTTGAGTCTGTCTTTCAGGATAGAGTATTAGATAGCCCTGAGTTTCAGGCATCTCTTGGTTACAAATCTAACTATGATCAGTGGGATGATATTACATGGCAAAAATCAAGAGCAATCGCTGTAAGAGCTAAGGACGACCTAGTTTTTATGGAAAAAAATCTTAATTATGATAAGTTAGATGAGTCTACAAAAGTAAGTTATCGTCTGATGGAAAAACAACTTAGAAGGACAGTTGAAAGAGATGGGTTTATTTTTCACAATTATCCTATTACCCATAGAGGAGGAAAGCATTCATCAATTCCTTCATTTTTAATCAATTACCATAAAGTTGACGAAGAAAGAGATGTTCAAGATTATATTGGTAGATTAAGGAATATTGAACCCTTAATCGATGACTTAATAGAGCAATTAAGATTAAGACAAGATGTAGAAAAACTTGCTCCAGCATTTGTCTACCCTCAAGCGATAAAAACTGCTGAAAATGTTATTTCTGGTTATCCATTTGAAGAAACAAAAAAACAAAATGTTATCTTTGAGGATTTTATGAAAAAACTTAATAATTTAGATATTTCAGATGCTCAAAAATTAAGATATCAAAGTGAAGCTGAAGCTGTATTAGTTACTTTGGTTAATGCATCATACAGAAAACTAATCGCTTTTCTTAAAGAACAATCAAGTTTGGCTGATAATAATCACGGTGTATGGAAATTTGAAGATGGAGCCGATTATTATCAATTTGTCTTAGATGGATATACAACTCTCGGTTTAACAGCAGAGGAGATTCATGAAATTGGTCTTAGTGAAGTAGATAGAATTCATTCAGAAATTTACGAGATTATGGAAAAAGTTAATTTTGAAGGTACACTTAAAGAATTTTTTGATTTTATGAGAGAAGATCCTCAATTTTATTATCCGCAAGGACCTGAAGGTCGTAAAATGTATATAGACCAAGTACAGGTTGTTGTTGACACTTTGGAAGCAAGAATTGATGAACTTTTTTATGGACTTCCATCCATACCGCTAGAAGTTAGGGCTGTCGAAGCTTACCGTGAAGCATCTGCTGGAATTGCTTTTTACCAAAGAGGACAAGCAGATGGTAGTAGACCGGGTGTTTATTACGCAAATCTTTATAATATGAAGGATATGCCTATTTATAAGCTTGAAAATCTAGCATATCACGAAGCCATCCCAGGACATCATATGCAAATCTCTATTGCTTTAGAGGTCGAAGATATGCCAAGTTTTAGAAAATATGGAGGATATAGCGTTTATTCAGAAGGGTGGGCTTTATACTCCGAAACTCTACCAAAAGAAATAGGATTGTATAAAGATCCATACTCAGATTTTGGTCGTTTATCTGGAGAGCTTTGGAGAGCATGCAGATTAGTCGTTGATACTGGAGTTCATCATTACAAATGGACTAGAGAAGAAGGAATAGATTATTATATGAATAATACAGCAAATCCAGTTGGAGATTGTGTTGGAATGGTTGAAAGACATATTGTTTGGCCTGGACAAGCTGTTTCTTACAAAATTGGAATGATTGAAATCCAAAATTTAAGAAAATTTGCTGAAGCTGAGCTTGGTTCTAAGTTTTCCATTCAAGGTTTTCATGATGTGATTTTAAAAAATGGTGCAGTCACAATGGATATTCTAAACGACATAGTTAAAAGTTGGGTAAAAAATCAATAAGTATGATCATTATTAAAACAACAACAGACAGTCATAAAGTTATGAAGATGATAGCTAATACTCTTCTAAATGAAAAATTAGCTGCATGCGTCAATATGATTCCAAGAATGAGATCTAAATATGTAATGGATGGTAGAATAACGGAATCAAGAGAGGTGATCTTATTAATTAAAACAAATGAACAATTTGAAGATAAAGTTTATGGAGTCATAAAAGATTTACATAATTATGAAATTCCTGAAATATCCACTTTAAAGACCTCTAAAGTTGATAAAGATTATGAAAAATGGCTTAATGGTTTCGTTGGAGGTAAATAATGAGGTTAGAAGAATTATCTGAAAAAAAAATATTACAGATAGTTGTTTTCTCGTTAGTGATCATAATGTTAGCAACTATACTTGTAGTTTTATTGATTAAATATCCTCAATTATCAATTGGTGTTTAAGCAAGGCTATAAGATTTGAAAAACTACAAGCTATTTTTTTTAGGCATTACTTTAGTTCTACTTTTTTTCTTATATCAAAAATCAGATGAAATTGAAAAAAAGATTTATCCAATCTTTGTTCAGCAGTTGGTAGACATTCCTGAAAACCCCAAAAATGTTTTAAGAATTGTTTTTACTGGAGTAAGTACGCCTTTAACGCCTCATATTGCTCAACAAAGCGTTGTTCTAGATATAAATGGAAGTATTTATGTTTTTGATGTTGGTGCCCGTTCTGTGGCTAATTTTATATCTCAGGGAACACTAGATGCAGCAAAAATTAAAGCAGTATTTATAACTCATACTCATTCTGATCATATAAGTGGTTTAGGTGAGTTGATACTTGCTTCATGGGTAAGAGGAAGAACAAATAGTTTAGATGTCTTTGGAGCTGGAAGTGAGTTAAAAAATGTTGTTGATGGTTTTAATTTAGCTTACCAGTCAGATCGAGAGCACCGAGTTATTCATCATGGTGAAAAATTTTTGAAAGAAGAAAATGGTTTACTAGCTCCTAAAACATTCGAAATTCCAGAGGAAGAAACGACAATTTATTTTGACGAAAACATTTCTGTAAATGCTTTTAAAGTTCCTCATGGTCCTGTACAAGGAGCAGTTGGATATAGAATTATTTGCGGAGACAGATCAATTATTATTAGTGGCGATACAGCTTTAATGGAAGATTATACATTTGTGAATGGTGTAGATGTATTAATTCATGAAGGTATTTTTAATGAAGAAAGTGAAAAAGTAAGTCAAGCAGCTTATCAGCTTGGAAACGAAAGAATTGGTAAAGTTTTTGAGGACATACAGGATTATCATACCAATTTACTAGATTCTGATAATGAGCCTGGTTTAATATCGAAATTAAAGGACTTAGATGTAGGTATACTGGCATTGATTCATATCATACCCGATAAAGATAATTTAATAATTAAAAGAGCCTTAAAACGGTTTATAAAGCAATCACCATTAGAGACAGTTGTAGTTAATGATAACATGGTAATGCTTTTACCTTTAAATTCAGACAAAATAATCATACGATGAATATAATAGATAGCTTAAAATGGAGATACGCAACTACTGATTTTGACTCGTCAAAAAAGTTATCAGATGAACAGTTAGAAAATTTAAAAAAAATTGTACGTTTATCACCGTCTTCATGGGGATTTCAGTTTTACAAAATTATCGTTGTAGAAGATCAAGATTTAAAGAAAAAACTTTTACCAGCTGCGTATAATCAAAGCCAAATTACCGATTGTTCTCATTTATTTATTTTTTGTAGCTATAAAGAAGTGTTTGAAAGTGATATTGATAAGTTAATTGCCGATATGCATGAAACAAGGAAAAATGATAAAGATTATGATGAAAAAGGCATAAATAGCTACGGAGAAGGTTCAAAGGATATAATATTGAAGATGGATAAGGCAAAGCAGCTAGAATGGCTAAAAAAGCAGTGCTACATCGCTTTAGGACAGTTAATGGTAGGATGTGCTGAAATGCGAGTTGATGCATGCCCTATGGAGGGTTTCAAAAACGAGGAATTTGATGAAATTTTAGATTTAAAAGATAAGAATTTGCTTACGGCAGTAATTTTACCAGTTGGTTTTAGAACATCAAAAGATAAATATCAATATAGATCAAAGTTTAGAAAACCTTCAAAAGACTTGTTTGAGGATATATAAATTTGTTATTGGATAGTTAACTAAGTATATTTTATGATGAATAAGAAAAATTTTCACCTTTTGATTGCAGCAACATTAATGTTTTCCACTGCTACTTTTCATCAGGTCAAATTCAAAGATATTAATGATTCTATTGTGGTCAGAAATCCAAATCCTTCTTTTACTAAAGATACTATTACTGCAGCAGATTTTAAGGGAGCTGGAGTCACAATATTCACTGCACCATGGTGTAGATACTGTAAAGGAGCAAAAATCCTTCTAAATCAAGAAAACATCCCTTTTAAAGAAGTAGATGTAGAAGATTATAAAGTTTCAAGAGCTAAACTTAAAAAAATTGGATTCGATGATTTTTATGTTCCTCAAATCTTTGTTGATGGTGTAGCTATTGGCGGATTTTCAGATTTGAAAAAAATACTGGGTAGCGATATGCCAGTTCCTGAAAAAAGTTCATTATAAATTCTCTATTTTATTTCAGACAAATAATTTTTTACCTATATTGACATGACTATGCAAACCCTTTTAATTACATTTATAATCCTTCTTTTTGTTGCACTTTGTGTGATAGGATACAATTTTTATCAATTGAGCAAAAAAAATTCAACTAATATTGCAGTAGATGCAGCAAAAAAAGCGCTGGATGAAGTATTAAAGCAAAATGCTGAGCTTCAAAAGAAGGATTGGGATGGCTACAAGAAGGACTTAGACTTAACACTTACTCCGGTAAAAAAATCATTAGAAGATTTACAGAAAAACATTACAGAGGTTGAAAAAGATCGCGTTGAAGATAAGGGTAAGCTTGACGAAAAATTAAAAGATTTAATTGGTACTACTGAAAGTTTAAGCAGAGCTCTTACTTCAAGTTCTGATACTGGAGATCTAGGAGAAACAATTTTACGAAATTTGGTTGAAAAAGCTGGAATGATAAAGTATATCGATTTTATGGAGCAAACATCAGTAGGTAATAGAAGTATACCTGATATGATAATAAATTTACCTGGTGGTGGTAAAATTCCTATAGATTCAAAGCTATCATTAGAATCATTTGATAAAGCAATGAATGAATCCGATAAAACTCAGCGTAAAGCTCTCGAGGAAAAGCATGCCAATAACTGTAGGGCGTTAATGCGCAATCTTTCAAAACAAGAATATCACAAGCAGTTTGACGGACCTATAGAGTTTGTGGTTATGTTTATTGGAAGTGAACCAGCGTATCAAATGGCATTAAAACATGATGGAAAATTGTTTTTAGATGGTGCAGATAAAAAAGTATTTGTTGTTTCTCCATTATCTCTATTACCACTTCTGAGCTTAGTTTCAGAAGCTTGGAGGCAGTTTAAGCTAAGTACTAATGCAAATCAAGCTATTCAAATAGCAAAAGACTTGAGTGATCGTTTAAAAATTTATGAAGAAAAATATGAAGCGGTGGGTAGTAAAATTTTAGCACTAGGAAAAGCATATAATTCTTCTGTTTCATCTTATAATGCTAGATTAAAGCCTTCAGTAAGAAATCTTCAAAAATTACAAGGAAAGCCTCAAGATTTGATTGATATGGAAAGTGTACCTGTTGATGTGACTCCAGTAATTGAAAGAATTGAAGCTGAAAATGACAAAGAAGAAGATGTTTAATTTCGCTTTAATAGATTTATCTTTTTACAGAAAATTCTTCTTAGAATTAATGCGTTTGTTATTAATAGCTATATTTTTAAAAGCTGGACTTAATAAATTGCCTATAATCGACGGCCAAGGTCTGACAAAGGCTTTACCACTATTTCTAGTTTATTTAGTAGTGATTTTTGAGATAGTTGGACCAATTTTTCTAGCATTAGGTGTCAAGTTTAAAAAGTTGCAGCTTTTAGGATCATTAATGATTGCGATTGTAATGTTGGGTGCAACTTATATGAAATTTTTTGTGTGGGATTATGCACTTTTATCAAAAGATGTCATGTATCCATTTACATTATTTTTAATCTGTTCAATTTTTATTACTGAAGAATAAGTCATAAATGAAAAAAGGTGTCATCGACAAGACACCTTTTTCCGTTATACCGAGGTAATGAGATAACTATTTGGTATTGTAAGCAATAGCTTCGTCGTCATCGACTTCACTGAGTTGTGGTTCAGTTTCTTCAACTTCAACTACTTCTAAAACTATTTCAGTTTGCGTTACATTAAACGTTTCATGAACATAGTTTGTTGTATATAAATTTCCATTCCATTCAAAAGTTTGATTTGGTCCTAAAGCTGCTCTTGCAGTAAGGAAAGCATCATTAAAAGAGGGAACAGGGGTAGTTTCAATTTGATCAACATTAGTGTTTAATGTTGCCACTGCGTCTGTAGTCATGGCTTCATCATTGACTGAATTACCCATATTTGCGTTATTAACTAATGAGGTAATTTCTACATCCACAGTGGCTTCATTGCTTAAGCTTTCTGAGGTAGCTACATCGGCAAGTTCAACTTCTTCGGATTGATTATCCATTAGAAAAAACAGTGAACCGATACATAAAATTACAGCTGCTAATACGAATTTTTCAACATTATTATACATATTTTTTAAACTCCATTTGTTATGCCTCTTAATGTCGCTTTCATACCTTATATACTTTTAAATTATAATTAGGTTTCCAAGTATTTTGTATATTCATAGCCTAATCATGAGTGAATTCAAAATAGAACTAAATTCAATTACAAAAAAACTTCCCAAGCATTTACAAAAGTACATAGTCAAACAACCATACGCTGAGTACACTGCTCAAGATCAGGCTGTTTGGAGATATGTAATGAAGGCAAATATTGATTATTTACAACATGTTGCCCATGAAAGCTTCTTACCAGGTTTAGCAAAATCTGGAATAACTACTGATGAAATTCCTCAAATGGAAGGTATGAACCGAATTCTCAAAGATATTGGTTGGGCAGCTGTGGCCGTTGATGGATTTATTCCACCAGCAGTATTTATGGAATTTCAAGCAAATAATGTTTTAGTTATTTCAGCTGATATAAGAACAATTGAACACATAAAATATACACCAGCACCAGATATTATTCATGAGTCAGCTGGTCATGCACCAATCATAGCCAAAAAAGAATATTCTAACTATTTAAAGGTTTTTGGTGAAATCGGCGCCAAAGCTATTTCTAAACCAATTGATGACCAATTATTTAAAGCAATTAGGCATTTATCAATTCTCAAAGAAAACCCTAATTCTTCAAAAAAAGAAATTGATTCAGCTACTGAAACAGTTGAGCATTTACAAAAAAATATAGGTCAACTTTCTGAAATGGCTAAAGTAAGAAATTTACATTGGTGGACTGTTGAATATGGATTAATTGGAACTTTAGAAAATCCTAAGATTTATGGAGCTGGGCTTTTGTCTTCAATTTCGGAGTCTCAAGAATGTTTAGAACCAGATATTTCAAAAATACCTTACAGCTTAAAAGCTGCAGAAGTGAATTTTGATATTACAACAGCGCAACCACAACTTTTTGTAACTGAATCGTTTAAACAATTAAATGATGTTCTCGAAGAGTTTGCAAGCACAATGGCATTTAAAACAGGTGGATTAAGTGGTATAAATAAACTTATTGAATCTGAAAAATTAGGTACAGTTCAATTAAGTTCAGGATTACAAATATCAGGAATATTTGCCTGGGTTTTACACGAAAATAATCAACCTATTTATTTTCAATCATCTGGTCCGTCTTCCTTATCTTGTGATAATAAAGAATTAAACGGTCATGATAAATCTTACCATCAAGATGGTTTTGGTAGTCCTGTTGGATCTATAGTAGGATTAGAAAAGTCCTTACAGGATTGTTCAGACGAGGAATTGGCAAAAATAGGCATTATAGTTAATCAAAATATTGAAATTAATTTTGATAGCGGAGTACATATTAATGGTAAGCTAATATCAATGACCCGCTCAGTTAGTGGAAAGCTTCTTCTTTTAACTTTTGATGAATGTAAAGTTAAGCTAGATAAACAGAATTTATTCGAACCAGAATGGGGTACATATGATATGGCAGTTGGTGAAACTATCACTTCATGTTTTGCTGGTCCAGCCTCATATCAGTCATTTGAAGATGGTGGAGAATTGTCATCTGAAAAACCTGAAGCAATTATTTATTCAAAAGAGCAGTTAAATCTTCATAGTCATTATAAAGAAGTAAAAAGCATGAGAGAAAATGAAAATATTGATTCAAAAAGATTGCATGAAATTTTTAAAAACCTACAAACTAATTATCCTAACGACTGGTTGTTGTCATTAGAAATTTTAGAATTAAGTAAAAATGATAAAGAATTTGCTCAAAAAATAACATTTTATCTTAAAAAACTAACAAACTTTAAAGGACTAGTTTCCAAGGGATTAGATCTTTATTAATAATAATTATTTTTGAGTTTCTAATTATTTAATTCTTTTCTATTTTTGATTATGGAAGAAACAATAGCAGTATCGGCATATCTTTTAGTTTGGGCTTTATTAACCATTAAATCATTTGATTTAGCTCAATCTTTAAGAGTTGCAATAAATAATGGTGATACAGTAAGACCAATAGCTAAAGCTTTTACATCTTTTTTTTGTATTATAGTTGGGTTGCTTTTTATGCAAACTCACTTATGGTTTGATATTTGGGACAGTATTGTTGTCTATGCAATTCATCTCTTTATCGTTGGATATCAAATGGTAATGATTTGGTACCCAAAACCTGAATAATATTATGATGGAAAAAGTTTTTGTTAGTGGTGGATCTGGATTCATCTCACTACATCTAATCTCAAAGCTCATTCAAGAGGGCTATAAAGTACGTACGTCTCTACGCTCATTAGATAGAAAGCAAGAAGTCATTGATGCAGTTGAAAAAGAAGTATCAACGGAAGGCATGCTTGAATTCTGTGAACTTGATTTATTAAAAGACGAAGGATGGGATGAAGCTGTTGCTGGATGTGATTATGTTCAACATATTGCCTCACCAATTCCAACAAGTAGTTCAAATGATTATGATGTTGTTGTAAAACCTGCAGTAAACGGTATAAAACTATGCCTTAACGCAGCTTTAAAGAATAATGTCAAACGTTTTGTAATGACATCCTCAGTTGCAGCGGTAGGGGGGTCAAATCACAAAAATGAATATGATGATACTGATTGGACTGATTTATCAATGGATGTTGCTCCCTATCAAACTAGTAAAACCAAAGCTGAACAATATTTATGGGATTTTATGAAAGAGAACGAAGGAAAAACTGATATGGAAGCTGTTGCAATTAATCCGTCCATGGTTTTTGGAAGTTCATTATCTGATGATATTGGTGCTTCAAATTTGGTTATTAAGCGTTTAATTGACGGATCATTACCTGTAACGTTAAATATTTGTATCAATATCGTTCATATTAAAGATGTTGCTGATATGCATTTTGAAGCGATGATTAATGATAAGGCTCCTGGAAAACGCTTTATTGCATCAAATAATCATATGTTTTTCCCTGAAATTGCCAAAGTACTCAATGATAATGGCTATAAAGCACCAAAAATTAAATTACCATCACTTTTAGCACGTATATTTTCCATTTTTGATAAGCAGATTAAACATTTTGTAAATGACATCGACATTCTACGTGTATATCATGCAAATAATGCAAAAAATATATTAGGGTGGAATTTTAGGTCCTCAGAGTCAGCGATTATTGATGCTGCTAAGCAAATAAAAACATTATTATAATTTTTATTTCTTAGCTACTTCGTTTAAGAACGAATAATCAATTTCAAATAAATCACTATCTTTAAAAGATCTAACAGCGATCATATCTGTAAAACGTTCATCAGTTTTATATGTATTACTTTCTTTATCAATTTTCACAACTTCATCAGCAATAACAATAATTGTCTCATAATAATAGTTTGTTGTATAATATTTATTATTCCATTTAAATATTTGACCAGGTCCTTTTTCCTTTCTTGCTTGTCTAAAAGCTTCTGAAAAAGATTGTAATCCTTCAGCTCTATATTCATTTACATAATAGGTTCTTTGAATCATTCCATCCGCATCGATTTGTTGATTGTCTTTTATATCATTAGAAGTGAAAGCAAGAAAGATAAATAAATTTGTTAGCATAAATGCTCCTTTTTGAGTTATCCTCAAAATTCTTTCTCAATTTCTTTACAATTAATTTGAAATTATGTTCCTTAATTTATAAATTTGGAATATCATCAGGACGGGAGTAATCCCACCAACCGAGCTAAGGCCACGGTGGTTTGTCAAGTGACAGATGAGCAGCAAAGCTGAAACTATCTGAAGCCCTCTGATGAGGGCTTTTTTATTTCCGTTCTGATACCAACAAAAGGAGCAAGAATGGATTTATTTATAGAAAATTTAAACTTCAAGTATGGTCTCATGCTTTGGGAAGAAAGATTCAAAATAATAAAAGAGGTTGAAGATAAAGGTAGTGCAAAATTATTAGTTGATACTGGTTTTGGATGTGAATGTGGATCGCATGTGAAATTTCCTTATGAATTAATTTCAAGAAAAACATTAAAGAAAGAATATTGGACTATTCAATTTATTTCTAGATATGAATCAGGGACTAAGGCAATATTTAGGATAACGGAAATTCGGACAATAGTGAAAGGACATAGAACTCCGGGACAAAAAAGATTTTTGGAATTAACGTTAAAAAAACCATTAAAAATTAAAAAAAAATCCAAAAAATCTTGATTTTAATTTTTAAAAATATTTATTTATAAGTGAGATATTTCTGATTTTTATCATCAATTCTCCGCAAAACTTTAATCAAAAATTAAACAGGGAAAGGAACGCCTATATATGACGCTACACTTATTTAATCCAAATTCAAAAGAATACAAAAAAATAGAACAAATTTATCGTAACAATACTTGTATGATCTGTAATCTTCCAATGAAAATGCATAGTTTATACTTCTTTTCATTTGATAAAGAAATAGCAAAAGATGGAGAAATGCATGAAACATACCATATCGGATGTAATCATTGTTTTTCATTATATGATTCAGATTTTGTTTTGGTTCAAATTGATATGAGACATTTTATTGGATATACTATAAGAAATATTGCTTAATTTTTAAATATGGGATGCTTTAATACACTATTTTTATTATTACTTGGCGGAATATACTTATTTTGGCCTGAATTAATGCAAGTGGAAGGCTTTTGGTTTAGTTTTATAGCTATTTGGCTGTGTTTCTTTATTTCTTGGGCGCTGTTAGGAGATATAGCTGACGAAATAGCAGGAGTAAAGAAATATAAAGACTAGTAATGAAGAATATAAAATTGAATTAAATTTTTGCATTTACTGAAAAATTATAACAAGTAAAAAAATTAATGCTTAATAAAATATTAAATAAAGACTGTAGAAAATATCTTACTTTAATTGAAGATAAATTTGTTGATCTAATTGTAATAGATCCACCATATAATGAATTACCTAAAGAATGGGATAATTACAAAGATTGGAAATTTCTTAAAGAGCAATTTAATAGAATACTTAAAGATGATGGCCAAATATATATTTTCGGAAAACAGCCTATGTTATCAGATTTATATTTTGACTTTAGAGATGCTTTTGATTTTAGATTTGAATTAATATGGAATAAAAATAAAGGATTTTGGTCTTCAAATTATATGCCAATGAGATCACATGAACTAATATGGTGTTTCAAAAAAAAATCTACAAAAGTAAGTAAACTTCACTTTGATTTAGACAGTATAAAGACTCCAGGTAAGCCTTATGTAAGAAAGAACAAGGTTATTTCGACAGTTAGAAATAGCTGGAAAGCTAATCATACAATATATAAAGATGGAATGAGATTTCCTTTAAGTGTAATAAACCATAGCTCAATATCAAGAAAAAATAAAGTTGAAGGAACTGAGCATCCCACACAAAAACCTTTAGAAATTCTAAAATGGATTATTAAAAGCTCATCTAAAAAGAACGATATTATACTTGATTGTTTTATGGGTTCTGGTACAACTGCAGTTGCTTCTATTGAATTACAAAGAAAATTTTTAGGTTGCGAAATTGATAAAAATTATCTCAAAATTGCTAATAATAGATTAAAAAAAATATATGAAAAATAATTTAAAAATTATTAATACTGACAGTAGATATCTTTCAAAAAAAATTTCTAAAGAATGTGTCCATTTTATTGTTACAAGCCCTCCTTACTGGAATCTTAGGAATTATGGTTATGATGATCAAATTGGTTTTAAGCAAAACTATGAAGACTATTTAAAAGATATGAAAAAGGTTTTTAAGGAATGTTTTAAAGTTCTTAAATCAGGAAGGTTTATCGCAATTAACATAGGAACTGTTGTTTCAAATGATGGTATGAAGTTTATTACAGGTGATTTTGTTAAAATTTGTGAAGATATTGGCTTTATTTTTAGAAAAGATATCATTTGGCATAAACCTAAAGGACAAACAAAATGGCAAAGAGGTGCTACTCAATTTTCGCAAAATCCATACCCGCTAAAATACAACACAAATATAAACCATGAATTTATTTTAGTATTTCAAAAAGGTGATTCTTTAGATATAGATTTATCGAATGTGAAAAGATTTAATAAATTTTTTGTAAGAAAAAATGCCTACAGTGTTTGGGATATTCCTCCTGTGAATTCTCCAAAAAACGATGAAAAACACGTTGCACCTTTTCCTGAAGAAATCCCAAGAAGACTTATAACGCTTTTTTCTTTTGAAAATGAGATTGTTTTAGATCCATTTGCTGGCTGTGGTACAACAAACTCAGTGGCACTTGAATTGGGACGAAAAACTATTGCCGTGGAAATGTCAAAAGATTATTGTGATCTGATCAAAAAAAGAACAAAAAATGTTACACTAGATAAATCCTTGATGGAAATCTATGATGAAAGCGAAGATTACAAAGAAATGCTGGCTAAAGAAAATATGGATAACCTTTTTAATAGTTATATTAAAGCTAAAAAGAAATATGAAAAAATTTTAGGAGATAAAGAGAAAGCTAAATATAAAAATATGGAGCTTTTCGACGACTAATGTTAATTAAAAGATACAATTTCCCATATATTTTTGGTGTAGAAGGACAAGGAAATCATAAAATGAGTAGAGTTTATATGTCAGATTATAAAACGAATTATAAGCTGTTAAATGGTTTAAAAAAACATAATGCTCTTACAACTACTGATTATCCATTAATTTTTGGAAGTTCTAGAGCTGAAAAAAATAGAGAACAATTGATTGAACTTTGGAGGTCTGGTTTTAAAATTGGAATTTTAAGAAACGGGGCAACATCATATAAAGTTGCTAATCTATCTGAAACAGAAATTGAAGAAGATGATATTAAAATTAATACCGTTTTAAAAAGAAAAACCCACCCATATACTTTATTTTTCTTAGATATTCTAAAAAAATATAAAAATTTATCAGAAAAAGAATTTGCAGAGAAAGTATTTGCGAAAGGGGAAAGTGGAAAAATTATTAAAAGTGCAATAGATCAAGTTCATCCAACACTTAGGGATTTATCAGTTTGGAATTATACTCAAAATAACGACGGAAGTGAACTAACTGAACTTGGAAGAGAGATACTTAAAGAAAATAATGAAAAAATAACCTTCATTTGCTATAGAAAAGATCTTAATCAAGATTCAGTTAAAATGAGATTACTTTGGTGCATTTTAAGAGAAATAGAATCTGACAAAAAAATTCCTACATATCCTGATCTAAATGGACATAGTGCGCCTTTTAAAATCAATTTAGAACACTTAAAGAAAAGATATCATGGCAGAGGATTAGGAAAAATTCCAAAAGTCAATAATGGTAAAATAGAGCAATTTTTAAAAGAAATTGGTATTAGTCATAAATTATCTAATGATGATTTAATTATTTTTGAAAAGATTTTCTTTAGTATTGTTCCTGCTCAATATGTTAAGTGCGGTTTAAGCGAATTAGATAATATTGATAGTCATTTTAATAAAATAGATTCAAACAAAACAAAATTAAATGAAAAAAAGAATTTTGATATTGAAAGTAACTATATTGTTATTTCAAATGAACTAAAAGATATCGATGGAGTTAAAATTATAACAGAAGAGGATTGGTTAAATAATTATAAAGTTTTATTTAACAGCAAAAGCCCAAAAGCAATTTTTATTGGAAAAAACTGGAATCAATCAATATTGGAAGCCACTTCAGGGTACTTGCAATCATATGTTAAAAGTGGAGGATTTTTAATTATAAACGGCCATCAATCTGGCCGCGTTGGTACAAATAAGCAATTTTTTAACTGGCTACCGCAAGATTTTGAAGCTTTAAACTATATTTCTTCAAGTGGGAAATGGTCATTTGACAAAGAAAGAGTAGAGAAATTACCAATTTATTGCGATGAATTTATGCCTAGTAAGCCTTACAAAGAATCTATTGAACATTTTTCAGCTTCATATGGTGAAGGATGTTTTATTTTTGAAGGAAATGATTTTAACGAAAAAATAATCTTAAAGGTTATAAAGGATTATAAAATAGATAAAAAAATAAATATAGTGATTACTGAAGCAACAAAAAAATACTTCAGAATAGCACAATTACATAGAGATGAAAAAATACTAAAAGAGGAGAATACATATCCAATTATTGGAAAAAAAATTTTAATGGAAAATCTAGGTTTTATTTTAAGTAAAACATTTTCTTATTGTTGGGAAGGCGACGGAACTATAAGAAATTATGTAGATTTATTTACTATTTATCCCAGAATAACGCTTTGGGAAGTAGATTCACTAAAAGGTAAAACCAAAAGTAGTTTTGGTGGTATTGCTGGTGAATCTGTTGCAATAGATCAAAACCATGCAAACAAAACTCCCCAATACAGAAATCAAGCAGAAAAAAATTTGAAAAACTTATGTAAAATTCTAGACATTGTTCGTGAAAAAATGGGTAATGAGTTTAATTTAGATGATAAAAATCATAAAATTTTACTTAAAATTGTTGATTCTGAAATACAAAATATTAAAAAAAAGACTGATAAATTTCAAATTTATGAAATTTTTAAAGTTTACTTAGATAAGTATCTTATATCTGAAAAAGTTTTTAATATTGATAAATTTTTAAATCAATTAGATGATCCGCTAACATCTCTAATTGGAGTTAGTTATGGTTTTTATGAAGGTATTAAAGAATCTGCTAGAGAAATTTCAAAAGATAATAATTATTCTTTATGGACATACAGAGATCTTTATGAGTTTATGGTAAGAACAGATAATTTTGACTTAAATAAAAAGAAAAAAAAATTAATCAGCATTCTAGAAAAAAAAGATGGACCAGTTTGTTATCATATTGGAGAAATATAGAATTTACGCATAATATATATTATGTATAATTAGATAGATATGAAATATACATTAGGAAAAACAACTAGATTACTGCTACTATCCTACCTTGCCTTTTTAAGTCTTGCTGCAATTTTCTATGGTGGCGGTAATTACGTCGAGAAACAAACACCCTATTATAATTTTTTTACTAATTTTATTAGTGATTTAGGCCGTACTACAAGCCATTCTGGTGATGATAATACTGTATCAATTATTCTTTTTTCAATTGGAATGTTAATTCAAATTGTAGCTGCTTTTATATATTTATTTAATGCTGCTAGCTTTTTTTCAAATGAAAAGCCTATAACTAGTATCATAGCTAAAGTTTCTGCTTTATTAGGATCAATTAGCTTACTTGGAGTCGTTTTTACTCCTGCGGACGTACCTTCTTTGTATGGTTTACATATTTTCTTTGCAAATTCAGTGTTTAACTGTGCTTTAGTAACACTAGGCATATATTCATATCTATTTTATTCAAAAGGTCTTAAAAGTGTTACTTATACCCTTTTTTTGTGTTCAGCTATTGTTTTAGGTTATATAGTCTTTCTTGAAATTGGTCCTGCTCCTTGGGAGTCTATTGATACTTTGACTATGCATGCAACATTTCAAAAAGTTACTGTGCTAAGTCTCGTGGGAACTTTATGGGTGATGTCTCTTGGAACAGATCTACTTGACAACAAAATTTAAGAGTCTATTTGGTACATGAATAGTCTTAACAATTGAACCTAAACTAGTAAATTTTTTAACGTTTTTAAGAGATAGTGCTTCTGAAACAACAAAATCCTCTGCTGAATCCTTAGGAACTTCAATATTTGCTCTAAGCTTACCATTTACTTGAACTGCAATAGTAACATTATCTAATTGAATTAAACTTTCATCATAAGAAGGCCATTCCTGATATGAAATAGAATCTTTATTGCCTAAAATTGACCATAACTCCTCTGCTAAATGTGGAACAAATGGCGCAATAATTATCACTAATTCTTTAATAAGATTTTTTGATAATGAATCACATTTTTGCATATGATTACTATATATCATTAGCTGTGATACGGCTGTATTAAAATGAAGATTCTCAATATCATCACCTAATTTTTTAATTGTCTGATGATGAATAAAAAGTGTTTCGTTGTCAGGATTTATATTATCCTTAATCTTAGAGGACAAATTACCTTCTTCATTAATAATTACTGACCATAATTTATTGATAAATCTGTAGCAACCTTGTAGACCTTTTGTACTCCAAGGCTTTGACTTGTTTAGTGGGCCCATAAACATTTCATATAACCTCATTGAATCTGCACCATATTCATCTATTATTTCCTCAGGATTAATTACATTTCCTCTAGACTTGCTCATTTTAGTACCATCATCTCCAAGAATCATACCTTGATTATATAGTTTTTTAAATGGTTCTTTAGTTGATACTAACCCTAAATCAAATAAAACATGATGCCAAAACCTTGAATATAATAAATGAAGGACAGCATGTTCTTGACCACCTATATACAAATCTACTGGCATCCAATAATTTTCTTTCTCTTTTGACCATGCGTTGGATGTGTTTTTCGGATCGGTAAATCGAAGAAAATACCAACAGGATCCAGCCCATTGAGGCATAGTGTTTGTCTCTCTAAGACCAACAATATTACCTTTTGCATCTTTTACTTCAACCCAACTATTAATATTAGATAGTGGAGACTTTCCATCATCTGAGGGTTTATAATTATCGACTTCTGGTAGCAAAACTGGCAATTCATTTTCATTTACTGTTTCAATATTTTCTTTTGTATGAATTATAGGAAATGGCTCCCCCCAGTATCTTTGCCTTGAAAATAACCAATCTCTAAGCTTATAATTTATGGTTGACTTACCAAATCCAGATTTTTCTATAAAGTTGATAGCTTTGATAATACCCTCTTCAACTGAGAGACCATCAAGAGATAAAGTATTATCATTTTTCGAGTTAATAATTTTAGCATTTCCTTTTGCTGTATAAGCAGCTTTTTTAATATTCCCTCCTTCAATAACTTCTTGAATTGGAAGATCATATTTATTAGCAAATTCCCAATCTCTTTCATCATGTCCAGGAACTGCCATAATTGCTCCAGTTCCATAGCTAATAAGTACATAATCAGCTATCCAAACTTCAATTTTTTCTTTACTAAAAGGATTTATTGCATAAGATCCGGTGAAAACACCAGTCTTATCCTTATTTACTTCAGTTCTATCAAAATCTGATTTCTTTTGAGTTTCGATAATATATTCATTTACCTCTTTCCTGCTCGATTCCGTGACAATTTTATCTACAAGAGGATGTTCTGGAGCTAGAACCATATATGTGGCACCAAATAAGGTGTCAGGCCTTGTTGTATAAACATCAATTTTTTCTTTAAAACCATCAATTTCAAAAGAAAGTTCTACTCCTTCAGATTTGCCAATCCAATTTTTTTGTAATTCTTTAATATTTTCAGGCCAATCTAAATCATCAAGACCTTCTAGAAGAGACTCTGCGTAATCAGTAATTTTTAATATCCATTGCTTCATTGGTAGACGAATTACAGGATGTCCTCCAATATCAGATTTTCCATTCACTACTTCTTCGTTTGCTAAGACTGCTTTTAATTCTGGACACCAATTAACATTCACTTCTTCCTCGTAGGCTAAGCCTTTATTGTATAATTGAAGAAAAATCCATTGTGTCCATCGATAATATTCTGGATCAGTTGTGTTTATTTCTTTTGACCAGTCGTATGAAAAACCAAGCTTATTTATCTGATTTTTAAAATTTTTGACATTTTCTTGCGTTGTTATCTTAGGGTGAGTACCCGTTTTAATTGCATACTGCTCTGCTGGCAAGCCAAACGCATCCCAACCCATAGGATGAAGCACATTAAACCCTTTCATACGCTTGTATCGTGCTACAATATCAGTTGCAACATATCCTAAAGCGTGACCAACATGCAGTCCTGCACCAGATGGATAAGGAAACATATCAAGTACGTAATACTTTGGTTTAATACTTGATTCTTCTTCTGACTTGAAAGTTGAATTTTCAGACCAATATTTTTGCCACTTGGCTTCTATTGTTTTGTGACTATATCCCAAGACTAATAAAAGTTCTTTATCTGTTCAATCCAATCAATAATTATAGCATTTACATCAATTGGCCTGTCGTCAACACTTCCATAACCACTACTTCGTGACATAGAACTGTTACCAAAAGCATTAGTAGTTGGACCGCCGTATTCGTCATCTGCTAGAACTTGGTTTGCTTGAAATTTAGCAATAACGCGCTTGGTTTTAGGATCTAGAAATTTTATAAAAGAAGACTTTGGATCAGCTGTGGAACCATAATAAGGATCGAAATTAAAATCTTCAAAGTTTATCTCAACTTCTAGATTTCCAACTTGATCTGGAGGAGTAATTTCAAAACCTAATTTTACTAACTCTGATTGAAGAGTTTGGATGTGTTCAACCATAAACGGGTCTTGTATATAATCGTTAATAAATTCTTCAATTTTATTAGTTTCACTAAGTTTGACCTTTTTTCTTCTAAACTGACCATTTAAGTCAGCGGTAAAAATAATCAGTAATAAAGCACTAAATATGTAAACATTATTTGATAGTTTCATTTTTTCTCCCATTTAAATTGCACAACCGTCAATTCCACGTTTTTTATAATAATCTTGATGGTAATCTTCTGCATCATAAAAAATTTCGATAGGTTCCACTTCTGTTACCACACGAGATGTATATTCACCAGATTCGTTTAAATCGTTTATTTTAGACTCAATTATATCTTTCTCTTCGTTATTGGAAAAATAAGCAGCAGATCTGTATTGCGTTCCGATATCTGGGCCTTGTCTATTCATTGTTGTTGGATCATGTAGCTTAAAAAAAACATCTACAAGTTCACTAAAACTTATTACAGATGGATTATAATCTACTTCAACTGCCTCAGCGTGACCGGTTAAACCTGTACAAACTAATTCATAAGAAGGGTTTTTAACCTTTCCTCCAGTATATCCTACTGTAGTTGAGTTAACCCCATCTAACTGTTGAAATGTTGATTCAACACCCCAAAAACATCCAGCTGCGAACACAGCTTTTTTATTATCATTTGCCATAATTGTCCCCAAAAAACATAAATATACTATTAAAATTTTTTTCATCTTCATTTACATAAAAATAACATTATTAATTTAATTTAAAAATTGATTTATATAACATTTTATCCTCTTCTTCAAAATAATTTATGATATTATAATAAAAAAAGCCTCCCAATTAAATTGAGAGGCTTTTGGTGGCTACCATAATAGACTCTTACCCTTAGTGTCTATTTAGTACATTTAAAATATTTTTGAGCTCATTTTTAATCTCTTTTAAAGCATTAACCTGAGAACTGGATATAGTTTCTACTGTTTCTACTTTATTAGATTTATTTTTTAACTCTTCAACTGCTCCTTTAATAGTAAACTTTTTATCATAAAGTAATTGTTTAATATCAAGTATTACTTCAATATCATGCTTTTTATAAGTTCTATTACCTGCATTATTTTTTATAGGTTTTAATGAGGGAAATTCGGTTTCCCAATACCTTAATACATAAGGTTTAAGGTCAGTTATTTCACTTACCTCTTTAATACTATAATAGAGCTTTGATTTAGATTCAAGCATCACTTTAATAATATAAAAAAATTGTAATTAAAGCTATACTTTAATAATTAGATCGAACTTTTAAACTTCTTTGGCTTCAACAAATTTCAAGTTGTGAGCTTGAGCCACTTCTTGATTTGTCAACTTTCCTTTAAATGTATTAAGAGCCATTATAAGGTTATTATCATTGAACATTCCATTTAATCCTGAATTGGCAAACTTTAATATAAATGGTCTAGTTGCTTCATTTAGAGCGTTTGTAGCAGTAAATGGAACTGCAGAAGGTATATTTTTAACACAATAATGAATTATATCGTCAACCAAATAGGTTGGTTTATCGTGCGTGGTTGGTTTAGAAGTTTCAAAGCATCCACCTTGGTCAACTGAAACATCTGATAAAATAGTCTTTGGTTCCATTAATTTAAGCATTTCTTTTGTTATCACTGTTGGCGGCTTACCTCCTGGTGTTAAAACGGCACCAACAATAATATCCACAGTCGGTAAAATACTTTCAATTACACTTTTTGATGATTCTGCAATATTTACTGAAGGATAGGATTTTTTTATCTTTGACAAAGTATCACTATTTACATCTAATAAGGTTGTTTTAGCACCTAATCCTAAACTCATTTGCATAGCATTTATACCAACTATCCCTCCTCCAATTATTAAAACATTAGCTGGCTCAGCAGAAGATGTACCAGCAATAAGTTTTCCTTTTCCTCCATTACTTTTTTTCAGTAATTCAATTGCATCAAGTAACGATAATCTTCCAGCAATTTCACTCATTGGCTTTAGCATTGGGGTGGAATTATTAATAACAACTGTCTCGTAAGCTAAACCTGTAACATTACATTCAAGTAATTTTTCAGTAAGTTGTTTTGAAGAGCTTAAATGTAAATAAGTAAAAATTGTTTTATTTTGTAACATTTCTACTTCTTCCATGGATGGTTCTTTAACTTTGACAATTAATTCAGAACGATCAAAAACTTCAAAAGCTGTATCAACTATTGTACAACCGATTTCACGATATAAATCATCAGTATAACCACTTCCTAATCCAGCATTTTTTTCGATAAAGAGTTCATGAGAACCTTCAAGCAAAGCTTTTGCTGTCTCAGGATTAACAGATACACGATATTCTTGAGAAATTATTTCCTTAGGAATACCTATTTTCATTGTTTTCCCCTACTTTTCTGGTTTTTCTGTCAAAAGTTTTATGCTAAAGTTTAAACGACCCTGCTTATCAATTTCGAAAAGTTTTATTTTAACTTCATCACCGACGCTTAGCACATCATCAACTTTGTTGACTCTTTCCCAAGCAATCTGAGAAATATGAACAAGTCCTTCTCTGCCAGGTGCAAATTCAACGAAGGCTCCAAAATCTAAAATTTTTGTTACCTTCCCGTCAAATACTGTTCCTACTTCAGGATCTTGAACAACAGCTTTTATCATTGATATAGCATTATCAAGTTTTTCTTTATCAGAAGCAGATACGCTTACAAGACCATCATCATCTATATTAATAACACAATCTGCTTTCTCTTGAAGTGCTTTAATATTCTTTCCTCCAGGACCAATTAATGCTCCAATCTTTTCCTTATCTATTGGGAAAGATTCAATTTGTGGAGCAAATGGTGATAAAGGATAAGGTTTATCAACCGCTTTATTCATTTCATCTAGGATGTGTAATCTACCTTTGTTTGCCTGTTCTAAAGCATTAGATAAAACATCCATTGATAAACCAGGAACTTTTAAATCTAATTGAATAGCACTGATTCCATCTTTGGTACCAGCAACTTTAAAGTCCATATCTCCATAAAAGTCCTCAGTACCTAAAATATCGCTTAAAACGGCATAATTTTCGCCATCTGTTATTAAACCCATGGCAATACCAGCAACATGCTCTTTTATTGGTACTCCGGCACACATTAAGGCCAATGAACCACCACAGACAGATGCCATTGATGATGAACCATTTGATTCTGTAATTTCTGATACAATTCTTACAGTATATGGAAACTCTTCATTACTTGGCAAAATAGGCTTTAAAGAACGTTCAGCTAAATGACCGTGACCAACTTCTCTTCTATTTGTAAAACCAATTCTTCCAACTTCTCCAACAGAATAAGGAGGAAAGTTATAATGCAGCATAAAAGATTTCTTAGAGTCCTCTCCCATAGAATCAATAATTTGTTCATCTCTGCTTGAACCTAAAGTTGTTGTAGCAATTGCCTGAGTTTCCCCTCGAGTAAATAAGACTGATCCATGCACTCTAGGTAGTAGAGAAGGAACAATTGTAATTTCCCTGATATCCTCAGGACCTCTACCATCAACTCTAACTTTTCTATCAAGAACGGTTTTTCTAACAGCATTTTTAAACATAAGCTTCATATGAGCTTTAACTTCAGGAAGCAAAACTTCGTCTTCCTCGAATGGCTGAGATGCTTCCTTAACAATTTCATTGTATTTATCATCTCGTTCTTGTTTAGTTCCAATATCAAACAACTCATCAATTTTACTTGAGTATTCTTCGTTTAACTTGTTTTCAATTTCGTCTGAAAGAACTTTTGAATCAGTCATTTCATATGAATTATCAAAATGCTCAGAAAATTCCATTTGTAAATCAACAATATCATTAATTCCTTCTAATGCAACTTCTAAAGCTTCTAATATTGTTTTTTCTGGTACAAAATTAGATCCACCTTCAATCATACAAATTTTATCTTTTTTACCAGTAACCATAAGATCCAAATCTGAAGACTGCATTTGTTCAGCAGTAGGATTAAGGACATACTCTCCATCAATAAGTCCAATTTTTACTGAAGCAATTGGTCCATCAAATGGAACAGGTGATAATAATAAAGCTGCTGAAGCACCAATTGCAGCCATTACATCAGGTGTATTTTCATGGTCATAAGACATCGTTGTTAACATTAACTGAATCTCATGATAATATCCTTTTGGTATTAGAGGTCTTATAGGTCTATCTGTTAGTCGTGAAGTCAGTACTTCTGCATCTGTCGGCTTTGCTTCACGCTTAAAAAATCCGCCAGGAATTTTACCCCCAGCATAATGTTTTTCCCTATATTCAACTTGTAAAGGAAGAAAATCTACTCCTTCCCTAGGTTCTGAAGAGCAACACACTGTTGCTAAAATAGATGTCTCTCCATAGCTAATAAGTACTGAACCACCTGCTTGTCTAGCAATTTGTCCAGATTCAATTTTGAGCGGTCTTCCCGCTATATTTTTTTCAACTTTGATCATTTTTTTACATTCCTCTTATTGATAGTTTTTTTATTAAGTCTTCATAACTATCTAGTTTAGTTTTTCTTAAATACTTCAATAGCTTTTTTCTTTGTGAAACTAGCTTAACTAAACCATGTTTTGAATGAACGTCTTTTTTGTGAACTTTAACATGCTCTGTTAATGACCTTATGCGGTCAGTTAAAAACGCAATTTGCGCTTCACTACTACCTACATCTTTTACATCAAGACCAGCGTCTTTCAGTAAGGAACTTGTTTCTTTACTATATTTCATATTTCTCCTTAAAAGTATCTATTAATTTAATACATACTTTTTTATCATTTTCAATTTGTTTGATAAGTAAATCTTTACTATCAAACTTTTTTTCATCACGAATTTTATCTAAAAATTCGACATATATGTTTTTATCATATAAGCTGCCAAATTTATCAGATAATATGTGAACTTCCATAACAAATTTTTTTTCATTAAAAGTTGGTCTAATACCCGCATTACACATACCAAAATACTTTTTGTCGTCGATAAGTACTCTTGTTAAATAAACACCAACACCAGGAACAAGCTGTTTATTAAAATTAGGTATAAAGTTTGCTGTAGGATATTTCATACTTTTTCCTCTTTGTGAACCTTTAACAACAGTTGCTTCAAACCCATAAAAATTACCCAATAATTTTTGAACATCTTGAAGCCTTCCATCCATAATCAGTTTTCTAATAATACTACTTGATACAAGTTGATTATCTATTTTTCTCATTTCTGGATGATGGAGCTCAATATTATTATTTTTACAAAAATCTATTAAAAAATTAAAATCTCCTTCTTTATTGTGGCCAAAATAATGGTTGGTACCAACTGAAATTAACTGAGGATTAAACAGTTTTTTTATAATATTATCAGCAAATGATTCAGCAGACATTTTAGAAAATTCTTTTGAAAATGGAATTACTAAAACCTTGTCAATACCTACTTTTTTGAAAGAATCTAATCTAGACTCAATGCTTTGAAGGTTGATCGATATATCATTGTTAAAAAGTACATAAACGGGATTAGGAAAAAATGTAATAATACATGATGGTATACCTCTTTTTTTTCCTTCCTTTACCAAGTATTTTAAAACGTCTTGATGTCCTTTATGTACTCCATCATAATTACCGACTGTAATAACAGAACTTTCTAGTTTTTTAAACTTTTCTATAGATTTAATTATTTCCATTCGTTTTTAAACCTATCTATTGAAAGAGAATTATCTATATGGTGTTTACCAACAGACAATCTTGTTAATTTAGTTAAGTGACCTACAGTATTAAGTTTTTTTGCTATATCCTCCGCTAGAACTCGTATATATGTACCAGAAGTACATGTAACAATAATTTTTAAAGAATTACTAGAAAGTGGTTCAATTGATAAGCTTTTAATAGTAACTAATTTGGGATTAGTTTTTATTTCCACATTTTTTCTGGCAAGCTTATACAATCTTACACCATTTATTTTTCTAGCTGAAAACATTGGAGTTCTCTGAAGTTGTTCACCTAAAAAACTATCTTCACATTTTTTAAGTTGAGCACTAGTTATTTTAGGAATATCTTTTTCTTCAATTACTTTTCCTGTCAAATCCATAGAATCAGTTTTCTTTCCAAGATTTAATATGCCTTCATATGTCTTGTCAAATTGAATAATATCTGAAAGCAATTTTGTTGATTTTCCAATACCTAACACTAATACACCATCTGCAAATGGATCTAATGTACCTGAATGACCAACTTTTTGATTAGTGATTTTTTTTACTTGATTGACAACAGAAAAAGACGAACAATCATTTGGTTTGTAAATATTATAAATCATTAATCTATCTTTTTTATTAGTTTATCAATCTTTTCAAACTGTTCAAATGAATCATCATAAAAAAACTTTAAAGTAGGAGTTGAGCGTAAATTCAAACTTAGAGATAGATTTTTACGAAAAACAGGAACAAGATTATTTATTTCTTCATTAATTTTTTCAAGGTTCATTTTTGGATTTATAACACTGTAATATAAGTTTGCATGCTTTAAATCTGAAGTCATCTTGACACTAGAAAAAGTTATGAAGCCATATTTTCTAAGATCAAGATCACGAGATATGATTTCATTAATCGTTTTTAATACTTGCTGAGATACTCTTTCAGCTCTTGAAAATGGTTTATTGTTCAACTGTCTGCTAATGTTCTCTTAATTTCATTAATTTTGAAAGCAACAATTCTATCACCTTCAAAGAATTTTTTGACGCCCTCAATGGCAATACCGCATTCTAGTCCTGATTCAACAGTATTAACATCGTCTTTAAATCTTTTTAAAGAGGTAATACTTCCTTTGGAAATTAGCTCTTCTTCTTCTCTTATTAATCTTACATGACTATCTCGAGTAATTTTTCCAGATTCTACTTGTGAACCAGCAATAAAGCCTATTTTTGGAATCTTAAATGACTCTTTAACAACAGCTACTCCAATTATTTCTTCAACAAGATCAGGCTTCAATAGACCTTCTACTGCTAATTTAATATCTTCAACAACTTGGTAAATAATGTTATAAGCTCTTATTTCAACGTTATTTTGATTAGCTAAAAGTTTTGAATTTGAAGGTATTTGAACACCAAAACCTATAACAACTGCATTTGATGCTTGAGCTAATAATACATCGGATTCTGAAACGTTTCCAACACCTTTATGGACAATATCTACACCAACCTCTTCATTATTTATCTTTTCAATACTTTGAATAAGTGCTTCAATTGATCCATCTGAATCAGCTTTTATAATAATATTTAAGTTGTTGATATCACCTTCTTTGATTTGAGCTGAAATTGTATCTAAAGAAGTCTTTTGAACCATTTGTAAATCTATTTCTCGTTTAATTCTTTGTCTCTCATTTGCTATCTTTTTTAAATCTGATTCATTAGACACCTCTGCAAAAATATCTCCAGATTGAGGAACTTGATCAAAACCTAAAATTTGTACAGCATCAGATGGTTTTGCTTCTTTAATTCTCTCATTTTTTTCATTCATAATTGCTCTAACTTTACCAGGAAAATTATTACATATAAACGGTGTACCTATTTTTAGTGTACCTTTTTGAATTAACACTGTTGCAACTGGACCAAGACCTTTGTCTAGCCTCGAATCAATTACAACTCCTTTACATTCTATTTCAACATTGGCTTTCAAGTCTAAAACTTCAGACTCAAGAAGAATTGCTTCCATTAAATCATCTATTCCCTCTCCAGTTATTGCTGAGGTATTAACAGATTGAATTTTTCCACCCCATTCTTCAACTAATACATTTTTTTCGGATAATTCTCTTTTAACGATATCTGCATTAGCACCTTGTTTATCAATTTTATTTATTGCAACGATTATTGGTACTTCAGCTGCTTGAGCATGGTTTATAGCTTCAATAGTTTGAGGCATTACACTGTCATCAGCAGCAACAACAAGAATAACTATATCTGTTGACTGGGCACCTCTAGCTCTCATTGCTGTAAATGCTTCATGACCAGGTGTATCTAAAAAAGTAATTTTATTATCATTATGTAAAACTTGATAAGCTCCAACTCTTTGAGTTATACCTCCAGATTCACCTGCAGCAACCTTAGTTTCTCTAATATAATCTAAAATAGAAGTTTTACCGTGATCAACATGTCCCATAATTGTTACTACAGGAGCTCTTTTAGATGCATTTGAAAGCTCTTCTTCTGAATGAGTAGTGACAAATAAATCATCAACAACTTCTTCATATTTTTTTAATTCAACATCGTATTCACCAGCAATTAGCTCAATAACATCCCATTCTAAACGTTGGTTTACCGTTGCTAAAATTCCTATTTGTAAACATTTACTTATTACTTCACTGGTTGTAACATCTAAAACTTTAGCTATTTCATCAATACTTGCATATTCAGCTAATTCAATTACTCTTTTTTCGTCAGCTGATATATCTTTAGAATCTTTTTTTGTTTTTTTATAAGACTTCTTTTTTGGACCTGAATCCATTGAAGCCAATGTTTTCTTTAATCTTTTAACAGCTGAACTATCTTTTTTGAGCTCTTCTTTATCTTTACGAGCCATTTTTTTATCTTCTTGATTCTCAGGCTGTCTCAAGGAAATCTTTCTTAGTTTCTTTTTAGGTTCTGCTACAACCGGTTTCTTTTCTTTTGAAGAGGTATCTTTCTTTTCAACTTTTTCAACATTCTTTTCTGTCTTTTTGGCACCACTTTTACGTTGATCCTCTAAAGACATAATTTTGAATTTTTTGACAGATTTAGTCTTCATGACTACTTTTGAATCATGAATTTCTTTCCTGACTTGTTCTTTTCTATCTCGTTCAGCTGACTGTCTATCTTTAGCAAACTCTGTGTATACTAATTGTTGTGTTTTTCCATCTATTGGAGACATGTGACTAGAAACAGAGATATCTTTTGATTTTAGAAAATCAAGTATATCGTTATGCGATATATTAAGTTCTTTAGCTAACTGAAATATTCTTATTGAATCAGTCATTTTTTATTCTTCCTCATCATCCTCAATATTTTCTGAGTCGTTTTTAACTGATTTTTCATCATTTTCTTCTTCTTGAGCAGTTGTCACATCCTCAACTTCTTCTTCAATTGATTCTTCAATGTTTTCTTCAGTTTCATTATCTTCAGCTTCATTTGCTTTTTCCTCAATAGCTACTTCTATGTCTGCGGTTATTGCATCAATATCTACAACCTCTTCTTCCTTTTCAGTATTGTGAGTTGTGTTTATGAAGTTGTTAACCGCATCACTTATTGAATCAATATCTTCTTGCGATAAATCTAAATCGTTAGTTAAAACTGATTTTTGAGCACCCAAATAATCTGCAACAGATACAATATCTAGATTTTTGAGCTTCTTTGATATATTTTTCTTGATACCATCTAAAGACTCTAAAGTAGTTTTTTGATTGATTAGCAATTCATCATATTCTGATTTGGTGTAAGCATCAATAGTAAAACCTGTTAGTTTCGAAGCTAAATTTATGTTAACTCCACTTCTTCCAACTGCGTTTTCCAAACCACCCTCTTCAAATATTGCTACACAATATTTTCTATCATCATCTATATATAAATCAATAGGTTTTGCTGGTGATAATGCTCGGGTAATAAAAACTTCAGATTTCTCAGTAAAGTTTACAATATCAATCTTTTCATTATTTAATTCTCGAACTACAGATTGAATTCTGCTTCCTCTCATCCCTACACAAGCACCTACAGCATCAATTCTCTTATCTACAGAATGAACAATAATTTTACTTCTTTCTCCAGGTTTTCTTGCAATACCTTTAATTTCAATTATTCCATCTTCAATTTCTGGCACTTCCATTTCAAATAGCTTATATAAAAATAAATCATCACTTCTTGAAATAAGAATGTCAGGACCTTTTGGAGTAACTTCAACGGATTTTACCAATGCTCTGATAGTATCTCCTCTGCGAAAACGCTCAGAATAAATTTGTTCATTTCTAGGCATTCTCAATTCTGTTTGTTCTATATTTACAAAGGTATTTTCTCTGTGTACTTGATGAACTGTTCCAATTATTACCTCACCAATTCTTTGAACATAGTCTTCATAAATATATTGCTGCTGAACTTCTCTAGTTCTTTTATTTAAAAACTGTCTAGCATTAGCTACTAGCCTTCTTCCAAACCTTGCTGGATCAATAACTTCAACAAATGTATCTCCTAATTTTAACTCACCTGCTAAATCAGGCTCTAATTCAATAGCCCTTTCTAGAGTGATATCAAAATGATCATCATCAACCTCTTCAACAATTGTTTTTTCGACATAAATTTCAATTTCACCTTTGTCAAGATTTACAATAACACTACAATTGTCAGATTCACCAGTTTCTTTTTCAATTATAAATAAAAATAACTGTTCAATAATTGTACCAAGCTCTGAACGTTCAATATTCTTTTCACGAGCTAATTCAATAAAAATTTCAATTAAATCTCTATTAATCATAATATTCCTTCAATTTTTTTATTATAACAAAAATGGGCCGTAGCCCATTAAAATTCATCGAAATATATTATATTATATTGGTTATTACAAGGAACTTAGTTCAAACTCAATGCATACCCATAAATCTCTTCAAAGAACTCATTATATACAGCAATATCTTTATCAATTTCATCTAAGACTTGTAAAGCTCGTTCTTTTTCATTGTTTTTTATGAGTTTTTCAGCTTTTGTTATCATAATTAATTTTCTCTCAGATGAAGACAAAGCATTGTTAAATGCGTCATCAAAGTGTTTTAATGCTTTATTAACATCTTTTTCAAGCTTTCCTAGCATCATGTATGCCTCCTTCTTTAAAGGTGCATATTTGAGCTTTTTAACACTCTCAGAAATATATAATTTAGCTTTATCATTATTACCGTTTAAAAATGCAGTTCTTCCAAGATAAAATTTGGCTTGATGAGATGCGCTAGTACCTGGAAAATTTTCTACTATTTCTTCTAACTGCAAGATAGCATTATCAAAGTCCCCACGTTCAAAATAAACCATTGCATTTCCAAGTGCAGAATCTGAAGGAGTTGCTTCTTGATCTCCAGATATAGAAAATGCCTGGAAAGTAACAAAAAAGACAATTGCAAACAAAAATAGAGGATTTAATACAACTTTATCAAAGGAATTATAGTCCTTCCTTTCTTTATAAGAAACCTTAATTGGCGTTTTCACAAATTCTATTATTTTGTCCATCATAAGTTTATTTCCAGTAATTAAATAATTTATAAAGTTTAGGTCTAAATTTAGTAGATAATTTCGCACTTGTAACCTTTTTATTTACATCTTTTATTAAAATTTTTCTTTTTTCAAATTCTAAATTTTTAAAGCTTTTACAGTCATAAGAGCAACAGTTTTCAAACTTTTTTGCGCATTTATCACATTGAATAAATAAAATGTGACATGAATCATTGTGACAATTTTTATGATTGTCACTTGATTGATCACATTGGTGGCATCTTGAAATGATATCTTCAGTTACTCTTTCACCCAAACGATCATCAAATACAAAATTTTTTCCTATAAAAAGTGATTCAATTTTACTTTCTTTGATATCGTGTGCATATTGAATGATACCTCCATCAAGTTGATACACACTTTTATACCCCTTCTTAATAAGATAAGAGCTTGCTTTTTCACATCTAATTCCACCGGTACAATAAAGATGAATTTTTTTATCTTTATGTTTTTGTAACATGTTATCTACTTTTGGTAACAATTCTTGTGAAAAATGAGCATCAGGAACAATTGCATTCCTAAATTTACCAACTTCGCTTTCATAATAATTTCTTATATCTACTACAACTGAGTTACTTTCTTGAATTGAATGATGAAAATCTATTGGCTTTAAATGCTTTCCTACTCTATTCATATCAAATTCTTTATCTGATAATTTGTAAGCGACTATTTCATCTTTTAACAAAATTTTTAATTTGATAAAAGAATGGCCATCTTTGATAGCATATTTAAATTTGACATCTTCGAAAAAATCAAAATTTGATATGAATTTTTCAAATTCATCAATGTTATGCTCAGGTATACTTATTTGGGCATTTATTCCTTCTTTAGCTAGGTATATTCTGCCAAAAACTTTCAATTCACTTAAATGTTTGTAAAGAATATTCCTTAATGCTTTGCGATTTTCAATTTTAATATATTTATAAAAGGAACAGGTTTTTCTAGAAAAACATTCATTATTTAAGTCTTTTTTCAACTCAATTATTGATTTTTTATTGAACATTTAGAATGTTAATGCAAAAAGAGCCTATTAACAATAGATAATAGGCTCTTTGACTGTCTGTATTTTTATTTAGTTGGAAGAAGTACTTAAATCACGTCTAAGTTTAAGAACTTGATTTTGTGTCCACATCCATGCACCACTAAAACTCATTTCTGGTTTATTTTCGGACATTTTGTTAACTACGTTTGCTCTTAGAGCAAAATCTGGAGCTAACATTTCAGATCTAGTTTTGTGAGGTGTTGCATACATCATAACATTCATATTTCCACCTGATGCTTTTGTCATTACCCACCATGTTCTCTCATAACCGGTTTCTTCAGAAGCAGCTTTAAAATCTTCAAAAATTTCTAAAGCCTTTGATCTGTCACCTGTTGGCATTCCATAATAGAAAACTGAAACAAAATCAAATTGCTCCTCTGGATCAAGTTTATCAAGATTTACACTTAAATCTTCTTCTAAAATCCAAAACTCCATTCCACCATAAAGATTTGTTAAATCATTTAACTTATCTCCAGGTAAGGTTGCATGATTATTTAGAGCATCCAAAACATCCTCTACCTTTGAATGTGGGACTGGCCAGTTTGCAGGTACTCTATAAAAATCTCCTGAACTAGGTCCAGATACTATTTGCCATGTATTAAGTGCATTTAAATCACTGGTATGTACTTTATTATGTTTTTTAAGAGCAGTTTCAAATTGTTTTCCTGTAACTCCATCTTTCGGCCCAATTAATGATTGCATATGATACAATGGTTCCTGAGCAAAAGTAAACGAAAGTACAACAGCTAATGCTATGATTATTTTTTTCATTTAAATCCCCTTTTATATAGTTAAAAAAAAGAGCCTAATAAATAGGCTCTTGTAAAAAATTAATTACTTAAATCAGGTCTATGTACTGAAACTTGACTTAAACCATTCCATGCGCTTTGACCCCAAGTTGATTCCCAATCTGGCATTCTTTTTGAGAGCTCACCCAATAAAGCAAAAAATGCAGATTGATCTAAAGCTTCAGAAAGAGTATCATGACCAGAAACAAAGATATATTCATTGAAAGGTCCACCAGTATTTGAAACCATGCATACAAAATGTTCAGTTGAACCTAATTCGTTCCTTATTTCATTAGCCATTTTAAAAATTGATTCAGCTTTTGATTGTCCACCTTGTCTAATATTCCACTTACTCTGTCTAAGATACTTCCACGATTTTACCTGCGGATTATAACTTAAATCAGGTCTTAAAGTATAAAAGACAGTACCATTCCTTCCATCAACCATACTTTCATTAAACTTATCGTAAGGTACAGGAGCGTGATTCTCCCATTCATTAAAAATAGCATCAATTTTATCAGCTGATACAAAAATAGATTTAGGCATTCTTATGTAGTCTCCTGCATCTGGACCATTTACAATTTGGTAAGTTGTTGCGGCTCCAAGGTCGGTAGCATGTGCTTTATTATGCTGAATCATTGCCTTTTCAAAATCTTTAATTTTTACACCATCCTTAACACCTATTTGTATTTGCATGTTGTAGGTTTGTCCAAAGGCAAAAGCAGAAAAAATGAATACTAATAATATTTTTTTCATCGAAATCCCCTTCATTAATTAATAACTAAATATTTTATGAATTATTTTATAAAGTTGTTACAAAAAGTTATCTTGAAGCTTTAGCAATCTCTTCAAAGTTGACTTTGTTGTAAAAAAATTTCTTTATTTCCATGAAATTTGAACCATAATTTTCATACCAATCCTTATGAAGAGCCAGCTCTTTTAAAGTCGGGCCTGTAACATTGAACTCAACAGAATAATCATCGCTTATCTTTCCAGGTAGAGCAATATTTCTGGCGTAATGAAAATTATCAATCAAATTAATATGTGGTAATAAATCTATAAAAGTAGATAAACCAGTTCTTTGATTTATTATTTTGGCATTTATTGATAAATACGGCACAAAACCTCCTGCTGGCGTTCCTTCAGGAATGTTTTTTTTATCCCAATTTACCCTTGCTTCGATGTGAATATTTGATTGATTTTCCTTTAAATGCATTTCCGTTGGCATTATATGATCTTTAATTGCCCCTTCAAAAATAAAAATAATACCAGGTTCAATCCTTTCTTCTCCAATAACAAGTTCTTGTGAAAATCCGAAATTAAATAACAGTAAAAGTATAAAGTATTGAATTGTTTTTAGCATTTTTTCCCCAATCATAAATGAAACTTCTGACCAAATTTAGTAATGTTAAAACCTTTTTTTAAAATATTTTTATGTTCTAACGAATTTTGCTTTAATGCGGGATTAGTGTGATTTAAATGAATGAAAAATACTTTATTTTTATCCTTTTCAATAAGTTCCATAGTTTCAACAATAAAAGGATGTGGAATTTTAGACATATCTCTTCCAGGCAACTCATTTATATTATAAAAAGTTCCATCTAACAAATTATAATCATTTTTTTGAACTACATCTCTAATATCATAAGACCATTTTGACCATTTATCAATATCAGGAATAAAAATTAGAGATTTCTTGCTTTTAATTTGATAACCTACAGTTTCAGAAAACTCATCTCTGTGAGGCACCAAAATAGGTTTAATATATAAATTTGTTGATAAAGAAATAAACTGCTCATTACTTAATTCTTTCAAAGCAATATTTTTCAATTCAACTAATTGGCTCCATGGACCATTTGATTCTATAAATTTTTTCATTTTCTTCATTACAAATACTGGTACATTTTTTGAGCCCATTACTTCCCTGCCTAGATGTAGTAGGCCTGTATAATGTCCCATATGAGCATGAGTGATAAATATTCCGGCTAAAGAGAAACCGGTTTTCTTTTCAAGAAAATCTAATTGTTCAGGAAAATCAGGAGTCGCATCAATTATCCAAAATTTCTTATCTTTTGGATTAACTATGGCAATACTTGATACTTTTTTATGAAGAAATCTATTGTCCCATAATTCTTCACAACAATCTTTTTTACACGCTGCATGTGGAGATCCTCCGTCCTGAGCAGTACCTAAAACAATTATATAAGGATGATCATTTGCGTATAAAGAACCAAAGAAAACAAATAAAATAAATACCTTTAAAAGGAATTTATCCAAATAGTTGACCTTCTTCATTAGTTGCTTGCTTTGGAAGAGATTTACTATCATACATTGCATTAATTTCTTCCTTATGCTTATCTGCAACAACTTTTCTTTTAATTGACATTTTAGGAGTCAATTCTCCATTATCAACAGTCCATTCATCTGCAATTAGTGTAAATTTCCTTACAGATTCATATCTTGAAAAGTTAGTCATTGTATTTTTAACTATTGCATCAAAGTGTTCGTAGGTTTGGTCGTGATCACATAAAGACTTATAGTCTAAGCTTGCTAGTCCCTGCTCTTCAGCCCAAGCCATAAGATTTTCTTTATTTGGAACTATAAGTGCGCTTATAAAGTTTCTATCGTCTCCAATTACACTACATTGCTCAATATACTTGTTTGAAGTTAATGAAACTTCCATTGGTTGAGGTGCTACATTTTTTCCACCTGAAGTAACTATTAAGCTCTTTTTTCTGTCAGTTATTCGCAGCAAACCATCTTCATCAAATACTCCAATATCACCAGAGTGAAACCATCCATCTATAATTGCTTCTTTTGTGGCTTCTTCATTTTTGTAATATCCTTGCATTACGCAATGACCCCTGCAAATAATTTCTCCATCTTCTGCAATTTTTACCTCAACTCCTGGAATAGGTTTTCCGACTGTTCCAAATTTAAAAAAGTCTGGATCTCCTAAAGTCATTACTGGACTAGTTTCAGTTAAACCATATCCCTCAATGATTGATATTCCTATTCCACAAAAGAATGAACCAACTTCTTTTGATAAAGCTGATCCACCTGACGAACAGGCTCTTACTTTTCCACCAAGAGCTGCTCTAAATTTATTTAAAACTAATTTATCTGCAATTTTATACTTTAAACCTAAAATAAAAGGAAGACTTTTATTTGCTTGTCTAAAAGGTACTGTTTCAAGTCCCACTGAAATTGACCATTCTGCTAGCTTCTTTTTAACACCAGTCATACTTGATACTGTATCCATAATTTTTGCGTGTATTTTTTCGAAAATTCTCGGTACAGCTGTTAAAAAGGTTGGTCTAACTTCTCTAATATTTTCAAAAAGTATCTCAGGTGTAAAATTCATTTCTGCATAGTAAATTTGTGTACCTTGACTAAAAATTGAATAATGTCCACCTACTCTTTCAAAACTATGACTTATTGGTAGAAATGAAACAAATCTTTCAATTCCGTCTTTAGGTTTCAATTCAGGATTAAAATCCATAGCTTTCTTCAATAACCCATCAATTGACAATAAATTATTACAAATATTTGAGTGATTTAGCATAACGCCTTTTGGATTACCGGTTGTACCGCTAGTATAAATTAAAGTCAATAAATCGTCTTCTTTAACAGTTTTAGATAAAGATCTAATGTCATGTTGATTTTCTTTCATTTTAAATACATCAGCAAACTTAACAACATGTTGTTTATCTCCAGAATAACCATCATCCATAATGATTATTGTATGTAATAATGAACTAGCATCATTAATTAATGAATAAACCTTATCTAATTGGATTTCGTCTTGCACTATTGCGACTTTACTTTCTGAGTGTGCAACGACATATTGTGATTGAGTTGGAATTAATGTAGGATATACTGGTACAGATACTGCTCTAATATGTGCAATAGCATAATCGGATATTGCCCATTTTCTAGAATTTGCACCTATTATTGCTACCTTGTCTAGATCATTAATTCCAAGATTTTTTAAACCATTTGCAAAGTCTTCAACTTGCATCTGCAAGTCTTTTAGCTCTATTCCTTCCCAACCATTCTCAGTTTTGGTAAAAAAAGTTTTAAGATTAGGTTTTTCGCTAACTAATAATTGAAACATCTCTGGTACTGTTTTAAATGACACTTTTATCTCCTTTGAAGTATTTGGTTATTGACAAACTACATACTTTATCTGAAATTTGTCAACATCTTTGCCGGGGTGGCGGAATTGGTAGACGCGCTGGTCTCAAACACCAGTGAGAGCAATCTCATGTCGGTTCGAGCCCGACCCTCGGTACAAAAAAAAGGGCTAAAAATTAGCCCTTTTTTTAAACTACAAATAAATTATTCTTCTTCCTCTGGAGGAAATACTTCGGTATTAAGCTTTTTAAGTTGTTTCTTAATATCAGAAAGATCTCTTCTTGTTCTACGCTTTTCAGAATCAAAATTATCTTCTAATCCTTCTAAATCACGTTGAACATTTTTAATTCTTTTTGATAAATCTCTATCTACTCTTTTGATTTCATAAGCAAGATCATCAATTAAGCTACCTAGAGAATCTGCTTTAGCATAAATCAATTTAGTATTTGCAAGAATCATATCTTGACCTTTTTTAATCTCTTTACCTTGACCTATGTTTTCAAGTTCAACAGCTTTTACTCTTTGTTTAAACTCTTTGTTAACCATATCTACATGCTCAGCTTGTTCTGATCTTAGTTGTGACATCTCATCCATTGCAGAACCATACTGGACTAGTGAAAAACCTACAGCTAATGCTAAGGCTAAAACTACTACACTTAAAATCTTTTCTGTATTAGATAACATAATTTAAATACCTCAATTGTTTTTATTAAGTCCACCGAAACTAATCAATGAAAATTCAATATGAAAACATTTTTTTTTAATTTGGGACATTTCCGATTCTTTTCAATCTTGGAAGATAACTTTCTAAATCTATTGAAAACCAAGTTATGATAGGTTGACCAAGGATATGGTTTTCAGGTACAAAACCCCAATACCTAGAATCTTCACTATTATCTCTATTGTCACCCATCATCCAAAAATAATTTTGTTTTAATTCATAACTATTAACTTCTGTGATTGGTTTATTATTGATAAATAAATATTTCAAATACTCTTTTTTCATAACCGACATCCATGGATTAATCAATTTAGCTTTAGGACTTGGTGCGTAATTATTAAAAACATTTCTATTAGCTGTTCTTCTGAATAAATCGTAAGGATCTTCATTTGTAAATGTTAGGGTTTGATCATTGAAACGTAGTTCAACAATATTTTTTTCAAAAATCAAAATTGGTAAAATAAATTCCCAATTCATTTCTTCGTTAATTTCTACAATATCTCCTTTTTTAGGAATTCTGATTTCAGGAATATTATCTTTATTACCATTTTTTAAAAAAATATTTTGATCTTGGAATGATGTGTCAAATCCTTCAGTCGACAAAAATTGTCCTCCCTCTGGTAATAAGTATTCTTGATTATTTACATAAACTTTTCTGTTTAATATAGATAATGTATCTCCGGGTAATCCTATACATCTTTTTACGTATTTATATACATTATCTCTAGGATATTCAAAAACAACAACATCTCCTCTTTCAACTTTTTTAAACGCAGGTAATCTGTATTCAGGTAAAAAGGTTGGAACGCTTATTGCTGAAAATGGAATCCATATTTTTTCCGGAATTTTCATACCATATATATAACGGCTTCCAACGAGCATGTCCCCTCTTAATATATTTTTTTCCATACTGCTTGTTGGAACAATATATAGTTCTACTACTGTTTCTTTTAGAAAAAGAACAACTAGTATTAAAAAAAATAGTGACTTTATTTCTTTAATAATTTTTTTCATAGCATTAACGAAATTGGTTTAAATGTCTTTCTATGTATTTCTGTAAATGAGTGTTTATTCAATGCTTGTAAATGTTTTTTAGTTCCATATCCACTATTAGATAAAAAATCATACTCAGGATAAATATAATGAAAGGATCTCATAATTTCATCTCTTGTTACTTTGGCGATGATTGAAGCAGCCATAATATTGTCAAATTTTTGGTCGCCCTTTATAATTCCTTCATTTTTAATAGGTATATCTAGACCGAATCCATCAATAAGAATTTTATTAGGTTTTATTTCAAGACCATTTATAGCTTCTATCATAGCTTGTTCAGTTGCAACTTTAATGTTGTGATCATCAATGAAATCATTCCATTTTATACCAATTGATATAGATTCAGATGATTCCATAATAATTGGATAAAGTTTTTCTCTAACTTTTTTGGAAATTTTTTTAGAATCATTTAACAATTCAATCTTTTCATTCAGAATTACTGCAGCCGCAACGACTGGGCCAGCTAAAGCCCCTCTACCAACCTCATCAACACCTGCAATTATCATGATTGAAAATTAAACAAAAAAAATTAATGTACATCTTTTAAAAAAATATATTAATATGTTGTTATGTCTAAACAAAAGTATGCTTTAATAGTATTTTCAATCATTGCTGTTTTATTACTGTCACCTGGTATAGGTGTTGATTTTTACGATAAAGTTTGGTCATTTCCAGGTAATTTCTTTTCCGAAGACTTTAAAAACAACTTTCCTTTAACAAGTATTCCACTAATGGTTTTTGCTTTACTTGGTACAGGCGTTTACATGACATTTAAATTAGGTTTTCCTCAACTTAAACATGTTTTACACGGTATAAAGGTTACTAGAGGTGATTATGATGATGTTGAGGATGAAGGTGATTTAAATCACTTTAAAGCTTTATCTACAGCCTTAGCTGCAACTGTTGGAATTGGAAATATCGCTGGTGTAGCTATAGCAATCTACTATGGAGGTCCAGGAGCATTGTTTTGGATGTGGATAACAGCATTTTTTGGTACAGCACTTAAATATTCAGAATGTACGCTAGCCCTTAAATACAGGGAAACAGACAAGTTTGGAAATACTGCAGGTGGACCCATGTATACAATTGAAAATGGTTTAGGACCAAAATGGAGATGGTTAGCTGTAACTTTTGCATCTTTTGCAGTTATTTGTTCTTTTTTTACTGGAAATGCAATTCAAGCATTTACCTTAACAGATCAACTTTATAGTCAATTTTTGCCTCTTTTAGGTGCAGAACATTTTCTTATGACAAAATCAGTAGTAGTACCTGGAATTCTTGAACCTTCTGTAATACAAATTATTTTAGGTATTATTCTTGCTACCATAGTTGGTTCAGTAATACTTGGTGGAATTAAAAGAATTGGTAACGTAACTGGTTATTTAGTTCCAATAATGGCAACAATCTATGTCTTTACAGCTCTTTTCATAGTTCTTTCAAATTATGATAAAGTAGGAAATGCTTTTAGTACAATCTTTTCAATGGCTTTTAATCCTCCTGCAGAAATTGCTGGAATAAGTGCTGGTGCTTTTATTGCTTTTTTAAATACAATGATGATGGGTGTAAAGCGTGGTTTATTTTCTAGTGAAGCTGGACAAGGATCTGCTGCAATAGCTCACTCTACTGCCAAAACAAAGTATTCAGTAAGGGAAGGTGTTGTTGCTTTACTTGAACCATATATTGATACGATTATTATTTGTACTTTAACCGGTTTGGTTATTATGGTAACAGATTCTTGGCATTTAACCGAATTCTACTCAAAAAGAATAGATCCTTCAATTACACAAGATATGTGGATGAATAGCAGTGTTCTTACAAGTCATGCTTTTGCTCAAGGTGTTCCATTTGGTGATAAAATAGTTACTTTGGCAGTAGTACTTTTTGCGATATCAACTGCTATAAGTTGGTCTTTCTATGGTGACCGAGCTACAGAATATCTTTTTGGCTCTGAAGCAATAAAGTATTATAGATATGTTTATGTTGTAATGGTTTTTGTTGGTTCTATTCTTCTTCTCGAACCTGTGTGGATCTTTGGAGACGCAGCCCTAGGATTCATGACTTTTCCAAATTTGATAGCAATTTTACTTCTTAGCACAAAATTAAAAGACTTATCAGCTAAATATTTTGAAAAATACTGATAATTTATTAGAGAACGCTTTAGAAATTGCAGATTTAGCATATAATGTTATCTCAGATGCGTCATCTCAAAGAAAAAATTTTAATTCAAAAGGTGAGATTTCTAATCTAATAACTAAGACAGATCTTGAAGTAGATAAGTTAATAACAAACTTTTTATCGGAAAAATTTCCAGAACATAATATAGTTTCAGAAGAGCAAGGAAATAATAAAAAAAATTCAGATTATTGTTGGTATATTGATCCAATTGATGGTACAAATAATTTTGTACACAATTATCCTTCATATGCGACTTCTATAGGATTATTCTACCTTAATAAACCTTTATTGGGAGTTGTTTATGATATTCCCAATAATGAGAAATTTTATGCTATCAAAAATGAAGGTTCATATTGTAATAATAAAAGGATTAGTGTATCACAAAATGATTTTTCAAACGGCTTGTATGTCACTGGTTTTATTCCATACGATGAAAAATATATCGATAAAAATTTGCAAGTAATTAAAAATATAAATTTGAACTCACATGGAGTAAGACGATTGGGCGCTGCTTCATTAGATATGTGTCATGTTGCAAAAGGAATTGTTGAGGGTTTCTGGGAATATAATCTTCAACCGTGGGATACAGCTGCTGGAAATATTATCATTTCTGAAGCAGGTGGAAAAATAACAGACGATGCAAACAATCCTTATAATTTTAACAAATGCATCGTTGCTTCTAATAGCTTAGTTCACAGTGATTTCGTTAATATAATTAGTAAATCTTAATTATAAATAAATTTTATATTTTTCTCTATCTGATTTGATAGACTTTTATGAACTGGACAATTGTTTGCTGCTCTTTCAAGAATAATTTTTATTTTATCATCGTAAGAAGTAGGAAAATTAACAATTATATCAATTTGAGATATCATACGAGGCTCTGTTCCCATTGTTTTTTTAACTGATGCAGTCGTTCCTTTTAAGTCAATATTGTATTTTTGCATTGCTATACCCATAATTGTAAGCATACAGCTTGCAAGAGATGCACAAACTAAATCCGTTGGAGAAAATTTTTCTCCTAGTCCTTGATTATCTTTTGGAGCATCTGTATCTAATGAAGAACCTGATTCGAGATGTACGGCTTTTGTTCTTAAATTACCTTCGTAAGTAATTTCAAATTTATTCATACAATTTTATGACAATTCTAAATAGTCTTTAACATCTGATAAAACATTTTTCATTAGTTTATCATCCGATTCCAACAACCCTTTTACCTTCTCTCTACCCTGTGCAATCTTTTCACCTTTATAAGAGAACCATGAACCCATTTTTTCAACAACTCCACCTTGTAAGGCAAGATCTAATAAATCGCCAGAATATGAAATCCCTTTACCATACATGATATCAAATTCTGTCATTTTAAAAGGAGGAGCTACCTTATTTTTAACTACTTTAACACGAGTTCTATTTCCAGTCATATCAGTTCCTTCTTTGATAGCAGCAATTCTTCGAATATCTATTCTAACTGAAGAATAAAATTTTAGAGCTCTGCCTCCAGGAGTAGTTTCTGGACTTCCAAACATTACGCCAATTTTTTCTCTAATTTGATTAATAAAAACAACGCAAGTTCTTGATTTATTGATCGGACCAGAAAGTTTTCTGAGCGCCTGTGACATCAATCGTGCTTGCAATCCAACAGTGACATCTCCAATCTGTCCATCTAATTCCTGTTTCGGAACTAATGCAGCTACAGAATCAATAACAATCACATCAAGTGCTGCAGTTTCTAATAGTTTTTGAAGAATATCTAATGCCTGTTCTCCAGAATCTGGCTGAGAAACTAAAAGATCATCAGCATTACATCCAAGATTCTTAGCATATTCAGGATCTAAAGCATTTTCTGCGTCAATAAAAGCTGCTTTACCGCCGTTTTTTTGACATTCTGCAACAATATGAAGCGCTAAGGTTGTTTTTCCTGAAGATTCAGGACCAAAAACTTCAACTATTCTACCTTTTGGAACTCCACCAACTCCTAAAGCCATATCTAAAGACAAACAACCAGTAGAAATTGACTCTACATCTAAATTTGCTGTTCCACCAAGCCTCATGATAGAACCTTCTCCATATTCTTTGTTAATATCTAATTGAACTGCCTCTAAAGCTTTATCTGTATTTTTTTTTGCCATTATGTGATTACCCTTCTAATAATTATGAACTTTTTAAAATTTTTCGTATTTCATTAAGACACAAGATAACAGTTAATTCACGATTTGTGTTTCTGTTAGGTGTTAAATTATACCTCTTAATATATAAATTATTTTTATAAAATATTCCAACAAATACTAGTCCAACAGGTTTTTTTTCAGTTCCTCCATCTGGTCCTGCAATTCCTGTTATACCAATTCCTATATCGGTACTATTTTTTAGAGCGATTCCTTCTGCTAATGCACCTGCTACTTCTTCGCTTACAGCACCAAACTTATCAATTAATTTTTTATCAACATTAACATCTGAAATTTTTAATTCATTACTATAACAAATTGATCCACCCTTATAATATGACGAACTCCCAGGAAAGTCTGTAAGCTTAGCTCCAAGAAGTCCAGCTGTACAAGATTCGGCAGTACTTATCGTTAAATTATTCTTAATAAATAAGTTAGCTATTACCTCTTCAAGCTTATCAGTATCAAATCCATAAACATACTTTTTAATTCTCTTAACAATTAAGCTAATTAATTCTTCAATTTTTTCATTATCTATTGATGTAATTCTTATATCAACTCCGAGCATTCTATGAGGTAAAAATGCAATATCACAAATTTCTTTGTAATTATCTATCAAATCGGATATTTTCTCCTGCAAAACTGATTCTGGAACACCTGTAGTTCTTATGCTTCTACATATTACTTTATGTTTATTTGTTTTTTCTATTTGAGGCAATACATAATTATTGAACATTGATTGCATCTCTTTAGGTACACCAGGTAGAGCATAAAAATGAACTTTTCTTTGTTCACCTTTAAACATTTTAACTGCAGACTTAAAACCTGAAGAATGACTCTTGAAATAGTGTAATCCCCTGGCGCTACCAATAAGGTTTGGTATCATTATACCTTTTTTTGATTTATAAGCTTGATTTTTATTAAGATTTGGAATTTTAAAATTTAATTTTTTAAATCTTTCTTTTAATTGATTCCAATACTCTTTATCAAACTCTTCTGAATCATCAAAGTATTCAAAAAATGCTGAAACTGTTATATCGTCAACCGTAGGACCTAAACCTCCAGTAACAATTATATGATCACACTCCCACCTAGACCATTGATATTCAAGAGTATCATAAATTTCACCAAAATCATCCTTAATTGTGTGATGAATATCAACTTTGATTCCAGCAGCTAAAAGCTGTTGACCGATCCACGCTGCATTTCTATCGAGTGTAAAGCCATTTAAAAGCTCATTTCCAATTGTAATTAAACCAACTCTCATAGTGCCCATAAGTTAAAAAAAATAATTATTATTAATGCTGATAATAAAGCTGCAGCTATATCATCTCCAATAACTCTTATATATGGAGTTTCATTTTTATTATTTTCAATCCAACCAACTGGACCCACTTTAGATATATCAAAGAATCTGAAAATGATAAAAGTAATTATAAATATGTTATTTTTATTGAAAAATTGTGTATCAAAATTAGCATTATTTGAAAAAAAATAAATGAAAGCATTTACTAACCCTAATGCTATACCCATGCCTATTACTTCGTCCAAAACAAATTCTTTTGGATCTTCATTTTGTAATTCATTTACAAGTTTTTTATATGCTCTTGGAGCTATAATTAAAGAGAAAAATGCTATAAATGATGCAGTTTCAGCTGAGTTTTCAGCTAGTGCAATCAGAAGAATCATTAAGGATGACCATGTACCTCCACCTGGTAATTTCCCGATACCAAATAAAGTAGCTAATTGATAATTAATACCTTTTTTAAAATCCATTTTTTTTGAAGTAATGAATACCAGTCGCAAAAGCATATATCGCATTAATACTTACAATAATGTCTATTATTGATTGTTGAGGATTGTAAAATAAAATTATCAAAACCATTCCATGTTGAAATACAGTTTTCAGTTTACCATATTTTGATGTTTCCAATGGTTTGTTCTTTGAAATTAAATAATTACGATAGAATGTAATTATAACATCTCTTCCAATAATTACAATGAATGCCCATAAAGGAATTAAACCGATATAAAGAAGAGATGATAAAGCACCTATCATTAAAATTTTATCTGCAAGTGGATCCATGTAATTACCATGCTCAGAAACTAGTTTATATTTTCTAGCTATTCTTCCATCAGCAATATCACTGATACTACCATAAGCAAAAAATAAAGCAGCTATAAAGAAGTTGTTATTTATTATCAAATAGACGATTAAAGGTGTTATAATTATTCTAGAATATGTCAGAAAATTTAGGAAATTTTTCAATTAATTTTTGTCCTTCCAGAAATTGCTGTAGCAATAGTTTTGTCGTCGATATATTCTAAATTACTTCCAACAGGTAAACCAACAGCTAATCTTGAGATTTTAACCTTTTTATCTTTAAGAACTTTTTCTATATAAAGAGCTGTAGCATTTCCAGATGTACTGGGATTAGTTGCAATAATAATTTCTTTTAAATCAGGGTTGATTCTTTCTAACAACTTATCAAAAGAAAGGTCTGATGGTCCAATACCATCTAAGGGAGAAATTGCACCTCCTAATACATGATACAATCCATCAAAACTATTTGTATTCTCAATTTTAATTACATCCTCCATATTTTCAACAACGCAAAGCAATTCTGAATTTCTATTCTTATCACTTAATGGAGAGTCTTCCCCTTTTAAGAAAACCATACCAGTTGTTGGGCAAATATCTAATTTTTCATTAACATCTGTAATAGCATTAATTAAATTTTTACCAAACGATTTATCAGATTTTACAATGAAATATGCAATTCTCTCTGCTCCTTTTCTTCCAATACCAGGAAATTTTGTAAGCGACTCAATTAGTTCTTCAATATATTTTGGAGCATTTGTCATTAAAAACCTGGCAATCCATCTGTTAGGCCACCAGTGACAGCTTTAAGTTTTTTTGCTGAAGTATCTTTTGCTTGTTTTAATGCTTCATTAATTGCTGTTTTCATAGCATTCTCAATTATATAAGCTTCACTACTTAGTAAAGTTTCATCTAAAACTACTTGTTTTGTCTCCATATCTGCTGTCATAACAACTTTACAAAGGCCATTAGCAGACGCTCCTTCACATTCAATACTTTCAAGCTCTTTTTTAATTTTTTTCATTTGAGTTCTCATATTTTGAGCTTGCTTCATCATTTCTTTCATATTTCCAAACATTATAGCGCATCCTTCCCATCAAAAATTGATACAATATCATTTTCGTTCATATTTTCTTTTTCTTCTTCTTCAATTTTTTCAACATTTGTGTCAATTGATAATTTCATTTTAATTTTAGAATTATATTTTTCATTAATAAGATTTCCAATATCATCTAAATTTTCTTCTAAAAGCTTTTTATTAAAATCCGAACCATCATAAGATATTAATTCCAAGATATTATTTTCCAGAGAACCTAAAATGCAACCGGTTAATTGAGCTCCAACAGATCCTCTTTTTTTTGAAATGTACTTTATTGTTTCTTCCCATTCATTTTTTAATAAACTAATTGATAACTCCTGAACTTCTTTAGGCTTTTTGTCATCGGTATTCACTTTTTTTTCGGGAATAGTCTTAATCTCCTCTTTAATTCTAACTGGCTCATTGTTTTCATTTTCTGAAATATCTTTTTTTAAAAAATTTTGAATCTCTATACTCGAATCAAATTGAAGTAATTTTATTAGGTGTACTTCAAAAATTAAAAATTGGTCAGGAAATAGTTTGATTTTTGAATAAAGTTCTGAAAGATTGTTTGACAGCCTAACTAAGTCTTTTTCTGACCATGAATAACTACATTTTCTATATCTTTTAGCTAATTCTGTATCAACACCTACTAACTCAAGGCCTTTTTTATAATTTAAAAGAGAAAGATTCCTAAAATGCATAATTAACTCTTTTAGTAAGTCTTCGATAATAAACCCTTTATCTTGTATTTTTGATAAAACTTCTAAGAGCAAGTTACCATCTTTATTATTAAGTGCATCTGAGATTAAAAAAAGTATTTCTACCGGCACCACACCAAGAAGGTTTTCAACTTCATCAAAATTTATTTTTTTGTCACTTAAAACGAAAACTTGATCTAAATACCCTAATGCGTCCCTCATGCTACCATTTGCTTTAGATGCAATAAGCTCAAGAGATTTATCATCAATTTCACGTGATTCCTCTGATACTATATATTCTAGTCTTTCAGTAATTGTTTTATTTGAAAGCGGAGCAAAGTCAAATTTTTGACATCTCGAAATTATTGTTTGAGGAATTTTGTGGACATCAGTTGTTGCTAATATAAATTTAACATGCTTAGGAGGCTCTTCAAGCGTCTTTAATAATGCATTAAACGCTTGCGTTGTCAGCATATGGACCTCATCTATAATAATGACTTTAAAATTACCATCAGCAGGCAAAAATTGAATATTTTCTCTTAGTTCTCTTATTTCATCAATACCTCTATTAGAAGCACCGTCAATTTCAATTACATCCATTGAACTTCCTGAAATAATACTTTTAACTTTTTCAGAATCGATATCATATTTAGTGGTTGGCTTATCGGAACCGTTAAGAGACATTGCTAAAAGACGTGCTGTCGTAGTTTTTCCAACACCTCTTGGTCCAGAGAATAAAAAGGCCTGAGCTAATCTATCTTTTTCAAATGCTTTTTCAATAGTCTCTGTAATATGAGGTTGACCTACAACATCTTTAAAATATTTAGGTCGCCATTTTAATGCTAATACTTGGTAATTATTCGACATAAGGTATATAATTTATAAAATCATAATAAAAGAGCGTAGCACTATAAGTACTACGCTCTATTTTATGGGTTTTCATATTATTGTTGAAGCTCTTCAGCTTCTTTTTCAGCAATCAAGGACGTTAAACTATCAACTTTTGACTGACTATTGATTAAGCCCATTCCTGCTGATTGTTTAAAGTATTTTAATGCCATTTCATTATCTTTAACCTCTAAATAATAATCTCCAAGAGAATCATATGGATTAGCCTTTGCAGGTTGTCTTCTTACCTGCTCTTGAAATGAATTTTTGGCATTATCTAGCTCAGATTTTTGAAGATATGCATATCCCATTATATTCAATGCTGGAGTGAAATTTGGGTTCATTTCATATAAACCCATTGCTCTTCTCAAAATTGCATCAGGTCCAATATCATTGATAGTAGCAAATACAGTTTCAAATCTTAAAAAAGAACTGTCAGGATACTTTCTAACTAACCTTTCAATTACTCTATTAAACGTATTAGTACCATCTTTTAAATCATTTGATAGAGACATAATCATTTTCTTTTCTTCGTTTGATGAGGAAATAGACATACTCACTGCAATATCTAGTTCTTCTTTCATACTCTCTTCATCCTGTTGAAAATAGCTTACTCTAGCTTTCATAGCATATGCAAGTGCAAAGCTGTCATCTATTTCAATTGCTGATGAAAATGATTTATCAGCTTCCTCCCATTCAAGGTTATAAAGCTGCCACATTCCTTGATTAAAAAGATTTTTAGCTTCCTCAGATTCTGAAGACCATTTCATGATTAATACATCTTCACTCGCCATTGCTTTTTCATGTTTTGCTATTGCGAGATTTCTTGTTGCCCATTCAAAAGTTGGATCAATTTCAAATGCTAATTGATATGTTTCGATTGCTTTATCAAACTCTCCTTTTTTAAGATGAAATTCAGCTAATGAATCATATGCATTAGCTTCATTAGGATTTAATTCGATATATTTTTCAATAAATGGTAGTCCTTTATCATAATCTTCGTCATCATCAGCATTCCAAAAGTAAGAATACGCTAAAAGATTGTATAAATGACCAGCTTTTAATCTCTCCCCTGCTTCTAGAAGTAATTCTCTACCTTCTTCAATTTGATCATTGAACTGAAGATATCTGTATGCACCTGAAGCTAGAAATTTATCGCCTTTATATTTTTTATATAAATCAGGATGAGCGTCAAATCGACCGCCTTCTCCGTTAATCCAGTTGACTGCAGCTTCCATAATCTTTGTTTCTGGATGCCCTTTTTTAGCTAAATCTAAAGCAGTTTCAAGGTATTCTCTTCTTAAAACTCTATCTTGCTCAGCATTACCTAAATTCAAATAGCATGAAGCACAATTTGGATCTTTTTTAATTCCTTCCAGAAACATTGCTCTTGCTTCTGCAAAACGAACATGATGCATTGCTTCTAATCCGTTCATTAATTCATTTGAAGCTTGGCCAGCTTGTCTTGGCATTTCACCAGAGTTAGACTGACAACTAATTGCTAGAAATGAAAGTAATATTAATATTCTTTTCATTATTTTCTCCCTTTATCTCGTGAATACAAAAGTATTTTCTTCTGAAATTTTTGAATCAAATTTATAATCCTCAAGATTAAATTCTTTTACTCCCTCTTTCGAATCTATGCCATTATTTATAACAAACTTAGCTAATAAACCCCTAGCCTTCTTTGCATTAAATGAGATAAATTTTAATTCACCATTTCTTTTTTCTTTAAAAATGGTATTTAGAACTTTTCCTTCTAAAGCATTTTTATCAATTACATTAAAATATTCATTTGAAGCACAATTCAAAATTATAGGATTTTTTTGCTCTTTTAATGTATTGTTCAAGTTTTTAGTAATATCTGAAGACCAAAATTCATAAAGATTTTTACCTTTTTCATTTCTAAGATTTATTCCCATTTCTAATCGATAGGGTTGAATTAAATCAAGAGGTTTTAAAATTCCATAAAGTCCAGATAAAATTCTTAAATGATTTTGAGCAAAATCTAGGTCATTTTCAGAAAATTCGTGAGCGCTAAGCCCAGAATAAACACCTCCATCGAAGGCTAAGATTGCTTGTTTAGAATTGTCTTGATTAAATGGTTGTGACCATTCATCAAATCTATCTTTATTAAGCTGAGCTAAATTGTCGCTTATTTTCATTAGATCTTTTAAATCTTCATGAGAAAGATTTTTTGCTTCATTTACTAGCTTTTGAGCACTTTCTATAAAGTCACATTGAGTAAAATAGCTTACAGCGTCTTGGTGTTTAAAATTTAATTTCTTTGATGGTGAAAGCAATGTAATCATTATATCTCCCTTAAATTGTTTTTTATTACTTCATTAACATTTATTGATTTTTGCTCAACAAAGTTAAACATAACAAAAGTATGAATACTCTGAAATGATGGTTCATTTTCACCTTCAACAAAAATTGCTTGATGAACATCATAGCTTTTAGTTCCAACCCTTGTAATTCTAAATCCTATATCTAAATTTGCTGGATGATGAACTTGCTTTATATAAATAACATTCATTGAAGCAAGTAATCCCGCTGATTTACTTTTTAATCCTAAAAATGTTTTTTTCTTTCCATAAATATGTTCAATAAAGTCTTTATGCTTGGTTTCAAGTAAACTTAAATAAACAGTATGATTTAAATGTCCTAGAGTATCAACATCTCTCCATCTTGACTTTGCAGTTGTAAAAAAATCATAATCTTGTCTGTTTAATATTTTCTTATTCATTTATACTTTTGTTATAATTATCACAAATTTCCCAAACTTTCTTCCAATCATCCTCAATATAAGATGTTTTTGATGATCTTATTTCTCTGCATTTAAAAAAATATTTACCAGAAACGCCTTTAACATCGTCTGATGTGGATAAATAGATACTTGAATCAGCTCCATTTTCTACCGTTCGAGCAAAAAGTTTAGAACCAAACTTAACAATATATTTTATAAAATTACCTTCATTTCCTGCAATATTTGTGTCAACAAATCCAGGGTGAAGAACATTTACACTAACCTTGTCTTGTATTTTTGCAAGCTCATAAGTAAACATAATATTCATAAGCTTTGAAACACAATATGATGTCCATGGCGAAAAACTTTTTTCAGAATTAATGTTATTATAGTCTATGGTGGCTCCAATATGAGCATTTGATGCAACATTAACTACTCTTCCATCGTCTGATTCAGAAATAATATCAAGTAATTCAGTTGTTAAAACAAAATAGTTCATCTGATTGGTTGCAAAGGTTTTTTCTAATCCTTCAGAAGTAATAATTTTATTTTTATTTGCGCCACCAGCGTTATTCAACAAAACATCTATTTTACTATACTTTTCTTTTATCTGAGATGATAGTTTCTTTACATTTTTGATCAAACTTAAATCACATTCAAAAAAATCAATTTTGTCATTAGATGTGCTATTTACAATTATTTCTTTAGCCTGGTATCCTTTTTCTTTATTTCTGCCAACCAAACCTACTCTATAGCCCTTATTAGCTATGACTTTAGCTGCTTGCAATCCAATGCCGTCAGTCGCACCTGTAATTATTATATTTTTGTCTAGCATAAACCAATTATTTGAAAGAATGGAAATTACAGATTAATTTATATCGATGACACTTAATTTTGAACAAATAATATCTTTTTGGCTTATTCTGGGTTTAATAACTTTTTTAACTCTTTTAAAAATTCCTGCTCCTTATGGAAAATTCTCTAAAAATAGTTGGGGACCAATGATTTCTAGTAGGCTTGGCTGGTTTGTAATGGAAATTATTTCACCCATTGCACTTATTTATTTCTTCTGTTTGAATGCTCAAAAAATAAATGAACCAGTACTCATTTTTTTATCATTATGGACAATTCATTACATAAATCGAAGCATAATTTATCCTCTAAGACAGAATAATCCCGCTAAGATGCCTTTATTAATAGCTGTTTTAGCTTTTTTGTTTAATATAATGAATGGATTTATCAATGGGACTTATCTTGGTCTTAGTGATATTTATGATTCAAATTATCTATTTGAATGGAATTTTATCGGAGGAATAATTCTTTTTTTAATCGGTGCAATAATTAATATTAAATCTGACAACATTCTTCTCAAGCTCAGAACAAAAACTGGTGAGTATAAGATACCCCAAGGATTTATGTATAAATATGTTTCATTTCCAAATTATCTTGGAGAAATAATTGAATGGACAGCTTTTGCTATTATGACTTGGTCTCTAGCAGGGTTTTCGTTTATGATTTGGACAATGGCAAATTTAGTACCACGTGCTATTGCTGGTCATAAATGGTATATAAAGAAATTCCAAAATTATCCTAAGGATAGAAAAGCAATTTTTCCATTTATTATTTAGTATCTTTACTTCTTTTTTTAAAAAAATATTCTTTTAATAAAGCTAAAGAATTCCCTGATAATAAATTTCCCCTTACAACTGATGGTGTGTTAACGGAAACATTTCCACAAATATCAAATTTTGATCCGCAGGCACCAAATTCTTCATCATAGCATCCAAAATATAAAAATTCTATTCTACTATTAATGATAGCTCCAGCGCACATTGGGCAAGGTTCTTTAGTAACGTACATTGTACAATCATTTAATCTCCAGTCACCAATTGTATTGGATGCAGAAGTTATTGCAAGCATTTCAGCGTGAGCAGTTGAATCGTTTAAGGAATTGCATTGATTATAGCCTTGACCAATAATTTTACCTTGAAAAGTAATTATTGCACCCACAGGTACTTCATCAGCTCTCATTGCTGTTTCAGCTAATTTTAAAGCTTTTTGCATCCAATCTTCATGAGAAGGTTGATTTAATGTATGTTCGAAAGACACTTTAGTACGCCCGGAAGGACTTGAACCCACAACCTTCTGGTCCGTAGCCAGACGCTCTATCCAATTGAGCTACGGGCGCATATGAAAACTTAAAGAAAACTTTACTTATTACTTATAAAAATTAATAGCGCTTGTAATTCTATGAATTGTTAAATCCTTTCCCAACAATACCATCATATCGAAAATACCTGGACCATAAGATAACCCGCTAATAGCTATCCTTAATGGCTTCATTACTTTACCCAAACCAACTTCATGCTGATTCATAATCTGATCAAAAACTTTTTCAATCATTTTTTTATCCCACTTATCTTCAATCTTTACTGCATTGATGAAATCTTCAAGCATTTGAATATTATTTTGTTCAGCCATCATTGGTTTATGTTCGTTAAAAAAATCAATTTCTTTATGTAAAAAAACCCTAGAAATTTCTGTTATATCATTAAGATTTTTTGATCTTTCTTTTATCAAGGAAACAACTTCTTCTAAAAATTTATTTTTATGTTCTTTCCCCCACTCGTTATTAATTAGTTGGATTTCTTTTATTATTTCTTTGCTAGTCATTTCTTTCATTTTTTGACCAGAAATCCATAACAACTTTTTTTCATCAAATACAGCAGATTTTTTTTGAACTTGTTTAAAATCAAATAACTTTATTAAATCTTCTGTGCTAAAAATTTCTTCATTAGAGTCTGGATTCCATCCTAATAAAGACAAATAGTTTAAAATTGAGTCTGAGGTAAAACCTTTATCTTTATATTCTTGAACATTTGTTGCCGCGTGCCTTTTACTTAATCTTTTTTTGTCAGAACCTAAAATCATCGGAAGATGAGCAAAAATAGGTACATTTTTATTTAAAGAATTGTAAACGAGAATTTGTTTTGGGGTGTTAGCAATATGATCATCTCCTCTTATTACGTGAGAAATTTTCATTTCAATATCATCAACTGCTACAACAAAATTATAAGTTGGAGAGCCATCGGATCTTGCTATAATAAAATCATCTAAATCTTTATTGTTGACTTTTATCTGTCCATAAACTAAATCATCAAATATTGTAACGCCATCAGGAACTTTGAGTCTAACAGTAAAGGATTTTCCTTGTGATATCAATTCTTTTTGTTGCTCTTCCGTAAAGTCTCTATATGTTCTTGGCACTCTAAAAATTTTTTTATTTTTTTCAGCTTTATCTCTGAGTGAATCAAGCTCAGTTTTAGTTAAAAAACACTTATATGCATTTCCGGATTTAATCAGTTGTTCAATAACACTTTGATGCTTCAAATTATTTTGAGATTGATAAACTATTTCATCATTCCAATCTAAACCTAGCCAATCTAATGCATTCTTAATTTGATCGACGTATTCATCTTTAGAACGTTCTATATCTGTATCTTCAATTCTTAGTAAAAATTTACCATTATTTTGACGGGCAAAAAGCCAATTAAAAAGAGCTGTTCTAGCACCTCCAATATGAAGATATCCAGTAGGACTTGGAGCAAATCTAACAACAGGATTTTTCATTGCGGAGGCAAGAGGATTCGAACCTCTGAAGGGCTTGCACCCTTGCTGGTTTTCAAGACCAGTGCATTCAACCGCTCTGCCATGCCTCCAAAATCAATGTAAATTTATAAATTATCTAGAAAAATAAAAGAAATAACTATCACTGTTTTAAGCAGACTTGTTGTTAAAAAGAAATTATATTAATTTTTCATGCATTTAAATGAAATTTAAAAAGGAAAACATAATGAAAAAAATATTATTTACTTTTCTATTTAGTTCGATAGCTCTTTCTCAAGTTATGGAAAGCGAGGAACCTCTTTTAAAGCCATTAAAAGTTAAAAAAATTATGAGTAATGAAAGTATTACTTCAGATGATAGTGGAACAATTATATTTGACATCGAAAAAAGTAAAATTACATGGATTGGTGGACTTAAATACGGCTTATCTAACCATGATGGGAATATGAAAATGATGTCAGGAAATTTAATGATTTCTAAAGATATTAAGCTTTCAGGTAGCGTAGTTATTAACATGCAATCGATGACAAATAATGACTTACCAACTGGCGCTAAAGATAGACTTATTGGACATTTAAAAAGTGCTGATTTTTTTAATGTAAATGAATTTCCTACAGCATCTTTTTCTATAACTAATTCAGATATTATCCAAAGAATTTCTAATAATAAATATAAAATAAAAATCACTGGTGATTTATCCATAAAAGGTAAAACAAACAAGATTAGTTTTGACACCATTATTGACCTTGAAAATGACGTAAAAAAAGCTAATGGAAAATTAGTGTTCAATAGAACGGATTATGGAGTGCAATATAGAGCTGAGATGCATCTTGATGATCCTAATAGTTTCTGGAATCAATTACAAACATCTAGAGATGCAGTCAAAGATAAAGTTATCAGAGATGAAATAGAAATTGGCTTTGCTATAGAGTCATTACCAGGATTACTGGTAAAATAGTTAAGATAAAAAGCCTTTATACAATAAATATGGGATAATGATATACAAGGTCACATCCCTTATTAAATAGTAAATAAAAATAGCAAGACCAAGTTTCCAACCATATTTTTTAAACATATTCTTTATGGCTATTTTTACGCCTGACTTTTTGGCATCTGATCTTAGTTCATCTAAAGCTTTAAGCATGATTTAATTTAATTATTTTTATAAAGAATTGAATTTTTAAATGGTATTAATGATAAAATAATTGCGTGTACATAATAATCAGTTCTATTTATTAAATCATTAGTAAAAATACCAACTGCACCATTCTTTTGTTTTGAGTTATTTCTCTTGAAAATTTTATCATCAGCATCACCAAGCTCTAAACCTTGATCGAGAAGCTCTCCAATAGCATTTGGTAATTCAAAAGTAGCTGTTTTTGCCTTTCCTTCAATACTATTATTTTGAATTACAATCCATGCAAAAACTTCATAGGCCTTATCTCTTTTTTCAACTCCACCTTCGATTGATACAAAATAATCAGCCTCAATCTCATTAAGACTACTTAATCTATTTCTTGCTCCAGTTAAAGTTTCCAAATCGCTCTTTGGTTGAGCTGAAACATTAGAATCTGAAGAAACACCTTCAAAATTAAATTCATCTTCAAAAACTAAACTAAATGCTTTTTTTGTAGCATTAATCTTAACAGGATTTGTTGACGCTATAATTACCTTTTTCATCTGAAAAAATGTTAAAATATGCTATTAAATAACATTTTAGGAGTTCTAAATAATACCAAGTACCATTTAATAAAGGGAATTGAGCCTAAAGTTGAATTCAAAACTACTCTGCTCTTTTTTAATTCCTTTAAACTTTCTGGTTCATTGCTTTGCTTTATTTTTTGATTTTCAAGAATAGGCACTAAAACATGACCAGCTATAAAAGGTATCATATTTACAGGATTGTTTGTTTCGTTTGACTCCATGATCATAGTACCAACAATTCCTAGAAATGAATAAGATGCTTGCTTTAAAAGAACATCATTTCCTAAGTCTTCAAGCATTCTATTAATTTGCTTGGTTTGTTCTTTCATTTGTTCAGATAAAATTCCTTCAACAGCTTTATCATGATCTTCCATGATATTACCTGTTGATTCTTGAGAAAAAACTATATTAATAATTAAAATTGTTATTATGAATTTCTTCATATCATATATTTTAGTTGCTTTCAATTAAATCTTCAATGTTAAAAATTCATTCCAATTTGTTGTATAGCTTGGAGAAAGTTTTTCTCTTTTTATTGACCAAGATTCATTTTGTCCTTGCACAGCATATCTAATGGTATCAGATCCAAAAATCTGATTAATTTGATCAATTGACTTACTGATTTTTTCATCTTTTTCTCTTCTGCTATAAAATAACGATTGCTGAACTTCATTAGCCTGAATCAAATCAGTTAAGATAACTCCACATTTTTTGTATTCATATCCACTTCTATAGATTTTATAAAGACCTTCTAACGCTGCATTTATGATACCACTGGTATCATTAAGAGCAATAGGTAACTGAACATTGATATACCTACGATATTGGGGCAAATCAGCACGAAAACGATTGGTGCACAGGTATACTCCTATTGAGTTTACAAAACTGTTCTGTGAGCGTAATTTTTCAGCAGACCTTGAAGCATGTGATGATATGGCATTCCTTAATGTATTTAAATCCGAAATCATCCTTGAAAATGATCGGGAAGTTGAAATACTTTTTTTAGTAGCATTTTCGTATTCTAGTTCAATCTTTTTAATTCCATTTAATTCATCAACGGTATGTCTACTGATTACTGTCATGTGCTTTTGAATCCATTCAGGATTCGCTCTTTTCAAGTCATAGGCGTTATAAATACCATTAATCTTAAGAAATCGCTGTTTCCTTCTTCCTATACCCCAAATATCCCCTACCTTAATTCTTGTAAGAAGTTTTTGAATATTATCATTATCAATCAAACAGACGTTGTCTTTGCCAACATTTCGTTTGGATAAATGGTTAGCTACCTTAGCTAAAGTTTTGGTTTTTCCAATTCCTACAGAAACTGGAATGCCAGTCCATTGGTAAATCTTATTTTTAAGATCAGTAGCATACTTAATAGGATCTTTATATCGAGGATTTACGTTAACAAATGCTTCATCAATAGAATAAACCTCCATATCCGCATTTCCTGAGCGAATAATGCTCATAATTCGATTTGATATATCACCATATAAAGCAAAATTAGATGAAAAAATCTGTATATCATGTATTTCTACTAGATGTCTAATTTTGAAGACAGGAATACCCATTGGTATGCCTAAATCTTTAACTTCTTGTGAACGTGCAATTACACATCCATCGTTATTAGATAAGACTACAACAGGTTTGTTATTAAGCTTTGGGTTAAAAACTCTTTCGCAAGAAGCATAAAAATTATTACAATCAACTATTGCAACATAATTATCTTGTTTTGTGGATAACATATGTCACAACTCCCCAAACAGAGAAATCCATCTCTTCAGTTATTTCTATTTTCTTATAATTTTTGTTTGCAGCTACCATAAATAGCTTAGTCTTTGTTTTCTGAATTGTCTTAACAGTAAACTCACCATTTAATACTCCAATAATGATGTCATTATTTTTAGGAGTCTTTGATCTATCCACTACCAATAAATCTCCATCATCAATTCCTTCATCTTGCATAGAATTACCTGTAACTCTTATGTAAAAAGTAGCAGCGCTATTATCTACTAAATACTCATTTAAATCTATTGGTAAATCTAAATAATCATCTGCGGGTGAAGGAAAACCTGCAGAAACCATAGTATCAATAAAAGGGACTTCTTTTTTTGATTCTTTCGAAACGGTAAAAAATTCAAGATTATCTGTTGTTTTAATTTTTTTGATGGAATTCATTATAAAATATTACAACAAACAATCAATATAGTCAGTACCAAAAGTCAAGAAAACCAACTTAATTTTCCAAAATGATTTTTTGGAGTTATTTGGTTGTTTTCAACGTGCCATTTTAAACCGCTTAAAACAGAATTAAGGTAGGATTTAAGTTGAGGCTTAACAAATAACTGAAAAGGTAAAAATTGAAATAATTTATTTCCTTGATTTATCATCCAAGGATGAACTTCAATAGATAATGCAGACTTATTTTCAGATACATTTTCAATTACCCAGGAAACATGAGATTGTCTGCCATTTTTTCTTCCAATATTTAATTCATAGCCTTTTTTTTCATTCCAAGATGTGAATTTTCTTTCTAATACAACACCATTTAAATACTCTAACCTATCATGATGGCTATTTTCTTCCCAGGATAAAACTTCATTTTTTTTACAAAATGGGTGGTACAAATCAAGATTAGATTCTTTTGAGATAATATTCCAAATTATACTAGAAGAAACATTGAACTCTTGTCTACATTTTATAGAAAAGTTATAATTTTTCATTCTCAAAATTAGAATTTTAATTGTAATAATTCATTTGAAATAATATCATGAACGCTAAATTCTTGTAATTCAAGCCCTTCTTTTCTTAACCATTTTAAAAATCTTTCAACAACATCAGTATCCATGATGCCCCAATCTAATTCTGTTCCAAAATATTTTGCTGATATTTCTAATGACTTTTTTAAATCTATAACTTCATTTTCAGGCAAAAATTCCTCAAAGATATCAATTGCTTCTTTTTGGTTATTTTTAGCATAAATGAAGCCTTTTTTGGTTGCTTTTAAAAATTTTGAATACTCTTTTTTTTGTAATTCAAATTTTGATCTGGGCATAGCAATAATTGGTGAGTAAGAATATGGAATTTTATAGTCAGACATTTTAAATAAGTTCAAATTAATTCCTGCATCTGCAGCTTGAATTCCTTCCCAGTTTATAAAAATCCAAGTGGAATCATATTTATTAGAAACAATTGTATTCCAAATTCCTAACTTGCTTGGATAAGCAACTTTAATTTCTCCTTTTCCACCATCATTAATTATCATTTTTTGTATAATTTTATCTTCATACTTTGCATTATATGATGCGTATGACATATTATCTAATAGTTTTGGAGAATCAATTTTTAAATCTCTTTTTACTGCAATAGCACTAAGATCTTCCTTGTAAATAGCTGCAATTCCAATCATGTCAAACTTCTCTCTTTTTGTTTTGTAACTCAGAATACTTTCTGTTGGACATAATGCTAAGTCAGCTTTACCCAATTCAATTTTTTTTGCGGGAGTCAATGTATAATTATCATCTCTTGGATCAATAATATTGACGTCTAAATCATATTCATTAAAATATCCGAGTTCTTTTGCAATAAAGAACCCAATATGATTTGTATTTGGAGTCCAATCTAGTGCTAATTTAATTTTCATATTTTCATCTCAAAACATTCTACATCAATGTCAGCTATTGGAATTGTTCCTTTTTTTGATTGTACTATTGAGAAACCTTCACTCTTGTAAAGTTTTATAGCTTTTAGATTTCTATTTAAAACAAGTACTGACGTAGGTTTTTCAGCTTTATTCATTACAAATTTTAATAACTTTCTTCCATAACCTTTTTTTTGATAATTGGGATGAACATATAGCCATGTAATTTTTGAATGGTTGAATGCTACAAAACCAACTACTTTTTCACTGACAATTCCCACATAAATTTTATCATTTAACAATGATTCAGATTTATAACATTTTTCAAGAGGAACAAAAGCCTTCTTTGGCGCGGATCCATCTAATTCTCCTGGCCTTGATGCATCGTGAACTTCACAAATTGAGTGCCAATGCTTGTCTATTGAAAAATTCTTAATGTTCATTATTTTTTAATTTTGCGGAGAGGACAGGATTCGAACCTGCGTGAACTTGCGTTCTACACGCTTTCCAAGCGTGCGCCTTAAGCCACTCGGCCACCTCTCCAAAAATTACTTGTCGGAGGAATCATCAGCTTTTTCAGCTGATTCTTCTTCAGTTGCCGGCTCAGCTTCTTCTTTTGCTTCTTCAGCAGGAGCTTCTTCTTTTACTTCTTCGGCAGGAGCTTCCTCCACCGGTACTTCTTCAGCTTGTGCTTCTTCTTTTACTTCTTTAGCAGGAGCTTCTTCTTTTACTTCTTCGGCAGGAGCTTCCTCCACAGGTACTTCTTCAGCTTGAGCTTCTTCTTTTACTTCTTTAGCAGGAGCTTCTTCTTTTACTTCTTCGGCAGGAGCTTCCCCCGCTGGTTTGCCAAAAGATAAACCCTGCATAGATTCTTCTTCCATACGTTTTAATGCTTGATCAAGATTTTCATTTTCTTCAAGCCTTACCATATTATGAAGAAATTTTATATGACCGGTGTCTTCAGAAACAACTGACTTAATATGCTTGACATATTTAAAGTCTTTGCCACCTTTGTTAAGTTTTGATGTAAAAGTTTGTTTTTTAGCCATAACTGGTCATGAAGTTAATGCAAGATTTAAAAAACTCAAATATTTATTATTTATTATTTATTCTCTTGAGATTCAGCTAAATCTCTCATGTCGACAACAGAATCATGCTCGTCAACAATTTCTTGACCTAAGATAGTTTCAATTGCATCCTCTAGGGTTATTAATCCTGTTAAGGAATTATCGTTATTTACAACAAGTGCCATGTGATCTCTATTTTTAATAAAGAGTTCTAACACTTTGTCTATGGGGTCATTTTCATTAACATGGGGAACATCTTGAGAAATTTCATGCATTCTAGTGCTAAATTGATCATCAGCCTTTCGATTAATTATTTCGTATCGATTAACCATACCCTGAATAGAGTCCAAATTTGTATCAAAAATTGGAATTCTTGTAAAATCTAACGTATCGTGCTCTTCAAGCACTTGTCCTACGGTTAAATCCCTATTTAATGCGAAAATAACAGATCTAGGCGTCATAATATCACTTACTTTAACATCTTTGAGCTTTAAGGTGTTTTCAATGATATCTGTTTCTTGCTCTTCAAGCACTCCTTCGTCTTCACCCATTTCAGCCATTGCTATAACTTCTTCTCTAGTTACAGTCGTTTCATCGTTACCAAAGTTTGAAATGTACTCAGCCAATAAAACAAGTGGATATGTGAAAAATATTAAAATCTCTACAACAACTGTTGTATTTCCGATTAAACTCCTCCAATAAACACTACCAAGTGTTTTTGGTATAATTTCTGAAAAAATTAGAATGAGGAGTGTTAAAATCCCAGAGGCTATGGCTACTGAATTTTCCCCATACAATTCTAAAGTCTGAGCACCAACTCCTGCTGCCCCAAGTGTATGAGCAAAAGTATTTAATGTTAAAATAGCTGCAAGAGGTCTATTTATATTTTCTTTAAACCTTTCAAGTCGCATACCATGATTACGATTTTGTTTCATTAAAATGGAGGAATATGAACTCGGTGTTGATAGTATTACTGCCTCAAGCAGTGAACATAAAAAAGATAAGACTAAAGCTAAAAAGAAATATGCTAGTAAAAGTGTCATTTATTTAAATATCCGCCTCGCAATTAAATCTAAGATGTAAAAATGTAATAAAGCAAAGATTTCAAAACCTATTATATGATAAGGATCTTGCAAGATAAGAGGATTATTAGCTATGGGAGCTTTTGCTAAATACATATAATTGGCTCCGTTTCCAATAATAGTATTTATTTGCATAACTATAACAACAATTAGCTGTAGATATACAAAGCTTGTCCACCAAGAGTTTGGTCTTAATCTAAAGTCATAATATTTCATTAACCAGACGGGAATAATAATCAACATCGCATGACCAACATAGTAATCAAAAATTTTCCAACTGGAAGTACCTCCCGTAAATTCAGGGGTTAAAACTGAATGAATAAAACCTACTAATCCAAAAAAATAAAGAAATTCAAAAAGCATTTGCTTTCGATAAAAGACAACTATACCTGCTAAAATTCCTGATAAACCACATAAATGTAGAGGTAAATGTGATGCCAAAATATAGTTTTCTGACATAATATAGCCAACTTGAGAAAGTATTTTGTTACCAAGTTGATAAATACCCATACCATAAATGACCATATCTCGTTGTTTAGAAGATATTTTACTGCCTATAAAAATCATGAAGGGCACAAAAATTAATACAAATATGACACCTGTCCACCAAAACTGTCCTCCGACGACTGGAGACCAATGCTCAATTGCAGTTTTATCCATAAAAATATTCCTTATTTTGCAAAAATACTTGAATCATCTTTGAAAGCTTTAAATTCTAAAGCATTTCCTGAAGGGTCAAGGAAAAACATTGTAGCTTGCTCGCCCGCTTCTCCTTTAAATCTAATCTTGGGCTCAATAATAAAATCAATATTATGAGAAATTAACCTATCTTTTAGCAAATGCCACTGATCCATTGTTAAAATTACACCAAAATGAGATGCAGGCACATCATCTCCGTCCACTGAGTTTGTTGAAGGATGATCTGCTTGATCTACTAAATGAGCAACAACTTGATGTCCAAACATATCAAAGTCAATCCAATGTTCGGAAGATCTACCAACTTGGCAATTTAGCACGTCAATGTAGAAAGATTTTGTTGAAACTAAATCTGTTACAGGAAAGGCTAAATGGAAAGGTCTCATTATTATAATATTAGCAAATTGCTTATATCAATCCAAGAATTATATCATTATTATAATGTTTAAATTAATTATTAAAGTAATACTTTAAGTTATTTTCTTATATCAAATATTATTAGCAAATAAAATTATATCTTTAACAAAATCATCGTTATATTTATCAGCTGTAATTATATCATTATGTCCACTTCCATAATAAATTTTATGCGATGCATTCAGTTTATTAGCAAGATACAAAAAAGCTCTTTTTGGAGTTGTTTTATCTTTACTGCCAAATACTGAAAGAACATTATCGGGTCCGCTAAAGTGTATACGTTCTAAATGAGAATTCCATATTTTTTTGGAATTAAAATGCTCCATTAAAAATGAACGATTTTCCCTTACTTTATATTTGGATAGCTGTAACTGAACATGCTCTGGAGTATCATTTGTAAAAAAAAGAGATCTTGTTAGCCATTTTGGCAATTTTCCACTAAAAAGCATTCTCATACCCATTTTTTTAAAGAACTTCGATAAACGATTGATTTGCATTTGCTGCATGGCTTTCATAGCTACCCTTCTAGGGGCAAGGCCTGTATTAACAATAATTAATTTATGAATAGCATCTCCGAGCTGTTGTGCAACAAAAATAGCAAATAAACCTCCAAGGCTGTGTCCAACCAAGATAATGTTTCTTTCTGGATATTCATTCATGACACTTCTAACTGATTTTACTGAGGATTCAAATGCATTATCTAATGATGAAAAATCCAAATCAATGAGTGAATAATTAACTGATTTATCTTTTAACTTTGGTGTAATAGTATCCCAAAAATGAGAACGAATACCTACTCCATGAAAGAAAATAAAATGATTCATAAGATTTGTGCCCGGGGCCGGACTCGAACCGGCACGGAGTGTTATCTCCGAGGGATTTTAAGTCCCTTGTGTCTACCAATTTCACCACCCGGGCAACACAATGTTGAGGCGTCGGTCGGATTCGAACCGACGAATAGCGGTTTTGCAAACCGATCCCTTAAACCACTTGGGTACGACGCCAAAAGTTTATAGCGTCGAAATATAGAGATTTAGAGAGTTAATTCAAAATCATTAACCAAGATACCTGGACATACAGTTTCACCAGGATTTCTTCCATCATAAGTTTCAATGACAGGTCTTGCTAAAGTCTCTTTTCCAACACCAATTAAATTCTTTCCAAAAAAATTATAGAATGAGTCGTCAAATCGCATTGTCTTGATTGGAGCAACCATTTTTCCATCTTCTACCCAATAACAAGCATATCTTGTTAAGCCTGTAATTCTTCCACCAAGAACATCACTCCAATTTAGATAGTGTATATTTGATATATAAATACCAGTTCCTAGCTTTGTCAAACAATCATCTTCTGCTATATCACCAGCTTCCATAACAGGCGATCTCATATATTCACCCATTCCCCATGAATTAGCTTCTTCTGCAAAATTAGATGTTACGTTATATTCTAAAGCAGTTTTTGAGTTTACTAAGGTATTATTCAACTCACCTTCATCAATTATATTTACATCTTGTGAAACTTCCCCTCTTGAATTAAAAGGAGCTGTAGCTTTTGAGGAAAATGATTCATTCAGAGAAAACAATGGGGATAATTTTTGATTAGAATTTCTCATTTTAAGTAAACAACTTGAACCATTTCTAAATGCTGACTCGCTAACACCATTCCAATTGAACATACCAATAAAATCAGCTACAGCATTTGGCTCGAACCAAACTCGGTATTTTCCTGGTTTCAGCTCCATTTTTTCTTTATTTAATAGCTTAAGTTTGTCCGAAGCATCTTCAAAAGCCTTATCAAATTTATCTTTGTTCCAAAAACTACCTGGAAATAACACCTTTACCATATTTTCTTTTTCATCGATTAATGAAAAATCAAAAATAAAAGAATCTTTTTCAAACCAATGATTTGTGCCATCCGAAGTAGAACATGCTCTAAAAATTTTTCCAGAGGTCCAAACTCCAGTTAGATAATCTTTAGTAATAATACCCATTAAAGCTTCTAAAATTTCATTTCTATCAGGCAGTTTTCCTGATGATACTATCTCAAAAGAATCAAATTTTTCCGGAAAACTTGTTAAATCATTTTCAGGAATTAATGATAATGGATTTCTTAAAGCGTCAATTTCACTTTTTAAATTATCAACAGAGCTTCCAATATCAGATGATACTGTAGTAGCTGATTGTAAAGATTTTTTACCAGCATAAAGTGATATTGTTACAGCATAGTCTTCAATAATTCCACTTTGACGTAACTTTGAATCATTAAAACGAAAATATTGTGAGTTTTCTCCCTCAAGATAGATTGTTAATTGTTCATTATCTTTTAAAGAGCTGAAAACTTGAGAGCAAATGTTTTGGAATATTTCTTTTTTCATTATGCTCCTCCAAATACCTGCACTTTATCAAATTTACATAATGGAGATGCGTGGCCTACTCTTTCAACTTGATTTGGCTCTCCTTTACCACAATTTGGAGTACCAAAAACTTCATAAGTATCCTCATTTCCTGTCATCGACAGACTTCTCCAAAAAGGATTGGTAATCCCTCTGTAATTAGGATTTTTAACAACTTTAGTTAATTCTCCATTTTCAATGAGTTTTGCATATTCACACCCAAATTGAAATTTATTTCTATAGTCATCTATTGACCACGAACGATTACTTTCCATATATACTCCGCGCTCGATACTTCCAATAATTTCATCTTTAGTAGAATTTCCTGGCTCTAAATTAATATTTGCCATTCGGTCAATTGGTATTCTATTCCAAGATGAAGCTCTAAGATTTGATACGCCATCAATACCAGAACGTATTTGACTTTCAATACCTCCAAGACCTCTTAGAAGAACTCCATCTTTAATAAGATACTCTTTTGATGCTGGCATTCCCCCATCGTCATAATTATAGGAAGCTAATTGATTGTCAACAGTTGGATCAAAAACGATATTCATCAATTCAGAACCATACCTTAATGAACCAAAATCTTCAAGATTAACGAAGCTTGATCCAGCAAAATTTCTTTCATCTCCTAAAATTCTATCAAGCTCAAGAGGATGACCGACACTCTCGTGAATTTGCAGCATCATCTGATCCGGAGCAAGCACCAAGTCGCATACTTCTGTTGGACATTGATCTGCTTCTAAAAGTTCAATTGCTTGAGAAGAAATTTGCTTAGCTTCAGTTTCAATATCATAGGCTTCAATAAATTCAGCACCAGCCTGAAAACAATGCCCTCGCATACCATGGTTACTTCTTGTCTGAGAGTCATTATTATCTTGAGCTGTTGAAGATAGTTCTACTAAAACTATATCCATTTTTTGGTCTATATCTGCACCATTAGTACTGATAATTCTAGTGTTACGTTCTATTAACTCTACTGTAGCAGCTGCATGAATAATTCGTTTATCAAATTCCATCATATTTTTTGAACCTAAAAATACAAGATCTTTTATATCACTTACTGTCAAGTTGCTTAAAGGCGACTTAAGCTTGGTTTTGTACGAACCTTCATATCCTTTCCTTACTTGATCATGATCAAACTTAAAAATTGAAAATTTTGAGGCTAACTCAGCATTCTTTACTGCTTCATCAATACAACTAAGAATATGATTTTCATCTAAAAATGGTGTAGCATAATATGAAAATTGACCATTGACCATTACATCAATCATTACACCTCTAGTTGTATTACGCTGAACGTTATCTAGAGAAAATTTTTTAGTGGAAAGAATGTTTTGTTTTTCTTCAACATATCGAAGGCCAACCCACTCTGCTTTACTGTTTACTTTTGATAATATTTTCTTAAAATTCATTTTTTATGTCAAAAATTCATACAATTTTAGCACAATTTGAAAAAATGGCAATGCTTTAAATTAATTTATGCCAAACTTGCATATCATTTCAAACTGGCACTCCATTTGCAAGTATAATAGTGTAAATATTAACCTATTGAACGGAGAATAAAATGAGTTTAATAAAATGGAAACCATTAAACAATGAAATTGATACATTTGATAATATTATTGACCAATTTTTCAATGATTTATCAATAGATCCTCGATTCTCATTAATGAATACGAATTCTGTTTCAAATTATTACAATGAAAATGAAAAAGAATATTATTTGACTATGGATGTTCCTGGAATGTCCAAAAACGATATTGAAGTAACATTCGATAACAATCGTTTAAAAATTTCAGGACAAAGAAAGTCTGATAAATATGATTCGTATGAATATGGTAGAATGGAAAGAACTTTTAATGTACCAAGCAATGTAGAAACAGCTAAAATATCTGCAAAGATTGATAATGGAGTATTAAAAGTTCTACTTCCAAAGGCTAAATCATCACTCGGTAGAAAAATTTCTATAAAATAATTCTTTCCGATTGAAAAAAAAGAGGGGCTTTTCGCCCCTTTTTTTTTAATATCTATGCATGATTTATAATGACATTCTTGAAACAATCGGATCTACTCCTGTTGTAAAATTAAATTCTATTGGTAAGGAACTTGACTGTAATCTCTATGCAAAAATAGAAATGGTTAATCCTGGAGGATCTGTAAAAGACAGAACTGCATTCAGAATGATAGATCATGCCGAAAAAGAAGGTCGTATAAAGCCAGGAGATACTCTTATTGAAGCAACATCCGGTAATACTGGGATTGGACTTGCCCTCGCCTCTGCTGTGAGAGGATATAAACTAATTATTTGTATGCCTGAAAAGATGAGTATGGAAAAAGAATTAACTATAAATGCTTTAGGTGCAAAAATAATTCGTACACCAACTGAGGCATCGCACGATGATCCAAAAAGTAATTTTGGAGTTGCTAAAAAATTAAATAAAGAGATTCCTAATAGTCATATTTTAGATCAATGGACTAATTGTTGTAATCCTGATGCTCATTACTTTGATACTGCTCAAGAAATCTTAAATGACTTTGGAACTAATTTACATATGGTGGTTATGGGCGTTGGCACAGGTGGAACTGCTACTGGAGTTGGAAAAAGATTGAAAGAAGAAATTGAAGGTATAAAAATTATTGGTGCAGATCCTTATGGATCAATTCTTGGCGGTGAAGACGAATATAATGGGCAGCCATATAAAGTTGAAGGAATCGGTTATGATTTTATACCCAAAACCTGTGAACATGAATATATCGATGATTTTGTCAAAGTTAATGATAAAGAGGCATTTAATACTGCAAGGGCTCTTATACGTGAAGAAGGACTATTGATTGGGGGTTCATGTGGCTCAGCCATGTTTGCGGCCTTAAAAGCAGCAAAATCGCTCAAAAAAGGACAAAATTGTTTAGTAATACTACCCGATAGTATAAGAAATTATATGAGAAAGTTTCTTTCAGACGATTGGATGAAAGAAAATGAACTTTTTTAAACTATTTTTTTTATAGCTTGGGCTATTTTAATACTTACACCTAGCTTATATGCCAATGCCTTATCTGATAACTCTTTCATTTCTGATGTTTTATTAAATCTTTTGTAGATTTTCTCAACAGTCTTTTTACCAACTCTTGGAATATCTTCAAACTTAGATTTTGCAATACCTTTAGTACGCTTTTGTCTTTGGAAAGTTATTGCAAATCTATGCGCTTCATCTCGTAATTGTTTCAAAATATTAAGTGCAGGCGAGTTTTTAGCAATTCTTAAAGATTCTTTTTGTCCAGGTAAAAATAATTCTTCTAGTCTTTTAGCTAGAGCTACAATTGGCAGCTTTAATCTTAAATTTTTTAATGAATCTAATGCTGATGATAACTGCCCTTTTCCTCCATCAATTAATATTAAATCAGGTAATTGATTACCTTCATTTAACTGTCTTTTATATCTTCGAAAAACCACTTCTCTCATTGATTCAAAATCATCAATTTGACCAACTTTAATATTAAATTTTCTATAAGCGCTTTTTAGTGGTCTTCCGTCCTTGAATACAACCATTGAAGCAACTGTATTAGTTCCTCCTAAATGAGATATATCAAATGCTTCAATTAATCTTGGTGGATTTTTTAGGTTTAAGATATCTTTTAATTCATTAAGAAGTTTTGGTATGTAATCTTTTCTTTTCTCAATATTTAATAACCATTCATTGAGTAAAAGTTTAGCATTTCTATTAGCAAGTTTTAACTCTTGATGCTTTACTGCTCTTTGAGGAACAGAAAATTTAACTTTCCTTCCTGCTTTTTCGCTCAACCAAAGCTCAAGCTCTTCTTTTTCTTCAGGTATTTCAGGAAAATAAATATTATTAGGGATATAGGCAGCATTCATATAGAAGTTGATAACAATTGTTCTCAGAATCTTATCCAAACTCTCATCTGAGTCTAAAGAAATTTTTTCTCTGCTAATTATTCTTCCTTCTCTTATTCTTAAAATGACAACAACAAAATGTTTATCTTTGTTTTGATAACCAATAACATCTCTATTAGTGAAATCAGCTTCCAGCTTTCTTTGGCCAGTTTTAAATGAGCTAATAGCCTTTATTTGATCTCTTACTCTAGCTGAATCCTCATACATCATTTTTGAAGTATAATAATCCATTTGTTTAGAAAGTTTTTTTTCAACAGAAGCTGTGTCACCCTTTAAAAAAGAAACCATATCTCCTATCATATCATGATATTCATTCTCTGTTATTGTACGTATACCTAATCCATTTTTTAATACCAATGGTCTATTTGTTTTTTCATCAATTTCATTTAATTCGATATAACAATTTCTTATTGGAAAGGCTCTGTATAAAACGTCAACTAATCTTCTCATTGACTTAACATCAGTATATGGACCAAAATATTTTGATTTATCGTTAAATATTTTCCTTGTTATAAATACCTTAGGGAACTTTTCATTGGTAATTTTTAAGTATGGAAAAGACTTATCATCTTTAAGCTGAACATTATACTTGGGCTTGAATTTTTTTATCAATGTTGCTTCAGTGATAAAAGCATCTGCCTCATCCTGACAAACAATCCACTCAAAATCATTTATTCTTTTTAAAAGCGATTGATCTTTTGGCGATCTGTAGGTTTTTTTTTGAAAATATGATTTTACACGATTTCTGAGGTCTTTTGCTTTACCAATATAAATAATTTTACCTTTTTCATCTTTAAACTGATAAATACCAGGTTGTTTTGGTAAACCAATAATTTTGGACTGTAAGCTGATGCTATGACCTCCAGAATGTTTTAGTAAATAACACTAAAACTGCAAAGATTTCGAGTCTTCCTAATATCATTCCAAACATCATAATGTATTTTGCTAATACCGGTAAGCTTGAATAATTATCCATTGCTCCAAAGTCTCCTATTGAAGGACCAATATTTCCCATTGCAGATGCTGCTGCACCTAATGAAGATTCAAGATTTATTCCCATCATAACAAAGATAACAGATGCAACGAAAAAGAATAGAACATAAAAAAGGAAAAATGCTAAAGTTTTTCTAATAAGCTCATCTGACAAAACTTTTTCTCCTATTCTTACAGGTATAATAGCTTTTTCATGTAATGCTCTTTTTAATTCTACTCTAACATATTTAAAAAGTACTACAATTCGTATCAGCTTTATTCCACCGCTGGTAGAACCTCCCATTGCACCAGTAAACATTAAAATATAAAGAATGTATTGAGCTATAAATGGGTTCCATTCACTATAATTTGTAGAAGTATATCCAGTGGTAGTTATTATGGAAACAGTTTGAAATACAGTATCTAATATTGGAAAGCTTTCATTATTTATTAACCCGAAAAATAAAATTAATGCACTGAAAAAAATACAAACAAAAATATAGTACTGGAACTCTCTATCTCTTCTGTAAGAATCCAAACCTAAGTTTAATGATCTAAAATGTAATGCAAAATTTGTTCCAGTTAAAATCATGAACAATAAGATAACTGACTTAACATAATCGGATTGTCCATTTATGCTATCGTTAAAAGTTGAAAATCCACCAGATGGCATAGTTGTCATTGAATGACATATAGCATTAAATAAAGACATATCATATGAAAGAAGTAGAAATTGCACTCCAGTAAAACCAACATAGAATTTTATTAAAAGTCTTGCTGTATCTTTTATCCTAGGTGTTATTTTTTCGGATGAAGGACCAGGATATTCTAAGTTAAAAATCTTTTCACCAGAAACTCCCAATAATGGTAATAATGCAATTGTAAAAATAACAATACCAAGACCACCAAACCATTGTAAAAAAGATCTCCAAAATAACAAACTTCTAGGCATACTTTCAACATCAGTAAGAATTGTTGCTCCGGTTGTGGTAACTCCAGAAACAGCTTCAAATAATGCATTTGAAAATCCATTAAATAAGCCTGATAAATAGAATGGTAATGAACCAAAAATTGCAGCCGAAACCCAGCTCATAACAATTACAACAAAAACATCTTTGTTTGAAAAAGATTTGGCTTTTCGAGATAAAAACCATACAGGTAAACAGAAAGCTATTGAAATTATAGAAATAGAAAATAAATATGTTTTGCCTGAATCAAAATATTCAATTAAAGCTGGTATAATTAATACTAGTGATAAAAAAAATATTAAAATGGATAAAAGACGAAATGTTGGTCTAAGACTCATTATTCAGACTGAAATATCTTTGTAACTTCTCTTATTTTTGAATTTATGCAAAATATTAAAATTGTATCATTTTCAGAAATTTGAAAATCTCCTGAAGGTATTTTTATATGTCCATTATGATTTACAAGCCCAATTATGCTACCATGTGGTAAATTAAGATTAGAAACAGGAACTCGCGCAGCTTTTGAGTCTTTTTCTGCAACTAGTTCAATAGCCTCCATATCCAAAGAACTAAAAAGCTGTATTACATGTTCTTTTTGATCTAATCTAATAGATTTTATTACAGCATTAACACTTACTGTGTTTTTACTAACAATTGAGCCAATACCCAAGTCAGACATGCTCTTGACATAGTCTGGATTAGTTACATGAATGATTGAATGTTTGACTTTTAATTGTTTTGCAAGGATACCCGCTAATAAATTTAATTGCTGATCTTCAGTAACTGCAACAAAAGAGTCTACCTCAGATATATTTTCACCTTTCAAAAATTCAACATCTGTAGCATCAGAATTCAGAACAATTGTTTTATCAAGATCATTAGCTATTTGCGATGCTTTATCTTTTGATTTTTCAATTAGTCTTATAGACATTTCATTTTCTAAAAGTGTAGCAATTCTTCTTCCAATTTTACTTGCACCAGCTATCATTACTCTTTTTGAATTTGAAGTTAATGTACCAAGCGATGAAAGTAACTGTTCTAAATTTTTAGTTCTTACGAAAAAGAAAACGTAATCTTCAGGCTCAAATTTAAAAGTAGATGCAGGAATTGTCATTTTTTCACCTCGAATTACCGCAACAATTAAACTTTTAAATTCTGTATTTTTTTTATGAAACTCATCAACTGTTATTCCTGAAATTTTTGATCTGTGATTTATTTTTTTTGAAAAAAGAACTGCTTTACCACCCTCAAACTCATAGAACTTATCTGCATAAGGATGTTTAACTAATCTAATTATCTCTTTTGCAACTTCATTTTCAGGATGAATTACAATGTCAATACCAAATTTTTCTGGAATAAGTGCATTACCATTTTTAGAATAATCTAGATCTCTTAATCGAGCTATTATTTTTTTTGCACCCAAATTATGGCACTGTAATGATGTTATTAAATTAGTTTCGTCTGAATTTGTTAAACAAAAAACATAATCAGCTTCTGAAACACTAATATTTTTTAATATTCTTTCATCTGCTCCATTGCCTTTTGTAACTATTACATCTAAGTGTTCATTAGCTCTTGCACATTTATTATGATCAATATCTACGACAGATATGTCGTAGTCTAATTCACTCAAAGACTTTGCAACGTGAAATCCTACTTCTCCAGCGCCTATAATAACAATTTTCATGTCTGGCAGTTAATCTATAAATAATTAGATGAAAAACAATATGTTTTCGACTATTTTTTTCTAATTATTTGAGCACCCAACTTTGTTAATTTTTCCTCAATTTTATCATACCCTCTATCAATATGATATACTCTGCTAATAGTAGTTTTTCCTTCTGCACATAATGCTGCAATAATTAATGCAGCTGAAGCCCTAATGTCTGTTGACATAACATCTGCTCCAATAAGTTTTCTATTACCTTTAATTCTTGCTAATGAACCATCTAGTTTAATTTTACAACCTAATCTATTTAATTCAAGGATATGAGTAAATCTATCGAAATATATATTCTCTTTAAGTGTTGAATCACCGTTTGCAAGACACATTAAAATCATCCATTGAGCTTGAAGATCTGTTGGAAAACCTGGATACTCATTTGTTTCCATTATGGATGGTTTTATGTCAATATTGATTGCATGAATTTCCAAAGAATTACCTTTCTCAATAATATTTACTCCAACTTGAGTCAACTGTTTAATTACATCCTTAAGATGCATTGAATTTATATTTTCTAAAACAACCTTTCCACCTGTAGCAGCTACAGCAATCATAAAAGTTCCAGCCTCAATTCGGTCAGGAATTATGCTTATTTCATCTAAATTTTTTAGAGAATCCACTCCTTTGATGGTTAAAGTATTTGAACCTATGCCAGATATTTCTGCACCCATTTCATTTAGCATATTACAGAGTTGTTGAATTTCAGGCTCTGCAGCCGCGTTTTTAATTACAGTAGTTCCTTTGGCTAGAACAGCAAGCATAAGAACATTCCCTGTTGCTCCAACTGAAATTTTTGGAAAATGAATTTTTGCACCTCTTATATTGCTTGCATTTGCTAATACATAACCATTTTCTAGCTTAATTTTTACGCCAAGCTTCTCAAAAGCTTTAATATGAAAATCAACAGGCCTTGGTCCCCACGCACACCCTCCAGGAAGAGATACTTTAGCTTTTTTAAATCGTGCTAAAAGTGGTCCTAAAACATAAAAAGAAGCTCTCATAGTTCTAACTAAATCATATGAAGCGAAAGGGTTATCCAGGCCTGAATTATCAATATTTATAGAATTATTATCAATAAAAACTATTTTTGAACCCATACTTTCCAAAATAGAAGCCATTGTCCTTGAGTCCGAAAGAGTTGGTACATTATTTAATTTAAGAGGTGAATCATTTAAAATTGAAGCAGCCATGACTGGTAATACAGCATTTTTTGATCCACTTATCTTAACTATACCATTTAGTTGTTTTTTTCCAATAATTTCAAAATAATCCATTCTTAAAACACTACGCATACAGCAGTTGCATAGTTCCCATCATGAGATATTGATATTATTATATTTTTTTTAAAATTTTTTATATCAACAAATGGTTTACCATTATTTTGACTTGGAATATTAATAGATTTAAAACCTTTGATTTTTAAAGCATTTTTTGAGCTCATTGCTTTCCTGATAGCTTCTTTTGCAGCAAATCTTCCAGCAAAAAATTCAAATTCACATCTTTTTTTCTTTGATAATGAAATTTCTTCTTTTGAAAAAATTTTATTTAAAAATCTTTGTCTTTTATCTGATTTTAGGATCTTTTCAATTCTTGATATACGGATTATATCAGTTCCTAAACCTAAACTTTTAATCATTTTCTTCCTTTATGATATCAATTACTTGCGACACGTCATCAATATCCCAGTTTGCTCCTGAATTTTTAACTCCGAAAGTATCTCCATACCTAGCAAAAATAGTTTTAATACCAAGGCTATTTGCTCCAACAACATCTCTTTCTGGCCAATCACCTATCATAACAACTTCATCTTTTTTAAGCTTAAGCTTATCTAAAACTAGATTGAAAGGCTTTGGAGAGGGTTTTCTTTCATTTGAATCATCAAATGTTACAACTACATCAAACATATGATGAAGATTTAAATAATAAATTCTCATCCATGCTTCTCTACTAGGGGCATCAGATACAATTGCAAGCCTTATTCCTATTTTCATTAAATGATTTAAAGTTCTATGAACATTAGGATATGGCTTTAAATTGGCTTCTTTAGCTCGTCTATAAGCAACAATACCAGCAGCAAGAAATTTGTTATCGACATAACCAATTGTATCTTTTAGAAATTTATCAAAAACAAGTTGATGTTCCCATCCCTCATCTTCATAAATTTTCATTATTTTTTGGTACGAGACATCAATATCAATGTTTAGGCCAGCCTCTTTCATTGAAAGAATAGCATTTTTAATCGCCTCATCTTTCATTTTTATAAAATCTAATAAGGTATTATCTAAATCAAAAATTACAGCTTTGATCATTGCTCATATTTTTCAGGATTCCTGACCCTGTCGATTTCATATTCAGCCATCTTTCTCCATTCTCTATCATTTCTAGCTTTTTCAAAATGGTTGATGGTTGTATTTTTATTTCCTTTACCACCACAATACTCAGCTATTCCAAGCTCGAACCATCCTCCACCGAAGTTCTTTTTAAGATCAATTGATTCTAAGGCAGCTTTTTTAGCTGATTCGCAATCATTTAATTTATTATGTGCCTCTGCTAGGTGGAACCATGATAAAAATTCTTTAGGAGATATTTCAACTGCTTTACTCAATGATTCAGCAGATTTCTCGTAATTACCTATTTTCGCGTATGTAATTCCTAGAGCGTGATAAGCAGCAGAATAGTTTGGTCTAATATCAATAGCTGTTTTAAAGCTATTTATGGCATTTTCAAATTCTTCCTTATCAATAAAAATTTCTCCAAGGCTTTTATGAGCTTTATAATATTTTTTATTTAATCTAACCGTTTCTTCAAAGGATTTTTTTGCGTTTTCTATGTCACCATTTTCTCTGTAAGCCAAACCTAAGTTATACCATCCTTTATCAAACGTTTTTTTGATATCAAGAGCTTTTAAATAACTTTCTATTGAAAGACTTAAATTGCCCATTTTTTTCTGAAGAACACCCATTTGAAAATATGCTTGATACAGTCGGGAATTGATAGATAAAACCTGATTATATTTTGTTAATGCTTGTTCAAGATTACCATTTTTATAATCCTGGTTTGCACTATTATATAACTTCTTTGCAACATTAGAAATGGATTTTTTTGATTTAGTATAGTTTGAGTCAATTCTTAAAGATCTGCGATAAAAATCAACAGCAGTCATGAAATCTTTTTTACCTTCGTGCGCTTTACCTGTTCCATATAATGCTTCTGTGCTATTTGGAACACTTTGTAAAACTTCACTAAAAGCTTGAAGAGCATCATCAAAACGACCATCTTTTACTGACCTATTACCATTAATCATCTTATTTCTAAGTCCATTTAATCGATCAAATTCTTTTCTAAAATTATCGTTAGATTTATCAGCATTAATCGCCGCTCTAATTTTTTCTCCTGCTAATTCAATATTACCTTCTGCAATAGCTTTTTGTGATTGCTCATAAAGATCTAAAGCAGATGATTGTGCGTAGATAGCAGATAGTGCAATAAATATTAAAATAATTTTTTTCATTTTTAATCCTAATGTTATTTAATTGAGTTCAATGTAATCTAAAAATCTTTTAAAAATAATGTAATTATAATTTTGTGCCGAAGGCGGGACTTGAACCCACACAGAGTTTCCTCCACTAGCCCCTCAAGCTAGCGTGTCTACCAATTCCACCACTTCGGCAAAATTTAATTTGAAGAAGATTCTTCAGGAATTAAATCGTCAGAAGATGGTAAAACAAACTCTTCCGGAACAAATTCATCAACTTGTCTTGATTCTGCTTCTTTTTGTAAAATTGATTCTGATGAGCTATTGCTTTCCCCGCTCAATGCTCCGATCAGCATTGCTAGACCAATAAATGCTATGCCCAATCCAGTTGTCAATTTTGTAATAAAGTCATTGGCTCCAGTGGCGCCAAGCATAGTATTGGCTGTTCCACCCATCATTGAGTTTAATCCACCTTGACCTGATTGCATTAGTACCACAATAATAAGCAAAACACTAACTATTGTATGAATTGTAATTAAAAATTGAATCATATTTCCTCTAAATTATATTGCATTAATCATTTTTTTAAATTTTTCAAACTTGCAACTAGCACTTCCAACCAAAAAGCCATTTACATTACCTATTTTAGATAGTTCTTTAATGTTATTCTCATCAACAGATCCACCATAAAATAAAAGTATTTTGTCACAAATTTCATCAGAATATAATTCATTTAAATATCTTTTTATATATGAAAGAACTTCTGATATATATTCATTTGATGGAACTAAACCAGTTCCAATAGACCAGACTGGTTCATAAGCAATTATAAGCTGCGATTTATGTAATTCTTTTGGAAGAATAGATAACTGATTTTCTAAAGTATTGAAAGTCTCATTTTTGTCTTTTTCTTCTTTTGTTTCTCCAATGCAAAGAATAGTACTGGCTACGTTATTAAGTGCATTGTCTAATTTTCTTTTAATTATTTCATTTGACTCATTGAAAATTTTTCTTCTTTCAGAATGCCCTACAATACACGCATCTACTTCGATAGCATTTATTGAATTATCTCCAGTCAAAGCGCCTGTTATTTCATGGCTACAATCTTGCATACCAATAACTATTTTAGGCAAGAAAAGTGTATTATCTTTTACACTTCTTATAGAAGAAAAAGATGGAAAAATCATGATATCCTTATCAACAAAATTTTCTTTTTCTAGATGCATTTGTTTGACGAATTCGTTTGAATCACTTTCATTTAAATACATTTTCCAATTTGCTGCAAAAATCATTTATTTACCTTAAAATTTCTATTGCAGGTAATTTATTACCAGACAAAAGTTCTAAACATGAACCTCCACCAGTAGAAACATGTGAAAATTCATTAATACAATCTTCATTATAATTTCTGATGGCAGCCACTGTATCGCCGCCACCAACAATAGAAGTTAATTCATTTGAAGCTATAAAGTCGATAATACTATTTGTTCCTTCAGCAAATATTTTATTTTCAGCAACTCCCAAAGTTCCATTCCAAACAATTGTAGATGATTCGTTTAGAACACTATGGAATAATTTAAATGATTCTTCTCCAATATCTTGACAAACCATATTTTCATCAATGCTTTCCTTTTTGGCATGACAATATTTTTTTGAGCCTAAATGACTCATTTCTCCCTTAAAATCAGTGGGTAAAATAATATTTGTACCTTTTTTTGTCGCTTCTATGAGAATATTTTTTGCTAAATCTATCTTATCCTTTTCAACTAAAGATTTACCAACGCTATAACCTTCAGATAATAGAAATGTGTTGGCCATTGCTCCACCAATAATTATGTGATCAGCAATATCCATAAAGTTTTGAATTAGGGCTATTTTAGTATCAATCTTAGATCCTCCAACAATTAAAGTAAGAGGCTTTATGGCGTTAGAAATTTTATCAGATAAAAATTTAAGCTCTTTTTCTACTAGATAACCAATACCTTTTGTGGAAAAAAAGTCTGTTACTCCATAATTTGAAGCGTGTTTTCTATGAGCAGTACCAAAGGCATCGTTTATATAAATTGAACCATGTTTAGCCAACATTGAAGAGAAATAAGAATCGTTTTTTGTCTCCCCTTCATGAAATCTTAGGTTTTCTAATAAATGAATTTCTCCGTCTTTTAAGTTTCTTGAAACATCTATTGCATCGTCTGATATACAATCTTCAGAAAATTTGATTGGCATTTCTAAAAGTTCAGCTAATTTTTCTCCGACCGGAATCAATGATAGATTATTATCTCTTTTCCCATTAGGTCTTCCCATATGGGACATTAAAACAACTTTTGAACCTTTTTCTAGACAATATTTGATAGTAGGAATGGATTTAACTATTCTATAGTCGTCAACTACAACTTCATTTTGGACAGGTACATTATAATCTACTCTAATGAGAACTGTTTTGCCTGAAGTTGTGTTTGAAGATTTAAAATCAATGCTGGAAATTTTACGTAACATGATTTATATAAATCAGAAAACTAAACTATACCTTGATCAATCATTGAACCTGCTACTCTAACGAAACCACCAATATTTGCACCATCAACGTAATTAATGAAATCACCTTTATTACCATATTGAACACAAGTAGCATGAATTCTAGTCATAATTCCTTTTAGAAGATTATCAACCTCTTCACTGGTTAGAGGCATTCTAGTGCTATTTTGACTCATCTCAATTCCAGATACTGCTACTCCTCCAGCATTTGCAGCCTTTCCTGGACCAAAAAGAATTTTTTCTTTTATGAAATGTTGAACTGCTTCAGTTGTTGAAGGCATATTTGCACCTTCTGCAACGACAAAACATCCATTACTGGTTAAAATTTGCGCATCCTTATCGTTAAGTTCATTTTGAGTTGCACATGGTAAAGCAATATCACACTTTACTTCCCAGGGGGTTTTGCCTTCGAAAAATTCAACATTATATTTTTTTGCGTATTCAGAAATTCTTGCAGATCTTTTTTCCTTCAACTCTTTTACAAATTCGAGCTTTTCTAAAGTAATTCCTTCTGAATCTAGTATATAACCCGAAGAGTCCGATAAAGTAACTGGTTTAGCTCCAAGATGAATTAATTTCTCACAGGCAAATTGAGCAACATTTCCAGATCCTGAGATAGTTGCTACTTTTCCTGAAATTGATTCATTTCTTGTTTTCAACATCTCCTCAACGAAGTATACAGCTCCATATCCCGTTGCTTCAGGACGAATTAAACTTCCTCCCCAATCTGTCTTTTTACCTGTCAAAACACCAGTAAATTCATTTTTGATTCTTTTATATTGACCGAACATATATCCTATTTCTCTACCACCGACCCCAATATCGCCAGCAGGTACATCTGAATTATGTCCAATATGTTTAGAAAGTTCGGTCATAAAGGATTGACAAAATTTCATAATTTCGTTATCAGACTTTCCTTTTGGGTCAAAATCTGATCCACCTTTACCACCACCCATGCTCAGACCAGTTAAACTATTTTTAAAAATTTGTTCAAAAGCTAAAAATTTTAAGATTCCTAAATTGACACTAGGATGAAATCTTAAACCACCTTTGTATGGACCTATAGCTGAATTAAATTGAATTCTATATCCAATATTAACATGAACATTTCCATTATCATCGAGCCAAGGAACTCTAAAAATTATTACTCTTTCAGGAGTTACAATCCTGTCCAAGATATTTCCATCGATAAAGTTCTTGTTTTTCTGAATCGTATCCCAGATAGAACCAACAACTTCTTCAACAGCTTGATGGAATTCATTTTCATTTGGAAACTTATTTTTAACATGACTTAAAAAATCTTCTTTTGATTGGTAATTCATATGAGCTTTTATCTCCTATTAAGTTCGTCAATCAATGAAATTACAAAACATTAAAAAAAAGGAAAGTGTTTTTTAAAAAAAATATATTTTAAATATTAAAATCATTTAGACATTTTATTTTATGTGATATAACTTTAGCCATCATAGGCGGAGTAGCTCAGTTGGTTAGAGCAGCGGAATCATAATCCGAAGGTCGGGAGTTCAAATCTCTCCTCCGCTACGAATTATCTCTTCAGATACTTTAATAAATCTAATTTCATCTTTGCTTAATAATGACTCATAATATTTATTGGCATATTTTTTATTATAATTTTTATCATGCTGTATTCCTTGCTTGGGTTTTGAATTTTTTGAAAATGAGCTTGAGATTTTATTTTTTGTAATAAAAATATCTTGTTCTGAAAAATCAATTTTTAACCAGCTTAATAATGATGTTATGGACTGGGATGGATCTGTAGAAAGTTTATCTTGTTTAAAAAAATAAATATTATTTTTTTGTTTCAAATATTTCTTAAAAATAGAATAAATGGAAAAGAATTTTACTGCACCAATTACGCTTTGAGAAATATTTTTAGTTATTATCTTTTCTATCTCAAAATCATTTTCTAAGAATTTTGAATCTAAATAGCTTAATTCATTTAATAATCTATTATTTTCATGAAAAATCCATGACATTCTTTTAAAACTACCTGCTAAAGGAAGTAATGGTCTTTCGCAAATTATGATATTATAATTTTTTGATAAATATTCAGCTGCAAATAATAAAAAAGGGTCCTTTATCAAAATTCCTTTTTTCTTAAAGTATTTTGCCTTTTTAAATGAAATTGATGATTCATTACCAATAATTTTTTTAAATATCTTTTTCAAGAAAGTATCATTATCATTTAAACCTTGTTTAAAATCACCTTTTAGATCTAGCAAGTTTTCAAAAATTAAATCAAAATCTTTAATTGAAATATTTGAACCAGGCAATAAATAGTTCAAGTTAACTGAAGTTAGTCCTTGATTACTGTTAAAAGGCTCGTAAATAGTGCTATATGATGCTAATTCTGATATTATTTTTCCAACAATTGTAGTAGCAGTTCTGGGAATTCCAGAAACTATTATTGCATTTTTATAAAAATTGTTATTTTTTGCCATGTTTAAGTTAAAATCTGATATTAAAGAAAGACTTTATCAAGAATCTATTTTTGAAATTAAAAATAAGATAAATGAAATTAATAAATTTTCTAAAAGCAAAATAAATGGTGAGAATCCAACGTTTGACTTTAAATGCTTAACTGCTATATCGACAATATTGTTTGATAAATTTGATAATTGGAATTTTTGCGGCTTTTACACAGATCTTTCTTTAGATCATCCAATTTATGGAAATCTTATTCTTCCATGTGATAAGTTCCAATTGGACTTTTCAACATTTAAATCTGATAAAATGCCATGCTCTTCAATTGAAATGTATGGCGTTTGTGGGAAATCATTAAAGTCAAGAAAGACTATAATTGTTCCAGATGTTGAAAAGTTTGATGGTCATATAGTTTGTGATTCGCAAAGTAAATCTGAAATAGCAATTACTTTTATCATGCCTATACTTCCTTATGTTGGTTCTGAAATATTAGAATCACATTTTGTTTTAGATATTGATTCTAAAGTCTACGATGACTTTGATTTAATTGATGAAAAATATTTAAAAAAAATTATAAATCTTTTAGAACTAGATGATTCAGAAAGTTTAATTATTTTCTGACTGAACTTGTTCTGAAGAATCTTCTGTTAAGTCAGCTGTTTCTGAAGATTCAAAGTTAAATTTGTCAACAAATTCAATTAAAGAAACTTTAGCAGAATCATTAACTCTTGAACCCAGTTTAATTATTCTTGTATACCCACCAGGCCTATCTGCATAGCTAGGTGCAATTACGTCAAATAAAGTTTTAACGGCAACGTCATTATGAATTTTCTTAAGAATTTCACGTCTGTTGTGTACAGTATGATCCTTTGCTTTAGTAACCATTGGCTCAATGAATTTTCTTAATTCTAGTGCTTTTTCATGAGTAGTCTTAATTCTTTTATGTTCAATAAGTGAACTTGCAAGATTAGACATCAAAGCTTTTCTATGAGAGGATGACTTTCCAAATTTTCTAGCTGAAATTCTTTTTCTCATTATGCTTCATCTTCTGTGTAAGGACTAGTATCCATTCCAAATTTAAGACCCATGGTTTCTAGTTTTTCAATTAACTCGTTAAGAGACTTTCTTCCAAAATTCTTGTATTCTAGCATTTCAGCCTCATCTTTATCTACTAATTCTCCAATAAGAGTTATTCCAGCTGCCTCAAGACAATTGTGACTTCTTACTGAAAGCTCCATTTCGTCAATTGATGATTCAAGAAGCTTCCTGATTTGTAAAATTTCCTCACTTACAGGTTTATCAATCTCTAAAATAGATGGATTACTAATAGAATTTATAATATTGTAATGCTCTGATAAAACGGATGAACAATAACTAACTGCGTCAATCGGAGAAATTGATCCGTCTGTAGTAACATTTAAAGATAACATCTCTGTATCTTCTTTTGCACCTGGTAATGGTGAAACATTGAAAGAAACCTTTGTTACCGGATTAAAAATACTATCAATAGGAATCATTCCAACAGGAGAGTTATTTAGTTTATTTTCTTCTCCAGATTTGTAACCTTTTCCAATTCCTAATCTAATTTCAAGTTCAAGGGTTGTTCCTTTGGAAATATCGGTAATGTAGTGATCAGGATTTAAAATTGTAAAATTATCGGAAACTGCTTGAATATCTGCAGCTGTAAAAGTCTTTGGACCCTTAACTTTAAGAAAAATTGGTTCAACAGAACTTTCAAAAAGATGAAATCTTACTCCTTTTAAGTTCATGATAACGTCAGCGATATCTTCTGTCACGCCGTCAAGAGTAGAAAATTCGTGGTGAGCTCCTTCAATTTTAACATTTGTAATTGCTGCCCCAGGAACTGCTGTTAAAAGCGCTCTTCTTAAAGAATTACCAATTGTAATACCGTACCCTCTGTCAAGAGGTTTAATTACAAAATTACTGGAATTATCATCTGTTACTTTATGTGAAATTTTAAATTTTAAATCATTGCTCATTTTTTTTTCCTTTATCTTGAATAATATTCAACAACTAATTGTTCATTCATAGTTAAATCAATTTCATCTCTTTCAGGAAAGTTAACAAATGTACCTTCCATTTTTGCTTTATCAACTGCAAGCCAAGAAATATTTAGATCTCCTTTAACCATTTTAATCGAATTAAGTATGACGTCTAATTTTTTACTTTTGTCTCTCACTTTAATAATATCACCAGGTTTTAGTCTGTAAGAGGCTATATTGACCTTTTTATTATTGACTAAAAAGTGTGCATGACTAACTAACTGTCTAGCCGCTGGACGAGTAGGGGCAAAACCTAATTTATATACTACGTTATCTAATCTAGATTCTAGCATAACAAGTAAATTAAGACCTGTCTCACCTTTCATTTGTGAGGCCTTTTTAAAATAGTTTCTAAACTGTTTCTCAAGCATTCCATAAGTAAACTTTATTTTTTGTTTTTCTTTTAACTGTACAGAATAAGTTGAAAATCTCTTTCCAGATTTACCATGTTGCCCAGGACCGTAACCTTTTTTTGATAAAAGCCTATCAAATTTTGGATTGCCAAAAATATTGACTCCTAGCTTTCTTACTAATTTCCCTTTTGGTGTACTTAATTTAGCCATCTGTTATACTCTTCTCTGTTTTTTTGGTCTGCAACCGTTATGAGGCAGTGGAGTAACATCTGAAATTGATGTTACTTGTAATCCAGCCGCAGATAAAGCCCTAATTGCAGACTCTCTACCTGCACCAGGACCCTTAACTCTAACAGATACAGTTGTCATACCCATACTCACAACTTCACTTGCTACTTTTTCAGATGCAACTGTTGCAGCATAAGCTGTATTCTTTCTAGATCCTTTGAACCCAGCTTTACCCGCAGTAGCCCAAGCAACAACATTACCGAATTCATCAGAAACAGTAATGTTAGTGTTGTTGAAAGTGGCTTTTATATGCACAATGCCGTTTGCATTAATCTTTTTTTTCTTTTTATTTATTCTAGGTTGAGCCATCTAAACTGCCTTTTTTCCTAATGATATTGTTTGTCTTTTTTTACTTCTTCTAGTTCTTGAGTTTGTTTTTGTTCTTTGACCTCTAGCTGGAAGTGACTTACGATGTCTAACACCTCTGTAACTTCCTATATCCTGAAGTCTTTTAACATTTTTTAAATTTTCGCTTCTTAATTCACCTTCGATTAGAAGTTTCATATCAACAATAACTTTTCTGATGGCATCTTCTTCTTTAGAAGATAAGTCTGTAACTCTTACATTAGGATCGACTTTAGCCATATCACAAATATCTATGGCAGTCTTAAGGCCAATCCCATGGACATATCTTAGTGAATATGCAACTTTTTTATCTTTTGGTATATCTACACCAGCTATTCTAGCCATTATCCTTGCCTCTGCTTAAACCTTGGGTTTTTCTTATTAATAACATATACACGTCCTTTTCTTTTAACGATTATACAATCTCTACTTCTTTTTTTAACTGACGCTTTTACCTTCATATTATTGCCTAAATGTTATTCTTCCTCTAGTCAAATCATAAGGAGACAATTGTAGATCTACTTTGTCTCCAGGTAACATTTTAATAAAATGCATACGCATTTTACCGCTGACATGAGCTAATACTTCATGCTCTTTACCTCCAAGATTTATTGTGACCCTAAATCTTGCACCTGGTAATGCTTCTTTAATTGTACCTTCTACTTCTATTGACTCTTGTTTTGCCATAATTATTTTTAAGTTAAAATTCTGGGTTGCAAGTTAGTTATAAGAATTGAATGTTCAAAGTGTGCACTTGGTTGACCATCTTGCGTCCTAATAGTCCATCCATCCTTATCAGTTTTAATATGTCTAGAACCTAAATTTATCATTGGCTCTATTGCTAGACACATTCCTTCTTTTAATTCTACATCTAAATCTAAATGTTTTGGTTCTGAAAAATTAGGAACTTGAGGATCTAAGTGAAGGCTCCTTCCAATTCCATGTCCAACAAGCTCTCTAACTATAGAAAAGCCAGTTGGTTCAATAAATTTTTGAATAGCATCACTTATATCAAAAACTTTATTACCGGGCATTGCTTGCTTTATACCAATATTTAATGCTTCTTTAGTAACATCTAAAAGCATTTGCTTTTCTTTGGAAATACTTCCAACAGCAATAGTTCTTGCTGAGTCACTATAAAAATCATTTTTTAAGACTCCACAATCTATGCTAATAATTTGGCCCTCCTCCAAACAAATATCTTTTGGAATTCCATGTACAATTTCGTCATCAATAGATACACACAAAGTTGAAGGGAATCCATCATAACCTTTAAATGCTGGCTTTGCATTGCAAGATAATATGTAATTTTCAGCCATGGCATCTAGCTCAAGAACAGATTGCCCAGGATGAATATTATTTTCAACAATATTTAAAGTGTCTGAAAGAATTTGACAGCTTTCTGACATGTTTGAGACTTCAATATGATTATTTAAATTCACCATTATCTTCTACTTCTTACTTTACCTTTTGTTAAAAAACCATCATAATGTCTTGATAATAAATGTGATTCAATCTGACTAAGAGTATCTAAACCTACACCCACAACAATTAAAAGACTAGTTCCTCCAAAAAAAGATGCATATGCATAATCTAAACCAGCAAATTTCTGTAAAAAGAAAGGCATCAAGGCTACAAAACCAAGAAAACATGCACCTGGAAGGGTAACTCTAGTTAAAATATTTTCGATAAATTCAGCAGTCTTTCTACCTGGTTTTACACCTGGTATAAATCCACCCTGTTGTTTTAGTGTAGTTGAAACTTGATTTGGATCAAATTGTAGTGCAGTATAAAAATAGGTAAAAAATATAATTAGTAGTGCGAATAACATGTTTGAAAACCAATGATCCATTGCAAACCATGACATGAAATTGGATTGAGTTGCATTCTGTCCAAAAAAAGTAGCTATCGTACCTGGAATAAGTAATATTGATTGAGCAAAAATAATTGGTATTACTCCGGCTGTGTTAATTTTTAAAGGTAAAAATGTATTTTGACCACCATAAACTTTTCTTCCAATTATTCTTCGCGCATACTGAACTGGAACCTTTCTGACCCCTTGTTGAACTAAGATAATCATCATTACCAAAAAGAAAAAGAGAAGCATTAAAAATAGTTCGGTTAAAATACCTCTAACTCCTTGTTGAAAATAAGAAATTTCGGAAATAACAACATTAGGGAATGCAGCTATAATACCAACCATAATTATAAGTGAAATACCATTACCAATACCGTGTTCAGTAATTTTTTCCCCAAGCCACAATAACAGCATAGTTCCAGTTGTTATACATACAACTGCTGTGAATCTAAATAAGAAACCAGGATTCAAAACAATACCATAACTCTCAAGTAGTAATGATATAAATATAGCCTGTACAAATGCTAAAACTACTGTACCATATCTTGTTATTTGATTGATTTTAGCTCTACCACTTTCGCCTTCCATTGCTAATCTTTGGAAATATGGTAGTGTTGTTTGCAAAATTTGAATGACAATTGAAACAGATATATAAGGCATTATTCCTAAACCAAAAATAGCAGCTTGACCAAAAGCCCCACCTGTAAATAAGTTATATAAACCAAAAAATGTGTCATTTAAAGACTCCATAGTCTGTCTAAGAGCATCGGGATTAATTCCAGGTATTGGTACTTGAGAACCTAATCTAACAATCACTAAAATACATAAAGTGAAGATTATCTTTCTTCTTAACTCAGGAATAGCAAAAATATTTCTTATCTTTTCAATCACTGAATAATTACCTTTCCACCTGCATCTTCTATTTTTTTAACAGCTGAATCGCTAAAAGCTGAAGCTGTAACATTAATTGCCTTTTCAACTGAACCATTACCTAAAATTTTGACAGGAGAAAAAGCTGAAGAAATTAAACCATTTTTTGACAATACTTCAGAGTCAATATTCTTGCCCTTTAACTTAGATAATTGTGATAGATTCACTATCTCATATGACTTTGCAAAATTATGATTATTAAAACCTCTCATAGGGACTCTTCTATGAAGTGGCATCTGACCACCTTCAAACCAAAAGCGGTGCTTAAAACCGCTTCTTTGACCGGCACCTTTATGACCTCTACCAGAAGTAGCGCCAAGCCCGGAACCTGGTCCTCTTCCAACTCTCTTAGTCTTCTTAACTGATTTAAGCGGCTTATTTAACTTCATACTTCCTCAACTTTTAATAAATAATCAATTTTTTTAATCATACCAACAATAGCCTCATTTGCTTCAAGCTCAACAGATTTGTTCATCTTTTTTAAACCTAAGGCATCAAGAGTAGCTTTTGCTTTCCTTGAATATCCAATTCTACTTTTAATTTGTGTGATTTTTAATTTTTTCTTTGCCATGATTAAATTTCAAATAGTGTTTTTGGTGTTTTACCTCTTTTTTTAGCTACAGTTCTAACATCTTGAAGACTGGTTAAAGCATTCATTACTGCTTTAGCTACATTCATTGCATTATTTGATCCTAAAACTTTTGAGTATATATTATTAATTCCAACTTGCTCCATAATAAGTCTTACTGCAGATCCTGCAATAATTCCAGTACCGTATGGAGCTGGCTTTAATAAAACTTTGCTTGCTCCATGCTTTCCAATAATCTCATGAGGTATAGTAAAGTTTTGTACAGGTATTTTGACCAAATTTTGTTTTGCATTTTCTTTTGCTTTAGTAATGGAAACAATAACCTCGTTGGCTTTTCCTGCACCTATACCTACATACTGTTTTCCATCACCAATTACAACTAAAGAAGAGAAACTGAATCTTTTTCCTCGAGAATTAACTTTTGCTACCCTATTAATTCTTATTACTGATTCTTCCTTTAGATCAAGTTCTGAATAATTTATCATACTCATTTATATTTGCTCCATATTAAAATTTTATGCCACCTTTTCTGGCCGCCTCAACTAATGATTTCACTCTACCATGATATTTAAAACCATTTCTATCAAAATAAATTTTTTTAATTTTTTTACCTTTTACTCTTTCTGATAAGGACTTTCCTACAAGCGAAGCTAATTCAGTTTTATTAAGCTTCTTTTTACTTAAGTCTATTTCTTTTGATGAAGCAGATGCAATGGTCTTATGATTAAAATCATCGATAATTTGCGCCTCAATGTGTTTTGTACTTTTAAAAACGCACATTCTCATCTCATCTTTAACAGGAAAAGCTTTTTTTGATCTTTTTCTTCTTCTAAGATATTGATCTCTTTTAACTTTTAAAGATTTCATTATTCCCCGCCTCCTACAGTTTTACCTTGCTTAGAACGGACATATTCATCTTTATATCTAATTCCTTTTCCTTTGTAAGGTTCAGGCTTTCTTAATGACCTTATTTTTGCAGACACTTGTCCTACTAATTGCTTGTCAGCACCTTTGATTTCTAAAGAATTTTTTTGAGCGACAGCTTCAATTCCATCAGGTAAATCGAAAATAATATCATGAGAAAAACCTAATTGAAAAACCAACCTCTTTCCTTGAGGTTTTACGTTGTAACCGACACCAATGATTTCTAAATGCTTTGAAAAACCTTCTGTTACACCTTCGATTGCATTTGATATTAATTGTCTTGTCGTTCCATGCATAGATTTTGCAACATTATCATCACTATTTCTTGTAAGGGTCATTAATTTATCTTCAATATTCAGTGAAACCTCATCACAAATATTCACTTCAAGTTTTCCATTTGGACCATTTACAAGGAGCATATTATCCTTATTATCAAGGGTAACTCCTTCTGGTATATTGATAATTCTATTTCCTACTCTTGACATACTAATATATGTTGCAAAGCAACTCTCCTCCTACCTTTAACTCTCTCGCTACTTTGTTACTTATAACCCCTTTAGGTGTTGAAATTACACTTATACCTAAACCATTTAAGACCCTAGGTATATCTCCACAAGAAACATATACTCTTTTTCCAGGTTTGCTAATTTTTTCAATAGAAGTAATAGCTGGAGAATTATCATTGTATCTCAAATAAACTCTAATATCTTCCTTGTTATCATCCTTATCAACAAAAACAAAGTTGTCGATAAAACCTTCTTCTTTTAAAACTAAAGATAATCTTTTCTTGAGCATTGATGAAGGGATATCAACCCATCTTTTATTGGCAGCATAGCCATTTCTTATTCTAGTACAAAAGTCTGCTATTGGATCAGTCATTGACATAGTTTTTCTCCTACCAACTTGCCTTTGTAACACCAGGTAATTCACCCTTAAGTGCTAGCTCTCTAAATGTAATTCTAGATAAACCAAACTTTCTCATGTAACCTTTTGGTCTTCCAGAAACAGCACATCTATTTGTTAATCTAATTCTACTTGAACTTCTAGGTAACTTTTGAAGTTTAGCAATCGCTTTGTTCTTTTCATCATCTCCCACATTAGGATCTTTAATAATTGCTCTTAATTCTTTTCTTAGTTCAAAGTGTTTTTCTACCTTTTTCTGTAGATGAAACTCTCTGACAATTTTTGACTTTTTAGCCATCCTGTTCCTCGTCGTTATTTTTTTTAATTACTTCTCTTATTGGTAATCCCATTGCTCTTAATAATTCATATGAAATGTCATCATTAAGAGCTGAAGTAGTGATAATTACATCCATACCTCGAACAGAATCAACCTTATCATAATCAATCTCTGCAAAAACAATTTGCTCTTTAATACCAAAACTATAATTTCCCTTTCCGTCAAATGACTTATGGGACAGACCCTTAAAGTCTCTTGTTCTAGGTAAAGCAACAGCGCATAATCTTTCTAAAAATTCATACATAAAATCTTTTCTAAGAGTAACCTTACAGCCAACAGGAAAACCTTTTCTAACCTTAAAATTTGATACATCTTTTTTTGCTTTAGTTACTATGGGTTTTTGTCCAGTAATAAGCATTAATTCTTCCAATGCAGCTTGTAATGCCTTCTTATTATTTTTAGCATCACCAATACCAATATTTAAAGTAATCTTCTCAATTTTAGGAACCTGCATAATGCTTGATAGATTAAACTTCTTCATTATGTGCGGTCTTACTTCTTCTAAATACTTTTTCTTGTAGTTTGGTGTATTCATAATTACCCTAATTCTTTACCAGTTTTTTTTGATACTCTTACTTTTGATTTATCATCAAGTATCTTATAACCAATTCTTGAAGCATTATCACCCTCTAAAATCATAAGATTTGAAATATGTAATGATCTTTCCCTCTCACTAAATCCTCCCTGAGGATTTTCTTGCGTAGGGCGTACTGCTCTTTTTGTCAAAGCAACTCCTTCAACAATGGCTCTGTTAGTTGAAGGTATTACTTTCAAAACTTTACCAGACATACCTTTAAAGTTTCCAGAGACTACTTTTACAACCATATCTTTTTTAATTTTCATTATATTACCTCTGGAGCCATTGAAATTATTTTCATATAACCACCTTCTCTTAACTCTCTTGCGACAGGTCCGAAAATTCTTGTTCCTTTAGGTTCATTTTGAGCATTGAGAATGACTGCCGCATTATCATCAAATCTTATGTAGGATCCATCTTTTCTTCTAACTTCTTTTTTGACCCTAACAACAACTGCCCTTGCTACTTCACCCTTTTTTACCATACCACCTGGAGTTGATGACTTAACAGATACAACAACAATATCCCCAATTGAAGCATATTTTTTCTTAGATCCACCCAATACTTTGAAGCATTGTACAACTTTAGCTCCAGAATTGTCAGCAACTTTTAGTTTTGTTTCTTGTTGTATCATTATTTTTTAGCAGCACCAGTTATTTTTGAGGCTCTCCATCTCTTTGTTTTACTAATAGGACGGGTAGAAATTAATTGAACAACATCTCCAACTTTAAATGCATTACCTTCGTCATGAGCATAATATTTTTTGGAACGCTTAA
>CACOSI010000005.1 GCA_902629855.1 uncultured Fidelibacterota bacterium
TACAACAATCCTAGCTGATACAATTTCCAGATTTAGAAAATTGATAGGTGAGAGTTCATTTTTTTTAACTGGGCTTGATGAGCATGGTTTAAAAGTTCAGCAGGCAGCAGAAAGAAATAAAAAAAGTCCTCAAGATCATTGTGATAGTATGTCTCCAGCCTTTATAGACCTTTGGAAAAAACTTAATATTGATTATGATGATTTTATCAGAACAACCGAAAAAAGACATTCTCAGGTTGTACAGCATATTCTTTCGGAAGTTAATAATTCAGGAGACATCTATATAGATGAATATGAAGGGTGGTATTCAATATCTGAAGAGAGGTTTATTACTGAAAAAGAAGTTGAGTCTGGTCAATTTGGTGACGTAAAAAAGTTAAAAGAGAAAAATTATTTTTTCAAAATGAGCAAGTACCAAGAAGATTTAATTAATAAAATTCAGAACGATGAACTTAAAATTCAGCCAGAGTCTAGAAAGAACGAAGTATTAAGTTTTTTAAAAAATGATTTGTCTGATTTGTGTATTTCAAGACCTAAATCAAGGCTTGAATGGGGTATTGAATTACCATTTGATAAGGATTATGTTACTTATGTTTGGTTTGATGCTTTAATAAATTATATATCTTCCATAGGTTTTTCAAAGGATTCAGATAAATTTGAAGAGCATTGGCCAGCTGCTGTTCATCTTATTGGTAAGGATATCTTAACTACTCATGCAGTCTATTGGCCTACAATGTTAATGTCAATGAACTTACCTCTTCCAAAAAGAATTTTTGCACATGGCTGGTGGTTAACAGATAGCAAAAAAATGAGTAAATCTTTAGGAAATGTTGTTAGTCCTTTATCGCTAATTGATGATTTTGGGGTAGATGCTGTTAGATACTATTTGATGTCCGATATGGTACTTGGTATGGACGCTACTTTTTCTTCACAATCTTTTGAAAAAAAGTATAATAGTGATCTTGCAAATGATTTTGGAAATCTTGTAAGTAGAGTATCAAAACTTATTGAAAATAATTTTGATTCAAAGATTCCAAATTTTTCTAAACAAGAAAGTGATTTATCGAAAAATTTTAAAAAAATCGAACTAAAAAATAATTTAGATGACTTAAAGATTGATAAAGTTATTGATGATATTATGAATTTTGTTAGAAGTATAAATATTTACATGGAAAGAAACGAGCCTTGGAAATTAGTCAAAACTGATAAGGATAAAGCTGGTAATGTACTTTACCATTGTGCTGAATCTCTAAGATTATCAGCTATTTTACTTTCTCCTATAATGCCAACAAAAACTGAAAAAATTTTAGAAAATATCGGTTGTTCTGATAAATCTTTGAAATGGGGGAAGTTACTTTCAGGTTCATCATTGAAGACTTCCGAACCTATTTTCCCGAGAATTAATTAATGTTATTAATTGATACACACGCTCACCTATATTACGATAGCATGTACAATGATTTAAAGAGCGTATTATCAGAGGCTGAATCACATTATGTTAAAAAGACTATTTGTATAGGTACAGATCTTGATACATCATTGAAATCAATTCAAATTGCAGAAAAAAATGACAATGTTTATGCTACTGTTGGTATTCATCCCCATGATTCTAAAGATGTTCCTTCTGATTACTTATTGAAACTAGAAAAATTAGCTTTAAACAAAAAAGTAGTAGCAATTGGAGAAATTGGAATTGATAATTATAGAAATCACTCCCCAAATGACATACAAAAAAAGGTAATGATTGAACAAATGGCACTAGCATATAAATTAAACTTGCCTATTGTTTTTCATAACAGAGACGCAGATAATGAAATTTTAGAAGTATTAAGTAGTCATCCTTTTCATAAAGCTTTATCTCATTGCTTTTCAAGTAATTTAGACTTCGCAAAAAAGCTAATTTCGCATGGAATTAAAATTTCATTTTCAGGCAATGTTACGTTCAAAAATGCAACCAATACAGATGTTGTTGAGGAAATTTCTCTAGATGATTTTATGCTTGAAACAGATTGTCCATTTTTAGCTCCACATCCATACAGAGGCATTAAAAATGAACCAAAATATGTTTTAACTATTGCTGAAAAGATAGCTGAGATTAGAGGTGAATCGTTAGAGAAAATTGCACTATCGACTTCAAAAAATGCAGAACAATTTTTTAATATATAGATGGTTTTTGCTAAGAAGAAATGGGGACAAAATTTTTTAGTTGATAATAACCTACTTGAAAAAATTATTAAAACCATTGATATACAAAAAAATGATGAAATATTAGAAATTGGTCCTGGACATGGAGCTTTATCTGAAAAGATTATTCAGAAAACCAATAAATTAAAAATGGTTGAGATTGACCCTGAATTGATTGAGGTTATTGGACAAAATCCTCTACTTTCATCATTCGAAATTTTTAATCAAGACATTCTGAAAACAAATCTTAAAGAATTGAGACTCAATAATCCGAAAGTTATTGGAAATATTCCATATAATATTACTTCTCCAATCATATTTTGGCTTATTGATCATTTAGCTCACTGGAGTGAGTCTTATCTTATGGTCCAAAAAGAGGTAGCTCAAAGACTAATAGCAGATATTGGAACCAAAGATTATAGTAGAATTACAGTAATGACTGGGTTGTACTTTGATATAAAAATATGCTTTTATATTTCTCCGAACGTATTTAATCCAAAGCCAAAAGTTGAATCAGCTTTTATCTCTATAAAAAAGAAAGATAAGTATGATATAAGTAAAATTGATTCAAAGAAATATAGTCAGGTAGTTCGTATGGCTTTTAACCAAAGAAGAAAAATGCTAAGAAATTCTCTTTCCGCATTGGACATTAATAGAGATAAATGTAAAGTTGATTTTCAAAGAAGACCAGAACAGCTTACAATAGATGAATTTTTGGATATTTCTAATAATATTATATCCTAATTGGCATTTTTGAATTTTATCATTAAGTTTCCGCACGATGATTGAAGTAAACATAAAAGACAATGAATCTTTAGAGAGAGCACTTAGACGTTTCAAAAAGAAATGGGAGCGTTCTGGTGTACTTAAAGACGTTAAAAGAAAAGCTTTCTATGAAAAGCCTAGCGTTACAAAGAGAATTGCCAAAAAACAGACTATCAGAAGAGCAGTTAGATTAGCAAAGTTTAATAACTAATACTCTATAACTCCTCTTTCAATTCTAACAAAAAATTTCTTATCTTCAACTATGTTAATTAGAAGTGCATCTGGTCTAAGAGGAATAGCAGAAGATCATTTTACTCCCGAACTAATCGATAAATATATTTCTGCATTTATTTCTACCCAAAATATCAAGTCATGTGTTATTGGTAGAGATGGTAGGCCTTCAGGAAAGCAAATTACACGATGGGTTATCAACGCACTACAGAAAAATGGAGTAAATGTTGATAATTGTGAACTTGCTACAACGCCAACTATGCAAATTATGACTGAAAAAGATAATTATGATGGTGGAATTGTAATTACAGCTAGTCATAATCCTTCTGAGTACAATGGATTAAAGTTCCTTCAAACTGATGGAACATTTTTAAGTCCTGAACAATGCGAAGATTTATTTAAAGCAGTTGATCAAAATATTTTATTAGAATATACAGATTCATTAGGGGTTGTAGAAAAATGTAGAACAGCTAACGATGAACATATTGATAGGGTTTTAGCAGCAAAATGTATAGACGTTGAAAATATCCGTAAAAAGAAGTTTAAAGTTGTGATTGATGCTGTAAATGGAGCAGGATCGTTTATTTTACCAATGCTTTGCAAAGGTTTAGGTTGTGATGTAATTACAATAAATTGTAATGGAAATGGAAGTTTTAATAGAGTACCTGAACCTTTAGCTAAAAACTTAGGTTCACTAGAGCAGAAAGTTTTAGAAGTTGGAGCAGATGTTGGATTTGCTACAGATCCAGATGGAGACAGGTTATCAATCGTTTCTAATAAAGGTCAAGCAATTGGAGAAGAGTATTCTTTAGTTTTGGCTGTTAAAAATTTTATTAATTATCAAAAAAGTAAGGTTGTAACAAATTTATCTACTTCAATGATGCTAAACAATATTGTACCAGAAACTATAAGAACAAAGATTGGTGAAGCGCATGTTGTCCAACAGATGAATAAATTAAATATCCCAATTGGTGGTGAAGGGAATGGTGGAGTGATTCTTAAAGAAGTGCATTTAGGAAGAGATTCATTAGTTGCCGCTTCTATGATATTAAGCCTTTTGTCATCATCGAATAAATCAATCAGTGATGAGATAGAGGAAATACCAAAATATATAATGATTAAAGATATGATTCGTTTTGATAGCAAAGTCAATTTTGATAGTCTTGAAAGTGTATTTGATTGTGACGAAATTAACAAGCTTGATGGAATAAAATTTATTTGGTCAGATAAGTGGATTCATATTAGAAAATCTAATACAGAGCCAATAATAAGAATTTTTGCTGAAGCATCAACTCTAGAAGAAGTTGAAGATTTAATTAATACATTAAAGAATTATTTAAAATGAAGTTGTTAGATAAAAAACATAGCCCTTTAGATATTGAGAGTAAATGGTATAGTTATTGGCTTGAAAAAAAATACTTTTCAAGTCAAGAATCTGATAATCATTATACTATTGTAATTCCACCACCTAACGTTACAGGAAAGCTTCATATGGGGCACGTATTGAACAATACCATTCAAGATATTTTAATAAGAAAAGCTAGAATGGAAGGAAAAAATGCATGCTGGATTCCTGGGACAGATCATGCTTCAATTGCTACTGAATCAAAAGTAACTAAGATGCTTGAAGAGCAAGGAATTAATAAAAAAGATTTAACTAGAGAAGAATTCTTAAAGCATGCTTGGGAATGGAAAGAAGAATATGGTGGAACCATCATAAAACAACTACAAAAACTAGGATGTTCGTGTGATTGGGATAAAACTAGCTTTACCATGGATGAAGATTATTCTAAAGCTGTTTTAGAATCTTTTGTTCAACTATATAACAAGGGATTGATTTATAAGGGAAGTAAGCTTGTAAACTGGTGTCCAAAATCACAGACCGCTTTAAGCGATGAAGAAGTTATGTTTAAAGAGGTGAATGGAAAACTATGGTACATTAAGTATGCTGTAAATGAATCTGATACATTTATAGAAATTGCAACAACAAGACCAGAAACTATGTTAGGCGATACAGCAATAGCAGTAAATCCTAATGATTCAAGATATAAAGCATTGATTGGTAAAACAGCATTATTACCGTTAGTTGGTAGAAGAATTCCTATTATTGCTGATGATATGGTGGATCCTGAATTTGGAACAGGTTGTGTTAAAATTACACCTGCTCACGACTTAAATGATTACGAAGTAGGAATAAAGCATAATCTTGAAATTATCAATATAATGAATGCAGACAGTTCTATTAGCGATAAGGCTCCAAAAAAGTATAGAGGAATGTCAAGAGAGGCTGCTAGAAAGCAAATTGTTTCCGATTTAAAAGACACAAATCATTTAATAAAAGAAGAGGATTATCTTCATAAGGTTGGATATTCAGAACGAGGAAATGTACCAATTGAATACTATCTATCTGAACAATGGTTTTTAAAGATGGAAGGTATAGCTGAACCAGCAATCAGAGCAGTTAAAAATAACGAAATTAATTTTTATCCAAATCATTGGGTAAAAACATATAATCACTGGATGGACAATATTCAAGATTGGTGTATAAGCAGACAACTTTATTGGGGTCATCAAATACCTGTTTGGTATAAAAAAGATGCTGATAGATCCAATCAAGATAATTGGTTTGTTTCAACAACACCACCAACAGATCTAGAAAATTGCGAGCAGGATAATGATGTTTTAGATACTTGGTTTAGTTCATGGTTATGGCCTTTTGCTGTACATGGATGGCCTGATGTAAAATCAACAAAATATTTTCCAACTAATGCATTAGTAACAGGTCCAGATATCATTTTTTTCTGGGTTGCTAGAATGATTATGTCAGGATATGAGTTTATGGGGGATTTACCATTTAGGGATGTTTATTTCACAAGTATTTTAAGAGATGATAAGGGTAGAAAGTTGAGTAAATCTTTGGGCAACTCTCCTGATCCAATAACTCTTTTTGAAAAATATGGTACTGACGCTACAAGGTTTTCTATAATGCTTATGTCTCCCCAGGGTTCAGATGTTTATTTTTCTGAATCAGGAATTGAAGTTGGAAGAAATTTCATGACAAAGATTTGGAATGCAAGCAGATTTATTATGCTTAATCATGATAAATCATTTTCTAATGAAATTAATTTTGATGAATTAGATAATTTTGACAAATGGATACTTGAATCATTAAATGAAACTATTGTTGAGGTAAATAAATCATTTGATAAATACCAATTTAATGAAGCTATAAAGAAAATTTACGATTTTACATGGAATGAATTTTGTAATTGGTATCTTGAAATTGTAAAATACAGATTTAATAACACTGATAAAGAATCAAAAAGTAATTCATTTAATATATCCAGGTATATAATCAAGAAAGTTCTACTATTACTACATCCAATTGCTCCATTTACTTCAGAAGAAATTTGGAATCATTTAAAAGATAGAATTGAAGATGATATCATAATATCCAAATGGCCTAAAGTTATTGATAGTGAGTTTACTTATGATAAAAATCAAGTGTTGGACTTCAAAGAAATAGTTACTTCTATTAGAACCATTCGATCAGAATTGAATGTTCCACCCTCAAAAAAAATTGATGTATTAGCTTATGCAAAAAATGAATCAGTTGAAAAAGAAATTAAACCTCTACTCAACTTGATTAAATCTCTTTCAAATACAGGGAATTTTGATATAGGGTTAAAGAAAATCAAACCAGATAACTCAGCTGTTGCCGTTTGTAAATCTTTAGAGCTATACATTCCTCTTGGTGAATTAGTTGACAAAGATGAAGAAATTGCAAAGCTCAATAAAAGGCTAAATGAATTAGATTCTCTTATTGAATCAATTGAGAATAAGCTATCTAATGATGAATTTATTTCAAAAGCTCCTGAAAACATCGTAGATGGTGAAAAGAATAAGCTTAATGATTTTAGTATTGAAAGAACAAAAATTCTTTCTAATATTGAGGTATTAAAATGAAAAAAATAATATTACTACTTTTAGCAGTAAATTTTGTCTTTGCTCAATCAAATAATACAGCAAGATCTATAACAGTTTACAAGGACGGTTTTGCAATTGTCAATGAACCTATCATTTGGAACTTAAAGGCAGGAAAAAATATTGCTACTTTTACTAATCTATCTCAAAACCTTCTTTTTGATTCTCCAAAATTAAATGTTAGTGGTGTTTCTATTTTATCACAAACATTAAATAGAAACTTCAAATCATCAGATAGTTTCTTAAAGAATAATATTGGAATGCCCATTGAAGTTAAGCCTAATGAAGGTTCTCTAATACAGGGTATTTTAATGGATGTCAATGGCAGTTCAATTTCTGTAAAAACTAATAAAGGCTTAACTGTAATTCATAGATCACAAACAAGCTTTTTTACTTTGAAATCCTCATCTGTTCAAGACAAGTTTTCTCCAGAGATTTCTTGGGAGCTAGTTTCAGATGATGAAAAATCTGTTGAAGCAGATTTAACATATATTTCTTCTGGATTTTTATGGAAGCCTGTCTACACTCTAATTATTGATGATTCAGATAGTACGGCAACAATTGCTGTAAATGCAGAGGTAACAAACAATTCAAATGTAAACTTAATCGATATTGATTTGAGTGTAGTTGAAGGAAATGTTCCTTTTGCAGCATCTTCATCAACTTCTACAATGCGCAGTACAACCATGTCGAGGGATATGTCTCCTATGAGTAGTGCAAACAGCCTTGGTGATTTTTATATTTTTAATCTTGGTTCTAAACTAAAACTCGAAGCAATGCAAACTGTTCAACTGCCTCTAATGTCTGAAAGAGAAATTATTTATGACAAAAAGTATATATTTGAGAATTCTGAAAGAGATCAAGGGGATGAGCCTTTAGAAATTGAAATCTCATTTGAAAACACTAAGCAGAATAATCTTGAGCTACCATTGCCTTCTGGTACAATTTACTTATATGAAAATAATGATGAAAATATGATGAGATTCGTTGGAAGAAATAATCTTTCACAGATGTTTAAAGGCGGGGTAGCTACTCTAGATGGTGGCAAAGCTTTTGATATAGTAGGTAAAAGAAGAATTTTAAATTTCGATAGACAAACTAAAAGCGAAGAATCCACAATATCATTACAAATTTTAAATACATCAGATAAATCTATCAAAGTTAAAGCCGTAGAAAAAATTATTGGTGATTGGGTAATCAAAGAGTCATCATCTATGTATATTAAAGAAGACGCATCAACAATATATTTTCCATTAGAAATTGATGCTGGCGCTTCAGAGCTTATTACATATACTTACAGAAAAGAATGGAAGTAATGTCATTTGAGCAGCCCTTCTTCACAATCTAATACGTTAGAAACTGAAATTCAGTTTATAAAGGGTGTTGGACCAAAAAGGGCACGTGCGCTTGAGTCATTAAACATTTACACGATAAAAGATTTAATATACTATTTCCCGCGCAAATACCTTGATAGAACCTCTTTATCTTTAATTGGCGACATATCAGAGGAGCAAGAGGTAAACCTAGTTGGGAGAGTCAAGTCAGTAAGTCTAAAAAGAATGAAAAAAGGAAACTTTGTTACATCTACTTTAGCAGATCATACAGGTTCAGTTCGATTAATGTGGTTTAATGCAGCAGATTACATTCATCAATCATTAAAAGTTGGAGATTTATTAACGGTTCATGGAAAAGTTGCAGCTTATAAAGGCAATCCACAAATTGTACATCCAGAGTATGATAAGCTAAATGCAAATGAAATATCATTAACTACTGGATTTATCATTCCTGTATATCCTTTAACAGATGAATTGAAAAAATCTGGACTTGACAACAGAAACTTAAGAAAAATAATATATCTAGCTTTAGATTCTTTAAATGAAGTTGAAGATCACTTTAACGAAAATAAAAGAGATGAATATGATATTGAGAGTCTTAATTATTCATTAAGAAACATTCATTACCCAAAAAATTTTGAAGTACTAGAAAAATCAACTTACAGACTAAAATTTGATGAACATTTTTTCTTGCAAATGCTTTTGGCAAAAAGAAAACAACAAATTAAAGAAAATAAGTGTGAGCCAATAGAATTTAAGACAAGATCTTATAACAAAATTATTGATAATCTAAATTTTGAATTAACTGGAAGTCAAAAATTGACTATGAGAGAAATAGTAGACGATTTTTTATCTCAAAATCCAATGAATAGAATGATTCAAGGTGATGTAGGTTGTGGAAAGACTATAGTTTCAATTTTGTCAGCAGCAATCGTTGTAGATAATGATTACCAAGTAGCAATAATGGCACCAACTGATTTATTAGCAAAACAGTTGTATAAAAACTTTAAAACGCATTTTAAAAAAATAAAAATTCAGTGTTCACTTTTGACTGGTAGCATAAAAAGTCACGAAAGAAAAAATGTTTTAGCAGATATTAAATCAGGTAATACAAAAATTATCATTGGAACCCACGCTTTGTTTCAAAAAGATGTTCAATATAAAAATCTAGGCTTTACAGTAATAGATGAACAACACAGATTTGGGGTTAACCAAAGACAAAAATTATTATCAAAGTCTGTCAATCCCAATTTAATGGCTATGACAGCAACTCCAATTCCAAGAACACTTGCAATAACTTATAATGGTGATATGGATATTTCAATTATTGATGAGCTTCCAAAAAATAGGCCAGAAATTCATACTTCATTTATCGAAAAGGATAATTTATCTACAGCTTATAACTTCATTAGAGACCAGATTAAAGAAGGAGGTCAAACTATTATTGTCTATCCTTTAATTTCTGAGAGTGAAAAACATGACTTATCTGCTGCTGAGGAATCATATCATTATTTAAAGAAAACAATCTTCCCTGATCAAAATATTGGTTTGGTTCACGGTAAGCTTGATGATGAAGATAAAAATAATGTAATGAGTAGATTTATGAATGGTGATATTAATATCCTTGTTTCTACCACTGTAGTAGAGGTTGGTATTGATAATCCGACTGCAAACGTAATATTAATTAATAATTGCGAAAGATTTGGATTAAGCCAAATGCATCAATTACGAGGAAGAGTTGGAAGGGGTATTCTAAAAAGTTATTGTTTATTACATAGTGATAGTGAATCACCAAATACAAAAGACAGACTGGGAATACTTGTGAAATCTAGAAATGGATTTGAAATAGCTGATGAAGATTTAAAACTTAGAGGTCCAGGTGAATTTTTTGGTGAAAAACAAAGTGGCTTTATCAGGTTTAAAATTGCTGACTTAATTGAAGATGGACCAATAATAAGAATTGCTCGTACTAAAGCTTTTGAAATTATTAATAAAGATGCGAATTTAAGCCTTGAAAAAAACATTTTAATTAAAGAGAAATTTGATGATGAATATTTAGATCTTTTTTTAAAAACAACAGTTAATTAAGGAAAAAAAATGAAAGAAAAACCAACAGAAAAACAATTATTTGATGCTTTAATTTCTCAAACAGCTTATGGAATTTGGGTTTCATTAGGAAAACTTCAAAATCCAGTAAATGGTGAGACAAATATCGATTTACAACAAGCATCAATTCAAATTGATATGTTAGATATGATTAATAATAAGATGCATGCAAGTTTATCTGATGAAGAAAGAGAATATATTGATAAAGTTTTATCGGAAGCTAAGATGAATTATCTTGAAGTAGAAAAAAATGAATCTACAAAAGATGACAAAAAAGAAGTCGAAGAAAAATCAGAAGAGTAAATTGGAATACCTTAAAAAATTTAATCCTTCTTTAGAACAATTAATTAGCATTTCTCTTTTTGTTATAACCTTTGTTATTTATTTCTCAACTATGGCACCAACTGTATCTTTCTGGGATACTGGAGAGTTTATTGCAACTTCATACATTTTAGGAATCCCTCATCCTCCTGGTAGTCCTTTATATCTACTTGTTGGTAAGCTATTTAGTTTAATTCCAATTAGTTCTGACATTGCATTTAGAGTAAATATTTTTTCACCTTTAATAAGTGCCGCAACGATTAGTCTTCTATTTCTAATTTGTAATCAATTTTTGGATAGAGTTGACACTGAAATTGAGAATAAAACATTTAAAATATACTCATCTTTCATTGCCTCATTGACTTTTGCTTTTACACACAGCCATTGGTTTAATGCTGTTGAAACTGAAGTTTATGCTTTTAGCGGTTTTTTAACAGCACTTGTTATTTATTTGGTAATGAGATGGTCAAAAGAATATAAAAATAGTTATCATTTAATATATTTGATTTTTATCTCATATTTAATTGGTCTTGCAACTGGTTTACATTTATTAAATCTCCTTACAATACCCTTTATTGGATTAGTAATTTATTTTACTTTAAATAAGTTAAGTATAAAGAATTTTTTACTCACCATTATGCTATCACTTGCTATTTTTTTTGGTGTTCAAAACTTAATTATTAAAGGCATTCCTTTAATTGCTCAAAGCATTGGATTAATTGGTTTATTTGTATTTATTGCAATAATAATTTTTTTGAATATTTATTTTATAAAGAAGAAAAAGATGCTATCAACAATTATAATGAGTTCAATTGTACTGATTATGATTGGATATTCAACTTATTTCTCAATTTTCATTAGATCAGGTCAAAACCCTAATATTGATGAAAATAATCCAGAAACAGTTGAAGAAGCTATTTCCTATTTGAATAGAGACCAATATGGTAAAATGACACTGCTACCAAGGAAATTTGATAATTTACCTTCAAAAATATCTGTTGTTGGAAAACCTGAATTAGATAATAGAACGTTCTCTTCAAAACAAAATTATGCATATATGATACATGATCTTCCTCAACAATTAAGTTTTTTTTGGAATTATCAAATAAAGAAAATGTACGTAAGATATTTTCTTTGGCAATTTGCAGGTAAGGGAGATAGCAATGATCCGTTTGTTGCCTCAGTAGGTGCAAATAATTTACAGGATGGTGTTGATTGGAGACAATTTGGATTACCAATTGCGCTAATAATTGGGTTTATTGGATTTTTTTATCATTTCAGAACAAATAAATATGATGCTTTTTCATTATTGATACTATTTTTAATGACTGGTTTAGCAATTATACTTTATCTAAACCAAGACTCGCCCCAACCTAGAGAAAGAGATTATTCATATGTAGCTAGTTTTATGACTTTTTCAATATGGATATCTTTAGGAATTTATGGATCTATCAATTTCATTTGTGATAAACTGTTAGAAAAATCAATTAAGAAGAAAGCTATAAATTTTATGTTAGTTTTATTTTTGTTTTTTATGCCAAGTAGAATGTTATTAGCAAATTATGACACCCATGATAGGACAGGTAATTATATAGCATGGGACATGGCATACAATATGCTACAAACATGTGAACCAAATGCAATATTATTCACAAATGGAGATAATGATACTTTTCCGTTATGGTATCTTCAAGAAGTAGAAAAAATTAGGACAGATGTTGTTGTTGCAAATCTTAGCCTTTTAAATACTTCTTGGTATGTTGAGCAATTAAAATCAAGATATGATAAAAACCCATTTATTAAAATGGAACAAAGTGAGATAGATAACCTTGATTTTAAGAGGTGGGAAACAAAAGAAGTATCCATAAATGCACCAAAAGATCAAAATAATCAAACTGGAAAAATCAAATGGAATTTAAAACCAACCTATATGGATATTGCTCTTAGAATCCAAGATTTAATGGTTTTAAAAATAATCAATGACAATAATTGGGAAAGACCTATTTATTTTGCAGTAACTGTTTCACCTGCAAGTATGTTAAGTCTAGATGAATATTTAAGAATGGATGGCTTAGCTTACAAACTGGTTAATAATAAAAGTGAAATTGTTAATAAAGAAATAATCTCAAAAAATTTATTGGAATTTATTGGAGATCCTTCTTGGTTTAAAGATTATGATTTCAATAAAGATATTCCTGTTTCAAGAAATATATCAAAAGAATACCAAAGTGGATATCTTTACAGAAATTTATCTAATGAAAATGTTTACATTGAACCTCAAATTGGTAGATTAATTCAAAATTATAGAACTGGATTTGCAAGATTATCTATTTCATATTATTTAGATGAAGAATTAGAAAGTTCAGAAAAAGTGTTGCTAGAAATGGAAAAAATAATGCCAAGTAGTATTATACCATTTCCTTCCAAAGATTTACAGTATCAAATAGCTCAAGTTTATAATGGTGTAGGTAATAAAGAAAAAATGAAATACCATATGAAAGAATTAATTGATAGGAAAGATCTTGAATTAAATGACTATATTTTATATGGAAAAACTTTTATTCAAAGTTTGGAGGAATATGAGGAATCAGAATTAATTTTTGAAACTATATACAATAATTACAATATTATTGAGAATTCAATTAAAAAAAGGGGATACACGTCAACAAAAATATCACCATCTGAGTGGAATAATTGGCAGGAAAGTCTAGCAGAAATAGTTTTTTTATTATATATAAGCTATAAAGAACAAGAAAAATATGATAAAGCTGAAGCTTTACTAAATAATTGGATTGCTAAAAATCCAAATGATGAAAATGCAACAAAGCTTCTTGAAGAAATAATTGAACTAAAACTCAAATGACGTCTGTTTCAATAGTTATACCTCACTTGAATGGAAAAGAGATGTTGTATAACTGCATTGAATCCTTATATCGAAATATTATAAATATTAATGTTGAAGTAATTATTGTTGATAATGGTTCAACAGATAATTCAATTGAAAATGTTAAGAAGCATTTTAATGAATTAAAAATCATAAAATCAGATAAAAATCTTGGATATAGCGGCGGTTGCAACTTAGGAGCATCAAAAGCTATTCATAATTATATAATTTTTTTAAATAATGATACAATTCATTCTAAAGGATGGGTAGAAGAACTAGTAAACTTTTTAGATAGTAATCCTCATATTGGTGCTGCACAACCAAAAATTTTAAATGCTATTAATAAAGATAAATTTGATTATGCCGGAGCTGCAGGAGGGTTTATTGATAAGTATTGTTTCCCTTATGCTCAAGGAAGATTATTTAGCACAATTGAGGAAGATAAGGGTCAATATAATGAGCCGAAAAAAATATTTTGGGCATCAGGTGCAGCCTTCATTGTAAGAAAAGATATCTTTTCATCTCTTGGTATGTTTGATAATATATATTTTGCTTACATGGAAGAAATAGATTTTTGTTGGCAGATGCATCTGGATGGATGGGGAATATGGTATGTCCCATCTTCTACTATTTACCATTTCGGCAAACAAACCATAAAAGAGAATTCATACAAATCGCATTATTTAAATCATCGAAATTCCTGGATACTATTTTTAAAAAATACTTATTCATTTCATGGAGGATTGATGATTATTAATAGAGTTTTATTGGATTACATGGCTTGCATTTATTCAGTTATAACTTTTGATTTTAATAGACTAATTGCAATTCTGTCATCACAATTATGGTTATTATTTAATTTTTACAAACTCGTATCAATAAGAAAAAATAAGAAAATAAAAAATGCAAAATTAGATATTTTATTTAATGGTAGTATTGCAATTGAATATTTTTTTAAAGGAAATAAATTTTTTTCAGATATTAATCATTAAATCTTCGTAAAGACTCTTCCTTTGAGGATCAACAAGCTGCATTTCTTTCAGCATATTTTTTTGACCAAGTTTTTTCATGATACTTCCAATTTTAGGTCCATGATATTTTAAAAACATTCCCGTATAATTTTCCTGAGAATAATTATCAAATACTTCATTGAGATTTTTAATAATATCCTTTAATGCTAATTGACATTCGTCAATTTCACCATTTTCAAAAAGTTCGTAGGTGAGATATGTTGAAAACCTTAATTTTCTTAAACCATTATTTTCCGTTAATATATTTATCAATAGCAATCTTTGTTCCCATCCTCTTGAAAAGTTTGATGCACTTGATCTAACAGCAATACTTCGGGCTTTTTCATAATGTAGAGTACCTCCTAGAGGACTCCATGTATCTATTTCAGCTCCAAGAATTATATTTCCATAGAAGCCTAAGAGGCTTGATAAAGGATCATAGTAAATACTATCATAATACAAAGATGTATTTTGGCTTAAAGAAAATTGTGAACCCTTATCAAAAAAGTGTAAATCTTTATTATTACTAAAAAGTGACTGGATTAAAAAAGCTTCTGAACTACCAATATTTGCATTTCCTTCAAAAATTATTTGAACATCAAGTTTTAGTTCAAGATCGCTATACTCGTCGTTCCATACTGAATTTTCATAGAACTTTTTTATACTATTGTTCAAGCTTATAAGTGTGGTTTTCTCATCTGCACGAAGAAGCCTATCATCAAAACTAACATTTACCTCTTTAAATTGAGCAAATAGCATTGAAAACAGCATTAAAAAACTGAGATATTTGTTTAGTTTTTGTAGCATAAAAGACATATATATTTTTTAATTTACAAAATGGCAATAATTAAAGATATAATTAAGCAGAATAAACGATTATATGATATTTCTAAAATAATTTCATCATTAGCTGATAATCAAAACATAAAGTGTTATTTAGTTGGTGGTTGTGTAAGAGATCTAATGTTAGATCCTAAAAAAGAATCAATTGATTTAGATATCATGGTTGAAGGCGATGGAATTGATTTTGCTAAAAAAATTGCTCAAGAGTTAAAAATAGCCAAAATCATTCCATTTGAAAAATTTGCTACTGCCAAGATTCCATATGAAAAATTTGAAATTGAGGTAGCATCTGCTAGAACAGAGTCATATTTTGAAGGATCGCGAAACCCCTCAGAAGTTAAAATGACTAATATTCAAGAGGATCTTAAAAGACGAGACTTTACAGTTAATTCCATGGCAATAAGTATTAACAATAATAATTTTGGAGAATTTTTTGATCCCTTTCATGGAATGGATGATTTAAGGAAAAAGATTTTAAAAACCCCAATGAATCCAGATAGCACATTTTCAGATGATCCATTAAGAATGATAAGAGCTGCATATTTCTCTTCTAAACTAAACTTAACAATTGAAAAAAATAGCTTTGATGCCATAAAGAAAAATTCAGAAAGAATTAAAATAGTTTCTCAAGAAAGAATCACCAATGAATTATTAAAAGTTTTAGGAACAAAAAAACCTTCAATTGGTCTGGATATTCTTCAAATGTCTGGAATAATGAAATATATATTTCCTGAAATATCAAATATGTTTGGACTAGATCAATCAAATGAATATCACCACAAGGATATTTTTTATCATACTCTTGAAGTAGTTGATAATGCTGCATCCATGTCAGAAAATGTCAATTTAAGATTAGCAGCTTTAGTGCATGATATTGCTAAACCACAAACTAGAAGACTTTCAAAAACTAAGGGCTATACTTTTTATGGTCATGATGACGTTGGTGCAAGATTATTAATAGACATTTCAAAGCGAATGAAGTTTTCGAATAATACAAGAGACTATATCTCAAAATTAACGGCATTACATTTGCGCCCTATAGGTTTGGCAAAAGATGGAGTTACTGATTCAGCAATCAGACGACTGATTGTTGATGCAGGCGAAGAAATCAATGATTTAATGATATTATGTCGTGCTGATATAACTACAAAAAATCCAAAAAATATAAAAAAATATCTATCTAACTTTGATAGAGTAGAGAAAAGAATGAATGAAGTTATTGAAATTGATCATTTAAGATCTTTTCAATCACCTGTAAGAGGGGCAGAGATAATGAAAATGTTCAATTTAACTCCTGGTAAAGAGGTAGGAAGATTAAAAGGTCTTGTTGAAGAAGCTATTATTAATGGAGATATTAAAAATACATATTCCGATGCAATATCATTTCTTGATAGAATAAAACACGAAAAATGATTTTTTCATATTTTATTATTTTTAATCAATATTGTTAAACGAGATAAAAATATATATATTTCTATCCTTTGTATAGAATGTAGAAAATGAAACAATTTATATTAAATTAGATATAAATAAAGGCAGTAAAATGAAGACAATCTTACTTATTATGGTAATATCTTTCAGTTATGCTCAAACATTGAGCATAGATGAAGCAGTTAGAGTAGCTTTAGAAAATAAGGCAGCGATTACAAGCGCTCAAAAAGATGTCGATATTGCTCGACTCAACAGTTACTCTTCAGCTTCTTTGCTTTTACCTTCCATAAATGCCTCTAATTCATTTAGAGAGACTACCTATGGAAATTCTTTTGTAAGTGGAGGAGAAACTTATTCTGGGGGATTTTCTTTATCACAAAGTCTTTTCAACTTTGGTGGTAAAGTAAATTCCGTTCGCCAGAGCAATAACACATATTTAATTTCAAAAATCCAGAAAAGAGAAACATCTGCAAGAGTTATTCTAAACGTTTATACATTTTATTACCAGTTTTTAAAAAACTCTGAATTATTTGAAATTGCTAAAGAAGACTTAGCTCTATCACAAAAACAACTTGATCTTGTAAAACAGCAATTTGATTTAGGAGCTGTAAGTAGAACGGACTATCTAAAAGCATCTGTACGTTTTGGTACTGCAAAATCAACACTTTTAAATAGAGAGTTAAGCAAAAATAATTCACTTAAAAATTTAAGAAATAGTATGGGATTGATTGGAAAAGATATTGAAATAAAGATGCCAAAAAATGTTGAAATTAGCTTGATAATACCTTCTTTTGATGAAGCATATCAAATAATGTTAAATAACAGTCCAAGTTTAAATATCCTAGATAAAAGAATCACTTCAGCAAAAATTAATGTTAAGCAAAATTGGGCATCATCTCTTCCAAGCTTAAATATGAGTCTTGGATATAATGCTACTTCTAGTGAGCAACTAACAAAACAATACTTTGAAGACAACTATATTAAAAGTGCTAACTTAACTTTAAGTATTCCAATTTTTAGTGGATTCAGAAATAGAAATGATATAAAAATTTCAAAACTTCAACTTTCTCAAAGTGAATCTTCATACAATACAGCTATTAAAGATTCACAAGTTGAATTATCTACGCTTATAAATAGACTTAAAAATTATGAAGAATTAATACCAATTCAAGAAGAGGTGCTGCTTTCAGCAGAGGAAGACCTAAAGCTTGCTCTTCAAAAATATGAACTTGGTTCAGCTGATATTTTGGAGTTATTAAATGCACAACTAGCTGTCATTCAGGCTAGTTCATCTTTAGTAAATACAAAGTACGACGCAGCCATTGAATTAGCTTCACTTGATAATTTAATTGGTACTCTTGACAAAAAATACGAATAGGAGATAATGTGAAAAATTTGATAAATATGCTTATGGAAAATAAATTCAAAGTTGTAGGCGCTTTAGTTTTACTCTTTGCAATTTCTTTTTTTGGAAAATCCGATGATAACGAAACTATAGAAGTATCTATAAAGAAAGTCATTAGAAAAAATTTACAAAGTAAAGTAGTGGCGGACGGCGTGCTTACTCCAGAGACAGAGGTAAAATTAAGTGCAAATAATACAACATATATTACTGATATTGCTGTAAAAGAAGGCGACTTTGTAAAAAAAGGTGATTTTTTAATGTCTCTTGATGATAGGCAGCAAAAAGCTGCAACAGAAGCATCTAGAGCAAGTGTTGAAGCTGCAAAAGTGCAACTCGAACAAAGAAAAGCTCAGCAAGAACGACAAGCTAAACTCTATAGCCAAGGTTTAATTTCAGATCAAGAAATGGAGTCAACTAACTCTTCATTTGCTTCAGCTCTTAGTACATTTAATGGTGCACAATCAAGACTAATTCAAGATGAAGATGCTTTATCTAAATTAAGATTAATTGCGCCACAAGATGGAACAATTACTTTTATTGATGGTGAAGTAGGTGATTTAGCTCAGGGTGGAATGTTTAATCCAAGTGTGTTACTTAAACTTTCTGATTTATCAAAAATGGAAGTATATGTCAATGTTAATGAAAATGATATAGCTGATATTTCTATAGATGATCCTGCAATAATTGAAGTTGATGCTTATGATGGAAGAAAATTTAAAGGTAGAGTTAAAGAAGTTGCTTATGCTTCTTCCGTTTCAAGCGGTGGTTCACAACAACAAGTAACAAATTTCCAGGTAAAAATCCAAATGCTTGAAGTTGTTGAAGGAATGAGACCTGGAATGAGTGCAACAGTTGATATCATTACAGCAGATAAATCCAATGTTATCAGTATTCCAATTCAATCTTTGACTTCTTCTAGATCGATGAAAAAAGGAACAAATGTTGTCTTCATTTACAAAAACGGTATTGTTAACGAAAGAGTTGTTGAAACAGGAATTGTTGGTGATAGAGATTATGAAATTGTTTCAGGTCTCGAAGAAGGGGATGAGATAGTAACAGGAAGTTTTATTGCAATTAGTAGAGAATTATCTGATGGGATGAAAGTTACAGTTAGAGAATTTCAGAAGAATAGAAGAAAACGTGACTAAATCTAGAAGAGAAATTATTGGAATAAAATCCGTATCTAAAATTTATAATTTAGGAGATACAATTGTTAAAGCATTAGATAATGTTTCATTGAGTATCAATGAAAATGATTACATTTCAATTATGGGCCCTTCAGGTTCTGGAAAATCAACACTAATGAATATTATTGGATGTTTAGATGTTCCAACAAAGGGAACGTATAAGTTCAATAACGAAAAAATCTCTGATATGAATGATAATCAATTAGCAAATATTCGTAACGAAAAAATTGGTTTTGTTTTTCAAACTTTTAATCTTCTTCCAAAACTGAATTCAATTCAAAATGTTGAAGTACCTTTAGTTTATTCTTCACTTGGCAGAGCAGAGAGAAGTTTAAAAGCAAAGAAAGCTTTAAAAATAGTTGGCCTTGAAGATAGAATGTCTCATAAACCAAACGAATTATCAGGTGGACAAAGACAAAGAGTTGCAATAGCTAGAGCACTTGTAAATGAACCATCAATAATTTTAGCAGATGAGCCAACTGGAAATTTGGACTCGAAGAGTGGAACTGAAATATTAAACTTTTTTGATAGTTTACATAAAGCTGGTAATACTTTAATTATTGTTACTCATGAAGATTCAGTCGCTAAAAGAGCAAAAAGAAGAATTGAAATTTTCGATGGAAAAATTACCTTAGATGAATAAAATAATAAAAAATATTTTGATTGGCTTTAGTGCAATTAGATCAAGTTTTACAAGAGTATTTCTTACTTCTATCGGATTAACTATTGGTATTTTTACAGTAAGTATAGTCACAGCAGCAGTATCATCTGTTGATAGAGAATTTGCAAAATCAATTCAGAGCATTGGAAATGATAAAATTTATGTGGGAAGAATGCCTTGGTCCTTTGAGTTTGACTGGTGGAATTATCGAAACAGACCTGAAATAAAAGAAGAGAGTTTAGATTATATAAATCAGTATAGTGAATATGTAACTCAATCAAGTATGAAACAAAATTATTGGACAAAGGCAACATACGAAAATAAAGCTTCATGGCTTCAAATGAACGGAGTTTATCCAAATTATAATGATATGATGACAGGTACAAAAGTTGTGAATGGAAGGTTTTTTTCTGAAAATGAATGGAAGCTTCAAAGAAGAGTTGCAATAATTGGCGGAAGTGTAGGTGAAGGATTTTTTGATGGTGAGGATCCGATCGGTAAAAAAATTAGGCTTGGAGGAGTAAGTTTTGAAGTAATAGGTGAGCTTGAAAAAACTGGAAGTTTTACTCCGACAGGCAGCCTCGATCAAGTTATAATTATGCCAACAACAACTTTTCAAAGAATTTTAACAAGGTGGACATGGAATGAGTTTGTACTTCAAATAGATCCTAACAATCGAGAAAAAGCTAAAGAAGAAGTAAGAATGATTATGCGTGTTGCTAGAAAATTAAAACCAGATGAAGAAGATAATTTTGCTGTAAATAGCGCTGATGCTTTTACCAAACAATTTAATCAAATGAAAATTGCTATTGCAGGTATGGGCTTATTAGTTACTAGTATATCTTTGATTGTATCTGGGATTGGAATTATGAATGTTATGTTTGTTTCAGTTAGAGAAAGAACTAAAGAAATTGGATTAAGAAAAGCTATGGGAGCTACTAATTCTGATATTTTAACACAATTTTTGAGTGAGGCAATTGCTATCGCTATCATTGGCGGAACCATGGGTATTTTATTAATTAGAACAACATTATATTTTATTGGTTCTGCAATTGCAAACATAGACATAAACGGTATGGGTTCTGCAATTGATTTACAAATGGATTTATTGCTTACTTTCTATACTTTTATGGTTTGTGTTTTTCTAGGGTTGATTGCTGGAATGGTTCCAGCAAGAACAGCTGCAAAATTAAATCCAATAGACGCACTAAGACATGAATAGAATTATCAATTATCTAATAGATGTTATTAGAGGTGTTCTGTTCTATTTTAGTCAAACTAAACTTAGAACTGCATTAACACTCCTTGGTATTACAGTTGGTGTGTCTTCAATAATTGCAATAATGACTGTTTTAGCAACATTTGAAAAAACAACCGATCAAATTGTTTCAGATGTTAGAACAAATGTTTTCTATATAACTAGAGAGAATCCAATTGAAGTAAGTTTTGGGGACAACAATAAATGGGCTCGTAACAAGCCAAAAATAACGTGGAATGAATATGAGCAATTAAAAAGAAGCTTAAAACTTATAGAGAATATGTCGGCAGTAGTTTCAGAAGAGCCAAGTGATAGAACTTTTAGTGTAGGAAAAAAAGAATTTAAGAGTCGTATCCAAAGTTTTTGGGCCGCTGATGGTGATATTCTTTCACTCTATAAATATGACATAATAGATGGAAGAAATATTCAAGAGGTTGATATTAATAATCGTAGTAGAGTTGCCATTGTTGGATCAGATATTAAAAAAGAGCTCTTTCCATTTAAAAATCCAGTAGGCGAAACTATAAAAATAGATAATATACCATTTGAAATCATTGCTTTAACAGAAGAAAAAGGTGAACTTGCTGGACAAAGTATGGATAGCATGGTTGGTATACCAATTTCAACCTATTTAAAATATTTTGGTGGAAATTGGAGACGGGCAGATTTACAATTAGTTTTGGAATCTGAATCTATTGAAAATATTGATGATGCAACTGATGAAGCAATAGGTGTATTTAGGGCAATAAGAAAAATTCCTCCTGGAGATCCAAATAATTTTTATATAGCTACCAATGATCAATTGATGGATACTTTTGGTGAATTTACAGGCTATTTAAAAACTTTTGTTGGTCTTATTACTGGTATTTCTTTGTTAGTTGCAGGTATTGGAATTGCAAATATTATGCTGGTTTCTCTTAATGAAAGAATAAAAGAAATTGGAATAAGAAAAGCTCTAGGTGCAAGAAGAAGTGATATATTTCTACAATTTTTAATTGAAGCAATTTTAATTTCTCTACTTGGGGGCATAATTGGAATTTTTATTGGCCTTTCATTTGGTAATGTAGTGGCGTTATTCTTAGAACAAAGTCCAGTTATACCTATCGATTGGGTTTTCTATAGTTTACAAATTTGTGCATCAATGGGAATAATCTTTGGACTTTATCCAGCTATAAAAGCCTCTAAGTTAAATCCTATTGATTCAATGAGATTTGACTAAGCCTTTTTCTTGATGAATTATTACTAATAATCTAAATTGTGTTAATTTCATATGACAAAAAAAAATAAAGTTTCAAAAAAAGAAGTAGAAAAAATTGCATCTCTTGCAAGACTATCACTTTCAGAAAAAGAATTGGAATCCAGAACAAATGATATGAACAATATTCTTAATTACATGGATTCTTTAAACGAAATCAATACCGATGGAGTGGAAGAGTTATTAAATGTTCACGATATGAATAATTCATTAAGAGAAGATGAATATTCAAGTTCGATATCAAAAAAAGATTTTTTAAAAAATAGTCCCTCAAAAAATGAAAATTATATTGAAGTGCCACTCACTGTTAAAAAGGACAGAAAGTGATTCTGGGTGTTATCCCTGCAAGATTAAATTCAACTCGCTTCCCTAAAAAAGTCACCTATAAACTTAACGATAAATCAATCGTTCAACATGTATATGAGCAAGCATGCAAATCAAAAATTTTAAATAAAATAATTGTCGCTGTTGATTCTGATGAAATAATTAATTCTCTTGAGAATCCTGAAGTGGCAATAATGACTTCAGTTTCTCATAAATCGGGAACTGATAGAGTTGCGGAAGTTGCTAGAAAATTTGATTGTGAAATTGTTGTTAATATTCAAGGTGATGAACCTGGAATCGAACCAAAAATTATTGACGATTTAGTTAGTCTTTTTGATGACCCCAACGTGGAGATGGCATCTGTTGCTTCAAGAGAACTAGAACCTGAAGATTTATTAAACCCAAACGTTGTTAAAGTCGATTTAACTAAAAATAATTTTGCCAAATCATTTTTGAGGACTGATTTGATAAATTCATCTAAATATTACAGACATATAGGGATTTATGCTTTTCGTAAAAAAACTTTAGATCGTTTTACAAAAATGAAACCTTCAAAAAATGAATTGAGTAAAAGTTTAGAACAGCTAAGAGCGCTTGATAATAACATTGCAATTAAACTATTAATTTGTGATTTTAAGCACAGTAGTATTGACACTGTTGAAGATTTAAAAGGTTATGAAAAATAATACAAAATTTATATTTGTCTTGGGTGGAGTAATGTCTGGTCTTGGGAAGGGCATTTCTGCTTCATCAATTGGTTATTTACTTAAAAGTGCTGGATTGAAAGTTAATATCTTAAAACTTGACCCTTATTTAAATGTTGATCCTGGAACTATGAATCCTTATCAGCATGGAGAAGTTTTTGTTTTAGATGATGGTTCAGAAACAGATCTTGACCTTGGCCATTATGAAAGATTTATCGATGAAAACATGTCAAAAAATAATAATGCTACTTCTGGACAAATTTATAGTACAGTTCTTGACAAAGAAAGATCTGGAAATTATTTAGGAGAAACAGTTCAGGTTATTCCGCATGTAACTGATGAAATAAAAAATAGAATCAATTTTTTAGCAGATTCAGGAAAATATGATGTTATAATTTGTGAAGTGGGAGGTACGGTCGGTGATATAGAAAGTCTTCCATTCTTAGAAGCTATAAGGCAACTATCACTAGATGTCGGCTATTATAATTCTTTAATAATACATTTAACCTTATTACCGTTCATAGACGCAAGCGGTGAATTAAAAACCAAACCAACTCAACATTCTGTAATGAAATTACGTGAAATCGGTTTATCACCAGATTTTATTTTTTGTAGAACAAAAAATACGATTGGAACAGAAATAAGAGAAAAATTAGCACTTTTTTGTAACGTAAAACCAAGTCACGTAATAGAGAACAAAGATGTTTCAAGTATTTATGAAGTACCTTTATTGCTGGAGGAGCAAAATATTACTGAAATGATATGTGAAAGATTAGATTTAAAGAACAAACCCTCAATTAAAAAGCTAAGGAATTTTATAAAAACCTATAAAAATCCTGCAAGCTCTATAAAAATTGCAATGTGTGGAAAGTATACAGAGTTGCATGATGCATATAAAAGCATCATAGAATCATTTATTCATGCAGGAGTTGAAAATAATACAGCAGTAGAAGTAGTATGGATTAATACTGAAAAAATCAAAAATGATAATGATGCAATCGTAATTTTCAAGGATATTGATGGAATTTTAATACCTGGTGGATTTGGATCTAGAGGAGCTGAGGGAAAAATTCTAACCTCGAAATACGCTAGAGAAAATAATATCCCATTTTTAGGTATCTGTTTGGGACTTCAATGCGCTGTAATTGATTTTGCAAGAAATGTATGTAAGATTAATGACGCTAATAGTTCAGAATTCAAACCAAGATGTAAAAATAAAGTAATTGACTTAATGGAATCACAAAGAGCTATAAAATTAAAGGGTGGAACTATGAGATTAGGTTCCTACGACTGTGAAATAGAAGTTGGTACCAAAGCTTTTTCAGTGTATCGTAAAAAAAATATTTCTGAAAGACATAGACACCGATATGAAGTAAATAATAAATTTGTAAAAAATATGAAGAAAAATGGCTTAACTTTTTCAGGTTTTAATAAAAAACTAGGAGTGGTTGAAATTATAGAGCTGAAAGATCATCCATGGTTTATCGGCTGTCAATTTCATCCAGAATTAAAAAGTAGGGTTGACAAAGCTCATCCTCTTTTTAGGGAATTCATCAAAGCTTCCCTTAAGGAGAGTTTAAAAAAATGAATGTGCATAAAGTAAATATTAGAGATATAATTTTTGGTGGTGATCATTTACCAATGATTTTAGGCCCGTGCGTAATTGAAAGCAGAGATCATTGTTTTAGTATGGCTGAACAGATCGTAAAGATAGCTGATAAAAATTCAATTAATTTTATTTTTAAAAGTTCTTTTGATAAGGCTAATCGTACATCAATAACTTCCTTTAGAGGAAATGGTATTGATGAGGGTTTAAAAATTTTAGATGAGATAAAGAGTAATTTTGAAATTCCAATTACTACCGACATACATTTGCCTGAACAAGCAAGCCAAATCGCTGAAGTAGCTGATATTATTCAAATTCCAGCATTCTTATGTAGACAAACCGATATTTTAAAAGCAGCTGCAAAAACAGGAAAAATTATAAATGTAAAAAAAGGTCAATTTCTGTCTCCCCACAAGGTTGGGAACATTATTAAAAAAATTGAAGAATCTGGAAATAGAAATATTTTACTTACTGAAAGAGGAACTACTTTTGGCTATGATAGTTTAATGACAGATATGAGATCAATTTCTATAATGAAAAAATTTGGATATCCAATTATTTTTGATGCTACTCATAGTGCTCAAATACCAGGTAATCATGAAAAAACTACAGATGGTAATAGAGAATTCATTCCTTCGCAAATTTTTGCATCCATAGCATCAGGGGTTGACGGAATCTTTATGGAAGTTCATAATGATGTTGATAATGCTTTAAGTGATGCAAGCACGCAGTGGCCATTGAATAAGCTTGATACTATTATAGGTTCTATAAAAGCTTTTAGAAAAACATATTTGGAACATGGAAAATTTTAAAATTTTAAAAAATATTAAGTTACTTATTTGTGATATTGATGGAGTCTTAACTGATGGTCAATTTATTAAAAGTAGTAATGGAGATGAGCTTCGTTCATTTAATGCGCTAGATGGTGTTGGTTTTGTAATGCTAAGACTCCTGAATTTAAATATAAAAACAGCTTGGATTACTGGAAGAGAATCTGTGACAACAACGTTAAGAGCAGAAGAGCTTAAAATTGATGATGTATATAATGGGGTAATTAGAAAAATAGATGCTTATAATGAATTAAAAGAAAAATATAGTGTTGAAGATGAAGAAATATGCTTTATAGGTGATGATATTATAGATATTCCTTTACTTGAAAAAGTGGGTTTTGCCGTTACTGTTCCAAATGCGCCAGAATATATGAGGAGATACGTACATTACACTACTAAAATTCCTGGTGGACATGGTGCAGTACGTGAGGTTATAGATATGATTATTGACTCTAGAGAAAATTTTGATTCTAAGTTAGAAGAGTTGCTTAAAGATTTAAGATGAACGTATTTGTATTTTTTTTATTTTTGATACCAATATTTTTTGGATGCTCAAATGAAAATCAAGTTATTGATAATTTCAAAAGTGTTCATGATCAACAATCTTCAAATGTAATAATTACGCTAACAAAGAAAGGTAATATTACAGCCAAAATTGAAGCTGAATTAATGAAAAAAAATAATCAAAACTTAAAGCTCGAATTAAAAAATAATGTTAAGGTTGATTTATATGATGATGACTTTAATCATAAATCAATTATTAACTCTCAATATGCGATCGTTGATGAAAAAGAAAATAAAATAAATGCATACGATAACGTTCAGGTAATTTCTAATGATGGTAAGCAATTAAAAGCAGACTCCTTGTTGTGGGATAACAATGAAGATCGAATTTTTACAAATTCGAATTTACAATTTATAACAGCTGATACAGATACTCTTTATGGACAAGGTTTCGAGTCAAATATTGATTTAACTGATTGGATAATTTTTCAACCTAAAGGTTCAATAAACAATGAGTAAAACTTTGAAAGCAAAAAATCTTGTTAAAATGTATAAAGATTTTTATGCAGTTAACGATATTGACCTAGAGCTCAAAAAAGGTGAAGTTGTTGGTCTTTTAGGCCCCAATGGAGCAGGAAAAACAACAACATTTTATATGATAACTGGAATGATTAGGCCTAAATCAGGGAGTATTTTTTTAGGAAGCGATGATATTACTTTTTTACCAATGTATAAAAGAGCTAGAATGGGTATTGGATATTTAGCCCAAGAACCTTCAATTTTTGCAAAACTTTCAGTCGAAGACAATTTGAAAATTGTTTTAGAAACAATTATTCCAGACAAAGAAGAACAAAATAATCTTATTGATAAACTTTTAAATCAATTTAATATTTCTCATATAAAAAATAATCTTGGATCAGACTTATCAGGAGGAGAGCGAAGAAGGGTTGAAATCTGTAGAACTTTAGCTTTAAAACCAGATTTTGTTTTATTAGATGAGCCATTTGCAGGTGTTGATCCAATTGCAGTTGAGGACATACAGCAAATGATTATTGCTCTGAAAGAAAAAAATATTGGTGTTCTTATTACAGATCATAACGTAAGAGAAACACTTTCAATAACAGATAGATCTTATCTACTATATGGGGGAAAAATTTTAAAATCTGGTGATGCACAGACTCTTGCAAATGATGAAGAGGTGAGAAGAATTTATCTTGGAAAAAACTTTAAATTAAGTCAATGAATAAAATATCAACTAAAATTAGACAAAAACAGTCTTTAATTCCTCAGCAAATACTTAAATCTAAACTTCTTGAATTATCCATTGATGAATTAGAAAAGGATTTAAATAATGAAATTCAGCAAAATCCCGTTTTAGAAGAAAAAAGCATTGAAAGTTCAAATAGCGTGCAAGAATTTGCTGATTCTTTTTCTTCAACAGATAACTACGAATTTTTTATGGCAAATATTCCTGATACGTTAAATGTTATTGATGAATTAATTAATCAAATAGATACAGCTGAATTCAATAATGAATTAAAAGAAGTAGCAAAAGAAATAATTTTCAACGTTGACAAAAATGGTTTTCTTGATATTGAGCATGAGCTTATTTCAGATAAATTTGGAATTAGTATTTCTAAAATTGAAGAAGTGAGAAAAAAAGTTATGTTATTGTCACCAAAAGGTGTTGGTTCAAAAGATCTTAAAGATTATTTAATTTTTCAAATTGGTGATCAGAGCAAAGTTGCAACAGAAATTCTACAAAATTTTTTTGAAGATTTTATAAACCAAAATATTTCAATTATAGAAAAAAATCTCCCCTATGAAAAAAAAGAAATTGAAAATGCATTACATCTAATTTCTGAAAAAAATTTTTCTCCAATTTTTGACAATGATGTTAATAGCATGAGTCTTTATCCTGATGCAGTTGTCAAAAATAAAAATGAAAAATGGTTAATTATGGTAAATGATAAGTTTTTGAGCAAGTATCAAATTTCAAATGATTATATGGAAGCTGCATTAAGCAGTAAGTCGTCAAAAGAGGAAAAATCATTTCTTAAAACACATATTAATAATGCTCAAGCAATTTTAGATACGTTGAATTATAGATCTTCTACTTTAAAAAATGTGATCTCCGAGATTTTAATTATTCAAGGTGATTATTTACTCGGCAATTTAGACTACTTAAAACCACTAAAACTTGAGGATATAGCAAAAAAATTGGATATGGATATATCTACAATTAGTCGCGTCGTAAAAAATAAATATATAGATACTCCTATTGGAATATTGAGTTTAAAAAGTTTATTTGCTTCTGAAATAATTAAATCTTCTGGTAAAGTTGGCTCATCAAATGAACTGAAAAAAGCTATTTTGTCTATTATAGATGAAGAAGATAAAAAAGATCCACTTTCAGATAATAAAATTGCAGAAATATTGTTAAAAAATGATTTTTTAATTGCAAGAAGAACTGTATCTAAGTATCGTAGGATATTAAATATTAGAAATGCCCAAAAAAGGAAGAAAAAATGAATTTGAGACATTGTATTAAAGTTGACGACTTTTCAAAAGATGAAATAATTGAATTATTTGAGTTGGCATCTGAATTAAAGAAAAAATTTAGAAATAAGGAAAGCTATAAACCTTTTAAAGATCATTCCATGGCAATGATTTTTGCAAAGCCGTCTGCTAGAACTAGAGTTTCTTTCGAAACGGGTTTTACATGGATGGGAGGTCATGCAATTTATTTAGCTCCTCAAGATATTGGTCTGGGAACTAGAGAAACAGCGTCAGATTTAGCTCAATTATTTAGTAGGTACAATGATATGATCATGGCTAGAGTTTATAGTCATAATGATATGATTGATTTTGAGAAATTTTCTACAGTTCCAGTAATAAATGGTTTAACAGACTATAATCATCCATGTCAAATTTTAACTGACATGTTTACTATTTGGGAAAATAAAAAGAATAACTTTAACAATTTGAAAATTGTTTACGTTGGAGATGGAAATAATATAGTCAATTCATGGATAAGGTTATCATCAATACTTTCTTTTGATTTCACATGTGTTTGTCCGGAGGGTTATGAACCAGATAATGATACTATCCAATTTGCAAAATCAAAAAACTTGTCAAAAATTAATATATCAAATGATGCTAAAGAGTCTGTGAAAAATGCAGATGTCATCTATACTGACGTATGGGCTTCAATGGGTCAAAAAAAAGAAATAGATGAAAGAATTAAGGTTTTTTCACCTTTGCAAGTAAATGAAGCTCTAGTTGAAAATGCAAAAAGTGACTACATGTTCATGCACTGTTTACCAGCAGAAAGAGGAAGAGAAGTAACTGATGGTGTAATTGATTCATCTAATTCAGTAGTTTTTGAGCAAGCTGAGAACAGACTTCATACACAAAATGCAATTATGGTTACTCTTGCAAATAAATAGAATCAAATTTTTTCTTTAATAAAACTTGATCCATCATATTTTAGATAGTTAAAGCTATTCTCTGAACAATCATCAAGGATATATAGTTCTTTACCATTTTCAGTAAAACTAAAATCATGATGATAATGTCCCATAATAACACAATCAGTACCAGTGCTCCATTTTTCTTTAGAAAAATTAATTAATTCATCATGAATTTTATTTAATTTTTTAATATCTCTTTTGTGTGAATCTTTTCTCTTGTAAGAAATTTTTTCAGCTATTTTATTTCCATATTTTTTTGGTATTAAAGAATAAATTATTATGAAAATACTACTTCTTATTATTTTTTTTAGAACTCTATAAGATTTATCCCATGATAATATACCATCACCATGAGTCAAATAAATTGACTTATTATTTATTTGTATTTCAGTATCGTTTAGAAAAGTTTTCTTTGTGTAAGATTTAAAGTAGTCTCCGATCCAATAATCATGATTACCTGCTACAAAATATATGTCAATTTTACTTTCTTTAATTCTTTTAAGAAGATCAAAAACTTCATTGAAATAATCAGGTTTTGAATTATTATATTCAAAATAATAATCAAAAAAATCTCCCATAATTACAATACTGCATTTTTCATTTTTTATTAAATGATAAAAATCTTCAAATTTTTTAATTTTTTCTTTATTTGATAATGGATTAATTGAAAAATGGTTATCTCCAAAAAAGTATATTGGCAATTGCATTCAAAAACTTAATCTTTTAAAAAAAGTTCATCAATGAATTATTATTTTTATTTTTTTAATAATATCATATTCTTTGATAGTAAAAATAATTTCAATTATTTAAATTATTGAAACATTTGATCAGCAAATGCTTTTAAAATCATATGAAACGCTATATTACTATATTATTATTTATAACTTTTTTATTTCCTCAAAGCTTTGGGAAAAACAAAGTTCAATATAATTCATTCGATTGGGAATATATTGTAAGTCCAAATTTTAACGTTTATTACTATGGTGACAACTACGACTTAGCTATTTTTACTTCTGAAGTTGCCGAAAGATCAATTGAACAGATAGGTAAACACCTTAGATGGAGGCCTGGTAAACCCATTAAAATTATTGTTTATACTTCACACAACGATTTTCAACAAACTAACGTAGTTGATGTATACATGTCTGAGGGTATTGGTGGTGTTACGGAGCTTTTTAAAAATAGAATAGTTATCCCATTTGAAGGTTCTTATGAGCAGTTTGAACATGTAATTCATCATGAACTTGTTCATGCTGCGATTAATGAATCAGTTTATGGCGGAAATGCTCAGGCATTAATCAGTGGAAGAATAAGAGTGCAAGTTCCTCTTTGGGCAAATGAAGGTCTTGCAGAATTCCTATCAGTTGACTGGGATACAAATTCTGATATGGTTTTAAGAGATTTAGCTATTGAAGAAAGATTACCATCCATTCAAGAGCTTAATTATTCAATCCTTGCATATAAAGGAGGTAATTCAGTTTGGCAATATATTACTCAGAAATATGGTCGAGAAAAAGTTGGAGAAATATTTCAGCAAATGAAAAGAACGCAAAATGCTGAAAAAGGATTTGAGAGCGCAATTGGTGTTGATTTCGAGAAATTAACAGAAGATTGGCACGATTATTTAAAAAGAGAGTATTGGCCTGATTTGGTTAATAGAGAAAATTTTAAAGATTTTTCTGAAAAAATTACTGATAGATCAAAAACAAGAAATTTTTATAATGTTAGTCCCGCATTTTCACCTGATGGTAATACTGTAGCTTACTTTTCTGATCAAGACGGCTATATGGATTTAATTTTATATAATATTGATACTCAAAAACAAAAGAAAAGATTAATACGTGGTAACACCACTCCAGATTTAGAAGAGCTAAAGTGGTTACAGCCTGGTATATCGTGGTCACCGGACGGCAAGTTTATATCATTTGCCTCTAAAAGTGGAAAACAGGATTCAATAATAATTGTAAATGTCAAAAATGGTAAATACAAAAAAATTCCAATTAACTTAGATGGAGTTTTTACTACTTCATGGCACCCATCTGAAGATAAAATTGCATTTGTGGGTCATAAAAATGATTCAAGTGATATATTTATAATCAGTTTAGATGGAAAAGAAACTATAAATATAACAAACGATAAGTTTTCTGAATACTCACCGAGTTGGTCTGCTGATGGGAATAAATTATATTTTGCTTCAGATAGAGGTAATAGTAATGATTCTTCAAACATGTTCAAAGTGGACTTTTCTCAAACTGACATTTTTGAATTTAATTTACTTGATAATAAACTAATTCAAATAACAGATACAGATTTTAATGAAAATTATCCTGTACAATCAGAAGAAGGTACTCTTTATTATACTTCAGATTTTAATGGAATAACAAATGTATTTTATCAAGACCTCCAAAGTGGAGATTCTTTCCCAATAACAAATGTTGTTACTGGAGTTCAGCAAATTGACATTGATAATAATAACAATCTAGTTTTTTCAGGTTATAAAGAAAGAGGTTGGGATTTATATTTGATGAACAATTTGAATCAAAAAAATAAGAAAGAGGTAAAAGAAACTAAATTTTATTCTCAAAGAGATCTAAGTGATGATTTTGAAGATTTAAGGTCTTTTACAAAAAACGAAAAAACAAAAACCCCTGAAGATTACTCATCATACATTTTTGCAAGAAACTTTGACTATAAGAATGATAAAAAAGAAGATAAAGTAGAAGTAGAAAATGATAGCTTACGTTTTCAAGATGACTATATTGCAAGGAGATATCAACCTGAATTTTCAGTAGATTACATTCAAACTACAGCTTCAATTGATAATCTCTTTGGTACAAGAGGTGTAGCAAATTTTGCTTGGAGCGATGTTATGGGTGATCATAGAATAAATGTTGGAACAAATCTTGTTTTAGATTTAGATAACAGTGACTTTATTTTTCAATACGCCTACCTAAAAAATAGAATAAATTACTACACAACAATTTTTCAGCAGGCGAATACTTTTTCTTTAGGATATAACTTAAACTTTGATTTTATAGGCCAATTACGTGATTATGGAATTGGTTTCTTTGCACAGTACCCTTTTTCTAAATTTTCAAGAGTGGATTTCGGATCAACAATAAGGGCTGTTAATTATGAAGTGAAAGAGTTTGACATTTTTACATTCACAACAAATACAGCTTATACTGAAAATTTAAAATCACTAGTTCCTGTTGTCAGTTACATATATGACAATACAACAAATGGTTATACCGGTCCTATTGATGGTTTTAAGCAAAATTTAACCTTTCAATTCAGCCCGAGTATTGGAGATAGCTCTGTACCATTTAGAACTTTAAAATTTGACATGCGAAAGTATTTTAAGATAAGTCGTAATTATAGTTTTGCAGCGAGATTAATGCTTGGAAAAAGTATTGGAGATAAAGCACAAAAATTCTTTTTAGGTGGAAATTCACAGTTTACTATATTTTCGGATACCCAAACAGAAGGAAGAGATGATTCTGGTTTTTATGCTCAAAGAGTCTTAGAGTACGATAATACAAGTATACTTGAAGATGTATATTTTAGTGAGTACGTATTTCCTTTACGAGGTGCAAGATATAGAGAAAGAGTTGGAGAAAATGTTGCCATAGCAAACTTTGAATTTAGATTCCCATTTGTTAATTATGTTGATGTTAGCTTTCCTGCAAGGATAAGGTTTGGAAATATTTTTGGGCATCTTTTTTTAGATGTTGGAGCTGCTTGGGATGATTCAAATGAATTTGATAGCAGTCAAATTATAAGAGATAAATATGGCTTAACAGATCCCGAGGCTTCTCCAATTCTTACTACATTTGGAATTGGGGCAAAGATATTTACAGGTTTTGGTATAGTAAGATTAGATACTGCATGGGATAAATATTCTTCTGGCTATTCAAAGCCTCAATATATTATATCAGTTGGTTACGATTGGTAAAATTCCTTGAAGTTTTCAGTTTTATCTCAAGATAAAAATTCTCAAGCACGAACTGGATTAATTGAAACAGATCATTCAAAAATTGAAACTCCAGTTTTTATGCCTGTTGGTACACATGGTGTAGTTAAGTCCTTATCTCCAGAAGATTTAAATAGTCTCAACGTTCAAATTATGCTTTCAAATACTTATCACCTTTATTTAAGACCAGGAACTGAAATTGTTAATAAAAATAATGGTTTACATGAATTTATTAATTGGAACAAAAGTATTTTGACAGATAGTGGTGGCTATCAAGTATTTTCATTAAGTAACATGAATGAAATAACTTCAAAAGGTGTAAAGTTTAAATCTCATTTAGATGGAAGTGAACACTTTCTGACGCCTACAAAATCAATGGAGATCCAGAGATATCTTGGTGCAGATATTATTATGGCATTTGATTATTGTCCACCAGGTGATTGTTCAAAAAGCGAATTATTAAGAGCCTCAGATCTAACAAATATTTGGACTAAAGAAGCATTCGAATATCTTCAAAAAAATCAATCAATATATGTACACAATCAAACAATGTTTCCAATTATTCAAGGAGGAACGAGTATTGAAGAAAGAAAAAAATGCTTAGAACAAATGATTCCTTTTGCAACGTGCGGAATTGCAATTGGAGGTCTTTCTGTTGGAGAAAAAAAAGATCCTATGCTTGAGGTTGTAGAGTTTTTAGGAAAAGAAATGCCTAAAGATCAACCGCGATACCTTATGGGTGTTGGTAAGCCTACTGATTTAGTAAAATCAATTTTGAGAGGAGTGGATATGTTCGATTGTGTTTTACCAGCTCGAAATGCAAGGAATGGTCAAATTTTTACTCATGATGGCGTGATTAATATTTTAAATAGTCAATTTTCAAATGATACATCTCCTATTGATAGTAAGAGTTCAGTTAAATTTGCTAAAGATTTTTCTAAATCATATTTAAGACATTTATTTAAGGTTAACGAAATGTTTGGAATTCGGATTGCTACGCTCACTAATATCGCATACTACTTTGATTTAATTAGTGAAATAAAGAATGAAATTAATAATAATAGTTTTGTAAAATGGTCTAGTAATTATTTAAATAAATTTGACAGGTAGATATGATTGATATAGGCAAAAAAGCACCAAATTTTATTTTAAAAAACCAAAATGGAGAAGATGTAGAATTAAAAGATTTTTTAGGTTCTAAAGTTTTGATTTGGTTTTTTCCTAAAGCAAATACTGGAGGTTGTACAAGAGAGGGTGTTGGTTTTAAAGACGATTTCAATATATTTAAAAAGAATAATATTAAAATTATCGGTGTTAGTAAGGATTCTATAAAAGCTCAACAAAATTTTTGTAATAAAAATGATTTTCCGTACGACTTACTTGCTAACCCTGAATTAGATATGATAAAATCATATGAAGCTTGGGGTTTAAAAAAAATGTATGGAAAAGAATATGAAGGCATATTGCGAATATCATATTTAATAGACGAGAAAGGAATTATCATTAGAGCTTTCCCAAAAGTCAAAACTGCTACTCATTCTAAAGATGTTTTACAATCAATTGATTTATAAAATATATTTTCTTTTATTTTTTGTATTATTTACATCGTGTGCATCTGTAATGTCCCCTGGAGGTGGGCCCAAGGATTTAAAACCTCCGTTGTTAATCAGTACCGACCCTGTTGAGTTGGTTAACATTAAAGATAATCAAGAAATATCAATCATTTTTGATGAATATATCAATGAAGGTTCTATAAAAAAGTCTTTATCAATTTTTCCAAAAAATCAAAATGGAATTGATTTTTCTTATGAGGGAAAAATTATTAGAGTAGAAATACCTTCAGATTTAGATCCAAATATGACATATACTATTAATTTTAATAAAAATTTTTCAGATGAAAATAACGTTAAAATTAATGAAGATATAGTTATTCCATTCTCTTTCTCAGATAATATTAGTTCAGGAAAAATTAATGGTCAAATTTTTGGTGATTTTGAAAATGTTAGTATTCTTATTTGGAATGGAATTTTCTCTGGAGAAATTATTAATGATTTGAAACCAGACTACGTGATTTCAGCAAATAAACAATTTTCTTTTAATCACTTACCAAATGGTGATTTTTCTTTAATAGCAGTGAATAATTATAGAAAAAATGAAGATTTAACTTCTCAAAATATTTCATTAAATAAGTCATTTCATTTTAATATTGAGGATAATAATTCAATAATATCAAATTTTTATTTCAATAAAAATAAAGTAGATGAAATTGAAACAGAAAATTCTGAAGAATTAAATTCAAAGTATTCTTCCTTATCAGGAAGAATTGTTGGCAATTACTTATTACCAATGGTGGTTACTCTTTCCGGGGATAAAAATTATTCAACAAACCTTGGTTTAGATGGAAAATTTAATTTTGAAAAAGTTAATGAGGGTAAGTACGAAATGATTATCTTTGAAGATAGGAATAATAATCGAATTTTAGATACTGGTTCACTTGAAAATAGTACAGATACCGAAAATTTTCATGTTTATGGTGATATTTTGGAATTAAGGTCAAACTGGGAATTTGAAATTCCAAACTGGAATATAAATGAATAAAAAAAATATTGTTGCTGTCAGTGGATACTTTGATCCAATTCATGTAGGTCATTTAGAATACCTAGAGCTTGCCAAAAAAATTGGTGATTATTTAATTGTCATTGTGAATAATGATTTTCAAGCATCTTTAAAAAAAGGAAAATCTTTTATGAATGAAAATGATAGAGTTGAAATAGTTTCAGCTATAAGGTGCGTTGATGAAGTTTTTTTGAGCATAGATGAGGATTCAAGTGTTTGCAAAAGTCTTGAACATATTAAACCAGATATTTTTGCAAACGGAGGTGACCGTAAACTTGATGAAATTCCAGAAACTAAAGTTATGAAAAAGTATAATATAAAAATGGTTGATGGACTTGGAAAAAAAATAAGAAGTAGTAGTGATTTAACAGGTTTAAAATGAAGAAAAAAACAAAAATAGATAAGAAGAAATCTCAACTCCTTGAGGAATTTTTAATGTTAGGTGAAAAATGTGGAATAAAAATTATTCATGATAAAGGTGATTTTAATGGCGATAATTGTGTTTTATTTTCAAATGACACAATTGTTATTAACAAACATAAGCCTATAGAACAAAGACTATATGTTCTTGCTAAGTGTTTTAGTCAAACTAATTTAGATAATGTTTATATTAAACCTGTCATACGTGATTTAATTACAAAGGCAAAAGAAGATAAAGTTTATGAGTAAGACAAAACATCTATGGGCTCCATGGAAAATGGACTATTTAAGAAATAAAAAAAATGATTCACAAAAAATATTTTCTGATTTTGCAAATGAAGACAATGATAGAGATAATCTTATATTACACCGTGCAAAACATTGCTATGTAATAATGAATTATTATCCCTACAATAATGGACATTTGATGGTAATTCCTTTCAAAGAAGTTGATAGATTTGAAGATCTTGATGATAAAGTTCTTTCTGAGATTATGGTTATTTCTAAAAAAATTATGAAAATATTAAGACACAGTTTTAGTTGTGATGGTTTTAACTTTGGAGCTAACATTGGAGAGGGCTCAGGAGCATCTATTGCTTCTCATTTACATTTTCATATTGTGCCTCGATGGAAAAGTGATACATCTTTTATGCCTGTTATTGGAAATACAAAAGTGATGGCTCAAACTTTAGATGATACTTATGAGCAATTATTAAAATTATTTAAGGAAGTACTATAGTGGATTTATTTTCACATTCTTGGCTTCCATTTATGTATCAATATGGTTTTGGTCTATTAATTTTTGGTGGAGGGCTTTTTGCTGTATTTAAAGCATATGGGGGGAAAGAGTTCTGGAATCAATATAAGATATGGATTCAGATTTTAATTTGGGGATTCATTTACGTTTCTTCCATTCACTTATTGATGACTGTTTCAGCTCTGAATGATCTTTCTCAGTTATACCTTGTAATTTTATCTTTATACATATTTAATGTCTTTCTATTAACAAGGAAGATTACATGACTACTATTCCTACTTCAGAATTGTTTTGGGTTATTTTAGCAGCTTATGTTTTCTTTGTATTAGGTGCTGGATTATTCTTTGCGAGAAATAATCAGTCAACTGAAGACTTCTTTTTTGGTGGTAGAAGATTTTCATGGTGGTTGATTGGTATGTCAATGCTGGCTACTGGTGTTGGATCACATAGTTTTGCTAAATACGCCTCTAAAGGTTTTGAATATGGATTTTCATCCACAATGACCTATATGAATGATTGGTTTTTTATGCCATTATTATTATTTGGTTGGATTCCAATCATATATTATATGCAGGTCAATTCCATTCCTGAATATTTTGAACGAAGATTTAACTCAACTGTAAGAAATTTATCTACAATAACCATGCTTCTATATCTCATAGGGTATATAGGAATTGGATTATTAGCTTTAGGGTCATTATTGCAACCAATTTTGGGATGGGAAATTAATACTATTATTATAGTGGTAGCTATCATATCTGGTACTTATGTATCTTTAGGTGGTCAAACTGCAATTATATTTACTGACTTCTTACAAGGTGTCATTCTTCTATTTGCTGGGTTACTAATTTTTGGTTTGGGTATTGCTTATTTAGGAGGATTTGATTTCTTCTGGAGCAATTTGTCAGCTACAAATAAGTTACCATTGGCAGATTTTAACTCTCCACCTGACTTTAATTTTGTTGGAATTTTCTGGCAAGATGGAGTAGTTGGTTCAGTTGGATTCGCGTTTATGAATCAGGCAGTAATTATGAGATTCTTAGCATCTCGATCCGTTATTCATGCTAGAAGAGCGACTATGATGAATGTATTGGTTTTCTTACCAATAGGAACTGTTGCAGTTTCTAATTCTGGTTGGCTTGCTAGGGCTATAGAAAATATGACTCCTGGTGTTATAACAAATTTATTACCAAATGGAAGTGCAAATGGTGTATTTACTGTTGTTGCTTCCCTGGTAGCTAATTCAGAAGCAATTTTCGCATTTCTAGTAGCAGCAGTAGTTGCTGCTTTAATGTCCAGTTTAGATTCACAAATTAATGCATCAGCAGCGGTGGCGGTTAACGATGTATATACGCCATTAAGCAAGAATCCTTCTGAAAAAACACGCTTGAGAGTTTCTATGTTTACTTCCCTAATTGTTACTTTTGTTGGGATACAGGCAGCATTCTTATTTGCACAATATGGAACCATCTATGAGGCTCATGGTGCATTTCATAGTGTAGTTACTCCACCAATGGTTACAGTTATTTTCCTTGGAATTTTCTGGCAGCGCTTTTCATCAAGAGCAGCTGTATTAACGTTTATCCTAGGTGCAGCATTCATTTTCCTTGGGATTGAGTATCCTCAAATTTTTGTTCAACCATTTTCACATGGGATAGAATATGTTGAAGCAAAACCATGGTCTTATATTAGAGCATTATATAATGTAGTTGCATGTACATCCATTGGAATCATAGTAACCTTAATAACGTCAAAACCAAATCACTCTCATTACGAACAAATTAAAGGATTAACTCTTTGGACTATTAAAGATGGCCCAACATTCTTCAAAGGTTCTGAGGTTAATGAAAATGCAGGAAGTAAAATCACCTTTGACGGTGACATGATTAAAGTTGTGGATGATACAGATAATAAAATATACTTACCTGCAGATTTAATGAAAGATCTTGGCGCTAAAGAAGGAGATTTTGCATATATATCTGATACAAGGTGGTACTTAGGTGGAATCAAATCTACTCATGCTTACATTGGAAAAATATCTTCAAGTAATAAAATTGAAATCTCTAAAAATGTCCAGAATCATGGTCAATTTGATTCTTCAAAAAAATTATTTATCGAGCTAGAATTATAATTTTCTTTTTTTTAAAATTATATTGACAAATATTTTTCATCTCTTTTAAACTCCCGTAGTTAAAATCGCTTTTTAAGATGTTGAAGCAGATCTTAATGAAAAAATTGATCTGGCCATGCACTTAAAAAGAGTTTTATTACTTTTTAAGAGTTGAAGCAGATGTGGATGAGAAAACATATCTGGCCATGCGATTAAAAAAGTCTTAGGGGGCGTTTTTAAAAGTTGAAGCTAATTTTATGAAAAGGAGATTAGGCCATGCGATTAAAAACAATTATTCTATCCGTATGTCTTATCACATCACATTTACTTTCACAAACAGGTAATTTATTAGGAACAGTTTCAGATTCAAATGGTTCCTTTCCATTACCTGGTGCCAATGTTTATTTGGAAGGAACTAACTTTGGAGGAATAACTGATTCCGGAGGTAAGGTTTATCTTTCAAATTTACCTACAGGCAATTATAAGCTGGTAGTTTCTTACATTGGATATGAAAATCAAGAAAAAGATATTTATATAGATGAAGAAAGTTTGAACACCTTTGCAGTGGAATTATCAGTTGAAACATTACTTGGAAACGATATTGATGTAATTGGTAATTCTTTATTGGGTCAGGCTAGAGCGTTAAATAATCAAAAAAATAAATCAAATATTAGTAATGTTATTTCGTCAGATCAGGTTGGGAAGTTTCCAGACTCAAATATTGGAGATGCGTTAAAACGTGTACCTGGAATTGCTGTATACAACGATATGGGTGAAGCGAGATTTGGACATGTTCGTGGAACTCCATCTAGTTTTAATTCAGCAACTATTAATGGCGAAAGAATGCCTTCCGCAGAGGCTACAACAAGAAGTAACCAGTTGGACATAATTCCTGCTGATATGATTCAAACCGTAGAAGTAATAAAAGCACTTACTCCAGATATGGATGCAGATGCAATAGGAGGGTCTATTAATCTTATTACACGAAAAGCTGCAGGAAAACGTACATCAGTTACAGTTGGAAGAGGTGAGAATACCTTGGATGAAGCTGGTAAAATAGTACAGTTATCTGGAATGCATTCCAATAGATCAGAAGACAGAAATTTTGGATATATGTTTAATTTTTCTTTTTATGATAACTGGACGGGTACTGATAACGTTGAAGCAGAATGGGATGATGAAGGAAATATTGTTGAACATGATATAAGAAAATATCTAGTGCATCGAGAAAGAAAAAGTTTTGGATTAAGGTTCGATTATAATTTGGCTAGTACAGAATTATATGCAGATCTTAATTATAACGATCGTGATGATTACGAAAATAGGTATCGTCAAAGAATCAAAGATTTAGATGAAGGTGAAGGAAGCCAGGAGGTAAGAAGGCAAACTAAGGCAGGATTGCCAGGTAATGAATATGGAAGACTAGAAGATCAAAAGCTTTTTTCCTATAAATTTGGTGGAACAAGTCTTTTAGATAAATTAAAACTAGATTATTCTTTTAAAATTTCTGAGGCTTCAGAGTTAAGACCCAATGAGAGATATCTGGCTTTAAGATTAAAAAAACAAACTGCCATTTGGAATCAAAGTACTGAAAAGCCAAACTTTACTTTCTCAAATGCAATCGCTGCAGACTTAAATAATTCGTGGGATTTTAGAAACTTAATTGAAGAACGTAGAGATACTGATGAAAAAGCACAAAGTTTTAAGTTAGATGCTGACTACAATTTTAATGATAATTTAAAATTAGAGGCTGGATTGAAAATTAGTTCGAGAAAAAAGGAAAGGCGTAATGAGTTCTACGAATTTGAACCAGTAGATGAAGATGCTTTTTTAGCAGGTGCATTTTCAAACATCGTAAGTCAAGATAAAAGTGAATGGTTGAATGACGGTAATGGTACTACTTATAATTCAGGATCTTATGTAAGTAGAGAATTTCTTGGAAATTTAGATTTATCAAATACAGATCTTTTTGAGAGAGTTATTGTTGAAGAAGAGTTGGCTGGCAACTTCAAAGCCTCTGAACACATCACTTCATTCTATGGAATGGCTTCATATGATTATTCAGACCAATTGCTAGTTGTAGGTGGAGTAAGATTAGAAAGAACATCCTTATATGATCTAGAAGCAAGAAGTTATGATGAAGATAATGATCAAAATAATATCATTACAGCCGCTGATAATGACTATACTGATGTATTACCTTCTTTGCACCTGATATATGATTTAGATGGTTCATCAAAGATTAGAGTTGCTTTAACAAAGTCATTAGCAAGACCTAATTACTTTGATACTGTTCCATATCAACAAGTAAAAGTTGAAGATGAAGAGATTAAGGTTGGTAACCCTGAGCTAGAGCCTACCATTTCAACAAATTTTGACATTTCTTTCGAAAGGTATTTTGATGATATTGGGTTATTCTCAGCAGGAATTTTTACTAAAGAAATAGATAACTTCGTTGTTTATACATCTGGCTATGTAACTCAAGCTGATAATCTGCCAGACTACAATGGTTTTCAATTAGACAAAGCATTGAATGGTGGAAATGCATCTTTATTAGGAGTTGAAATTGCATTTCAAAGGCAAATATTACCAGGACTAGGTTTATATGCCAATGTTACTGCTATTGACTCAAAAATAAATAACTTAGATCCAAAGCTTCAAGAAGACAGACCCGATGTAAAAGATAATCCTATGCCAGGTACGTCTCAGCTTAATTACAATCTTTCAATATCATATGAAAGAGAGCCAATGACCGTACGTTTATCTCTTAATCATCAAGGAGAGTTTCTTGAAGAATTTGGTGATTCCAAATCTGAAGATAGATGGTATGATAAATCAACTTTTGTTGATTTAAATGCAAATTATAATTTAAGAGAAAATATTTCTCTTTATGCTGACTTTAATAATTTAACTAATCAACCATTGAGATATTATCAAGGAAGTAGTAGATATTTAATGCAAGAAGAATATTATAATACAAAATTTACAATTGGTATAAAGGCTGATTTGTAAATTTTGTTGTTATTATTTTAATCAAAAATAAAAGTAATAATACTTGTTTTTTCGATAATAATATTAAAAATTTCTACCATCTTCCGGAGTAGCTCAGTTGGTAGAGCGAGTGACTGTTAATCACCAGGTCGGGGGTTCGAGTCCCTCCTCCGGAGCTTGCATGTCAAGCTCAATAAAAGGAAGTAAATAAAATGGATTTTCTAACACTATGGTCTTTATTGGGTTTTTTATTTGCAGTGTATGCTGTAACCGCTAATGATAGTATTCAAACCTTAGGAACATATATTTCATCAAACAGGGATATCAAATGGTATTGGATGTTTGGTTATATGGGCTCCATATTTGTTTTCACAATGATTCAGGGTTTCTCCCTGAATGATCCAGCATTTGGTAGATTAGATAAATTTGAACCAATTACAATTCAATGGTATCATGCATTAGCTCCACTGGTATTGGTAGCATTAACCAGATTAAAAATCCCAGTTTCTACTACATTTTTAGTTCTTTCTGTTTTTGCAACTTCTATAGTAATGGAGCAGATGTTGGTTAAAAGTTTTGTTGGTTATGCAGTATCATTTGTGTTTGCATGTGGTTCTTGGTACTTAATTAGCAAATATTTTCTTTATGAAGGAGAAAAAGGTAAAAATAAATATAATAATTATTGGAGAGCAGCCCAATGGTTAACTACTGGCTGGTTATGGTCAACTTGGTTAAAACATGATTTGGCTAATATTATGATTTTTTTACCAAGATATAGTACAGTTCAAAGCTTACAGTTCCAGTTATTTGTATTATTAGTAATGCTGCTAGGTTTGGCATTTATGTTTTATGAACGTGGTGGTCGAATTCAAGAAATTGTTTTATCTAAAACCAATACAAGATATGTTAGATCTGCAACACTTATCGATTTAGTATATTGTTTTGTTTTATACTATTTTAAAGAGGTTAACAATATTCCTATGAGCACTACTTTCGTATTTATGGGAATGCTAGCTGGAAGAGAGCTCGGTATTTGGATGTCAATTGGTTATGGTAAATTGACATATACTGATAGACATAAAAAGGCTATTTTCCCAATGCTATATATGGATTTTTTAAGATTAATGCTTGGTCTAATGATCAGTGTTTCTTTAGCATATGGAATTCAATGGTATTCTACTTTATAAAACTTTAGTTTATATCAAATGAATTTAAAAAATAAAACTGTTCTTATTACTGGTGGTGCTAAAGGTATTGGTCTTGCAACAGCTAAAAGGATTCTTGAGCAGGGAAGTATGGTAATACTTTGGGATTTTGATCGAGAATCTTTAGATGAAACAACCAAAAATTTTCACAATAATGGCTTCGAAGTCTTCTCACAAGTATGTGATGTTACAAACAAAGAACAAATTTATGAAAATGCCCGTATTATTGACGAAAAATTTGGTGGTATTGATATATTAATTAATAATGCTGGGACTGTTTATACAGGTTATATGCTTGATAGGTCAGACGAAGAGTTAGAAAACTTAATTAATGTAAATTTTACCTCTATGATATATACTATTCGAGCATTTATGCCAAAAATGCTTGAAAAAAATTCAGGACATATAATAAATATATCATCTGCATCATCCTTAACAGGAGCTCCTAAGCTTGCGGTATATGCTGCAACTAAATGGGCAGTAGCAGGTTTGACAGAATCTTTAAGACTTGAGGTTCAGAAAATGGGCAAGAATGGCGTCAAATTTTCTTCAATTCATCCAAATTTTTTAAAGAAAGGTCTTTTTGAAGGTACAAAACTTAATTTCATTGGACAGTTACTTGCTCCTGGTGTAAAAAGCCATGATCAAGTTGCAAAGGTTATAGTAAACAGGGCAATCAAGCTTGGTTTCCACTCTCCAAAAGTTCCATGGATAATGAATCAAATTGTACTTCTAAGAGCAATCCTACCAAGTTCATTACTAATAAAGTTCAGTAGTCTTTATGGTCTATATAATATGATGGATGACTATAAAGGATATAATGATGGCAGATAATTTTACTTTACAATTTTTAAATAAGGTTTTAGACTAAATATATGAAAAATTATATTAGCAAGTTTCTAGTCCTATCTTTTTTGTTAGTTAACAGTTGCTCTTCGGAAAAAGAAAATGAAGTTTTAGATGAGAATTTGATGGTCACTTTTCAGGATTCTTTAAGCTATACTATGGGAGTTAATATTGGAACTAATCTACCGGAAACCGAAATTAATCAAGAGCTACTCATTGAGGGATTAAGAGATTATTGGGCAAAAACTGAGCCAAGATTAAATGTCCCAGAACGATCTGAGATTTTAAGAATTTTTAATATTAAAAATTCTGAAATTGAAAGAGAGCAAATGGCAGCAATGACTGCAGAAATGAAAGAGCTTTCCAGAAAAAACAAAATGGATGGCCAATCTTTCATGGAAAAAAATAAAATGAGAGATGGTGTAAGAGTTTTTCAGAGATCCGGAATTCAGTATAAGGTTATTAAGGAAGGTTTTGGAGTTATTCCAGATTATGATGATGCTGTAGTTGTTCATTATAATGGTTATTTAGTGGATGGCCAAAAATTTGATAGTAGTTATGATAAGAATAAGCCTCTCACAATAAAAATAGAACAACTTATAGTTGGTTGGCAGGATATTCTACAGAAAATGCCTGTTGGTTCAAAATGGGAAGTATTTATACCATTCAATTTAGCTTATGGTGAAGGTGGTGTTAAAGATGCTAACAAAGAATATATTATTCCACCTGGAGCAACTTTAATTTTTGAAATGGAACTATTGGAAGTAATTAAATAGCATCTAATGAAGCTAATTTCATACCTATCTACATTTCTTTTTGTTTTTATATTTACTTCATGCCAAAATCAATCAAGCATTCTATTACTTCAAGATCCAATGTTTAAAACTGAGTCTTTTAAAGATGCAGGAATTGATAGTATTGGTTTTTTAATGAGGAAGCATGTTATTGTTGCTACAGTTAAAGACAAAAATGAATTGCATGTTTATGGCGCTATGAACGGAAAATTAAAAAAAACCGTTTCAAGAGAAAGTGCTTTTCCAAATGGAGTAACTGTAATTGATGATAAGTTTGTATTAGTAACTGAAAGAGATAATAAGCAAGTAGCTGTTTTCAACTCATCGCTAGAATATCTTGGATCTTTTGGCAATAATGAACTTAGAAGTCCTTATGGCATTGCATTTTATAAAGTTGATGATAATTTTTATAAAGTCTTTGTAACAGACAGCTATGAATTTAATAATCCTAGAAACGATAGAATATTATCATGGGATTTTAAAATTGATAACGAAACTTTTAGGACTGAAAATTCAAATGTTTTTGGAAATCCAACTTTATACCAAGTAGAAAGTATATTCATTGATAAGGAAAATAAAGTAATGCTTGTAGCTGAAGAAATGAAAGAACATCATAAAATTATGGCTTTAGATTTAGATACAGGTAATGTTATAATTGAAGATATTGGTCAGTTTAATAGAGGAAATGATCCTGAAGGTATTGCTTTAGTAAAGACAAGTAAAGATGAAGGATATTGGATATGTACTGAGCAAAGTAAGGATGATAACAGATTCCACCTTTTCGATAGAAAAACACTAGAATTCAAAAAAACTTTATACTTAGATGAGGTTTCTTATACAGATGGGATAACAACAGCATATATGCATGGAAAGTGGTATTTATATGCTGTAGACAATGATATGCGAATAGTATCATACGAGTTACCAGCCATCAGTTTTAATTGATGAACTTTTTATTCATCATTTTAATAACAATTTTTTGCATATATATTTTTAGAAATTCATTAATACTTAGAATATATCAACTACCCATAATAAGAAAATCTTGGCAATTACCTGAAAACTCTTCTTCCGAATTTTCAATTAACAAAGAAAACAAAAAACCGGTTGTTGTTTGCTGCGGAGATAGTATAACTCATGGTCATATTGGATATGATTGGGTTGGTTCTTTAAGAAAAAAAGATAAAACAAAATTATTCATTAATGCTGGAATAAACGCAGATCTTACTTGGAATTTAAACCAACGCGTGAGAGATATAATTAAACACAACCCTGACTATATAACTATCTTAATAGGAACAAATGATGCTATCGGAAGCCAACCAGTAAAGCAAATACAGCAGTATTATATTCAAACTAAAGGTTTACCTAAAAAACCTTCAATAGAGTGGTTTGAAGAACAGTTGGATGAGTTAGTATCAACATTAACAAATAAAACTAATGCAAGAATTTCATTAATTACTTTACCATTTCTAGGAGAACAAAAAGATTCTGAAATCATACAAGTAGTAAAAGATCATAATCGAATAATACGAGATATATCAAACAAGTATGGCACTACATTACTTGATTTTTTTAAAAAATTTGATTCAATAATCATTGATAACAATAGCATTCCTTATACAACCAGTGAATTAAGAAGATTAAGAGGTTTAAGAGCAGTGATTCTTCACTATGTTTTTAATTGGACGTGGAAGGATATAGGAAAAAAATATAATTTAAAACTTCTTTGTGATCACATTCATTTGAATGAAAATGGAGGACAAATTTTAGAAGAGATGGTTAAAGACTTCCTGCAAAAATGAAATTTTTATTCAAGAGCTTCTACGAGTTTTTTTGTAAGAATACCCAATGCCTCATTATTTTCTTCAATTCTTTTTTGAGTTTCTTTTAATTTTTCAAGACTAGCTGCTACATCATCAAAATCTCCTACTCCATCATTTATATACAAATAAATTTCAAAGTATAAAGCTCCAAATAAGGTTATATCACTACTAAGTTCTTTAGCAGATAAGACAATTTCAGCTTGTTGCAATAAAACACTTTCTTGAATTGTAAAATATTGATTTACTCTACCAACAATCTGAAATAAAGATAATGAGAGAGTTATCATTAAAATAGATATTGAAATATTTAATATTTTTTTGTCCATATTGAAATATACCTATGATATTTTAGGTATTTAATAGATTTTTGAAAGACTAAAGAGAAATCGATTTTAGTACCCTGGACAGGATTTGAACCTGTGACCTACGGATTAGAAAATCGTTGACTTCTCGACGAGAAAATAGAAAGAATATTGTTATAAATTTGAATTAATTTTTCTTAATAATTTATATCTTCTTCTATTTTGATATATTTGTACAACTTGAAATAAATTATTCCACCAAAGTTTATTATTAACTCCCTTCAATTCTTTAGTAAGAGACTTATTCATATTATCAACGGATAATTTTACTCCATCAACAGAATCTTTCACATCACTTATTGATTGATTAATGCTAGATAGTTGATTTATTATTGATGTTTCTAAACTTTGAATTTGCTTAGAAATTGTCAATAAACTTTTAACTGTTTCAAGATTTAACACCTTAATTTCATTTAAAGTGTTTTTCATTTCTGATTCCCAATTTGACTCAAAAATACCAACACTGTCAAATATTTCATAAATCTCGTAAAACGTAATTAAATCTTCTTTTATTAGTGATAAAACCATTTCATATGATCTAAATAACA
>CACOSI010000006.1 GCA_902629855.1 uncultured Fidelibacterota bacterium
AAATAAAATTTAATGAAACAGGAATTAAAGAAATCATTTCCTCATATACTAGGGAATCTGGAGTTAGAAGTCTTGAAAGAGAAGTATCAAATGTTTTAAGAAAAGTTGCAGTCGATGTTGTTAATAAAAAACTAAAAACAGCTACAATATCTAAAAAATCTGTAAATGAATATCTAGGAATACCCAAATTTCAATCCGATCTTGCTGAAAGAGCAACAAAACCAGGTGTTGTAACTGGTATGGCTTGGACAGCTGCCGGAGGGGATATTTTATTCATTGAATCAAGTAAAATGAAAGGTAAGGGTGTTCTAACTTTGACAGGTCAACTTGGAGATGTCATGAAGGAATCTGCTTCAGCGGCATTCACTTATGTAAAATCACATACAGATATTTTAGGTCTTAAAGAAGACTTTGCAGAAAAAATGGATGTTCATGTACATTGTCCAGCCGGTGCTATTCCGAAAGATGGTCCTTCAGCTGGAGTAGGTATGTTTACATCATTAGTATCCTTATTATCAAATAAACCAGTTAAAAGCAAAGTTGCCATGACAGGTGAGATTACTCTTAGAGGAAATGTTTTAGCAATTGGTGGAGTTAAGGAAAAAGTAACTGCTGCTCATAGAGCCGGTATTAAAACTATCATTCTTCCCCATGCTAATAAAAGAGACTTAGAAGAAATACCTGAACATATTAAAAAAGACTTATCATTCCACTTTGCTAAAGAAGTAATGGATGTGATAGACGTTGCAATACCAAATCTTAAAAAATAAGTTTTATATCTTAAATAAAAAGGCTACTGAAAATGTAGCCTTTTTATTATAATAATAAATTAAAGTATTATTTTTCTTCAATCAAAATTGCTTTGAATTTCGTATCTCCAATATTTTTTGCTTTATGGATTTGCCCTTGAAGTGGTCTACCAACTTGACCCGTTTTGATTTCAACAACATTTACAGAACCATCTTCTGCTGTCATTTCTAAAGTTCCACCCTGAACTGCATACCAGGTCATAGGATGATGACCATGAAAATCATCTGATTCTCCTGGTTCATGTTCAACTTCAATTACTTTAACATTTTCATCTTCGAACAAGACTCTATATACATCAGGTGAAACTAATTCTGGATTTAACTCTGCAGCAACTGATACTTTTTCTTCTGGTGTAGCAGTAAATGCTATAATACTAAGAACTCCAAGTAATACTAGCGGTGGTACAGGGATTTCAGGACTGAACCCTCTAGCTTTGTTCAATACTACAATAGTGATTGTAGCAACTAATCCAATTCCAATTGCACATAAAATTACACTCATAGCATTTTGGTCTAGATCTTTAGACATAAATGCAATCAATGCCATGGAAAGAACCATTCCTCCTAGCGCTGCTCTTATCGCTGCAGCAGGATTCTTTGCCTGTTCATGTAATTCACCCATTGCGTTTTCATTGAATTTTTTAGGTGCTAATAATTTAAATAAACCTAATAAAGTCAATGTTCCAGCAATAATTATTAATGCTAAACTTGATTCCATTTTTCTCTCCTTGTTATACTTTGTTTGCTATCAAATATAACGATAAAAATTTATTAAGTAATTCGAACAAAAAAATATTCAAAATTTTTGGATTTTCTTTTATTGTGATTTAACTTGTCGACTCGGGCGATTAGCTCAGCTGGTCAGAGCGCCTGCTTTACACGCAGGATGTCGGGAGTTCGAATCTCTCATCGCCCACGGTTTAAGCTATAACTCGAGAAAGAAAAGGACTGCTTTGGCAGTCCTTTTTTTGTATATTTATTTTATATGAAAATATTATTTAAAGTTATTTTTACTTCTCTGACATTTTTTTCTATTATCAACGCTCAATCACTTGCAACTCTAAAACTCCAGGTTCCAAATGATCAAATTAGAGTACAAATTCTTGCTGAGGGATCGAATGATCTTTTTAGAGATTCTTCAATTGAAAATACTATGAAACTTCAATTAAGAAGAAACAATATTGAATATTTTCGATCTAATAATGAAGTAGACAACCCTAGCTATCCCTACCTTTATATCAACTTACATGCAGATAAATTAAATTCTGGAGATGTTTATGGACAAATAAAAATATCATTTAAAAGACATAGCCTTTTTAATTTAACTGTTCCAGAAATATATGATGAATCATCTAAGTTGAAAGATATAGTAAGCATGCCTGGAAAAGGACCCTTTTTTAGTGTTGCTACCTGGAGTAGTGCTCAACTTTTTTATATTCCTTCGAGATATAATTATGAACAAAGAATCAAAGATATCATTACAGATTTAGTTGATGAATTTTCTGCATTATATATAGATGCAAATAATTTGTAAATAATCGGAAACACTCCCAAGTCTAAAAGTAATTGCTTAATTTATACCAACTATGCGACAACTAAGTACAATTTGGGTGATTTTACGGCACAGACTTCCTTTCACTACACGCAGGATGTCGGGAGTTCGAATCTCTCATCGCCCACTCTATCTATAAAGACCCAACATTAAGAGAGAGATTAAGGGATACTTCGGTATCCCTTTTTGTAATTGATTTTTTAATAGATATTTTTGAAATTTGATTATGAAATTTCTATTAACAATTTTTTTACTACTATCTCCTGTATTAACCCAAATTAAAGCTACAACAACTGAAGGCGATAATGTACTTTTGAATGACGACGGAACATGGTCTTATGAAAATCAAGTTGATATATCTTCTGAAGATCTAGGTATTTGGGAAGTTAAATATTTTGTTGATGATTTTGGAGACCCAACTAATGAAGGATATATTTCATCGAATATTATCGATGGTACATTTAGTAATTCTGCAACCACAAACTCCAAACTCAAATTGTATTTTATTATTTCAAATGAAGATATTGGTATGAAATTATTTGAATATGGTAGCAATGTTCTCAAAACAACTAGGAAAGTTGAGTATAAAATTATTTTTAAACACAATGGTGTAAGATTTGATAAACCTGTTTCTGGAGTTATGTATAGTGATAGATTATATATTGTAGACAATATCAACAGTTCTATGTCGTCTGATTTTTTTCGAGATCTTTTAAAACAAGGTGGAGACTTTAATTTTGTAATTACTGAATTAGGAAGCTATGCTTCCTCGTCTTATAAATTTAAATTTAATGCAGATGGATATTCTAATGCGCATAGCACTATATTCACTTCATCGAAAAAATAATCCTGAAAAACATTCCAAAATCTCAATAAAATTCACGAAATTGGTACGGATATCGGACGATAAATAGATATTCAGGGGCGTTTATAGATAGGAGACTTTCTTGCGTATACACGCAGGAGGTCGGGAGTTCGAATCTCTCATCGCCCACGGTCCTATGGATTTAGTAAGTATTATTATTTCAGTCGTTCTGTACATAGTCATACCTGCAATTGTCTTTGTTATGGCAGTTATGTTAGATACAGATGAACCTTAGTAAATATATTTAGTAGTGTGTTAGTATGTATATTATGCCCTATTAATAAATTTTTTTTTGTAGTATTTTTAGCGGGAGAAGGAAATCATGGAAGATCAAAGACATAACCTCGAAGATTTATTGAAGAAGAAAAAAAATAATGAAAATCAAAAAAAAGACGATTTTAATTGGAAATTTATTTTCATTATAATCGCCTTCTTTTTTGTATTAACTATATTGATAATTTCATCAAATTTTTAATATAAACGTACCTAATTTATATCGTTTCCATCCCTATCAAGTAGTATTGGTTTTCCAAAGCCTAACTTTTCTATAAGATCTAACTGTGTTTTTGCATCTCCAGCAACCACATATATCATGCTGTTACCATTTAGGTATTTATTTGATAATTCTTGAACATCTTCAACCGTCATATTGGAAAGTGTATTTTGACGTTCTGATATATAGTTGACTGGAAGATTATATTTGCTAATATTATCAAGCATATCAATTAGACTGCCTAAAGTTTCAAAACGTAATGCATTACTTTTAATTAATTTATTTTTTGTTATATCCAAATCACTTTGAAAATAGGTTTCACTATAATTAGTAATTAAATCTCTGAAAATCTCTAGTGATTCAAGTGTAACATTAGTTCTAACTTGTGAGTATGCATAGAAAGGAGTCTGAAATTTATTTGTTCTTAAGAAAGATCCTGCTCCATAAGTATATCCTTTTTCAAGTCGTAATGTTCTCATTAGTCTTGCTTCCATTCCACCACCTAATCTATTATTTGTAACGTTAAGTGGATATATTAACGGGTCAGTACCTGGAAGAGTAAGAGTTCCGACTGTAATTGCAGATTGTTTCGCATCTGGTATATCTATAAAGTAAACAGTAGGCTTTGAAGGAGGATTCACCATTTCAATTTTAGGTAAATCAACTGATTGACCTTTCCATTTTTTATTAAAACTACTTAAAACCTTTAATGATTCATTTTCACTTATATCACCAACAATATGAAAATGAGATACTTTTGGTGAAATATTTGTTGCAAAGTATTCTTTTAAATCATTCATAGTTATTGAGTTTACACTTTCAGTTGTACCACCCAATGGAATTGAAGATGGATGTGCATCTCCATAGAGTTTCTTACTTAAAGCATTAAACGCTAAAGATTGTGGATTACCTTTAACTTGTTGAATATTTGACAATCTTCTAGTTTTTGCAATTTCAAATGCTTCCTTATCCCACCTTGGTTCAGTTAAAATTTCATTTACTAAATCTAGGGTTTCCTCAAGATTTCTAGCTAAGCTATTTCCATAAATACTAATACTTTCTAAATCAGCACTTATTGATATTGATGAGCCTAAAAGATCAACTGCTTCTTCTAATTCTGCCGGAGTTTTTGTTTTTGTTCCTTCATTCATTAGGTTTGCAAGAAGGCTTGCTGTACCAATCTTGTTATTCTTATCTAGAAGTTGTCCTCCGTCTATTCTAAGATAAAATTGTACCAATGGTAATTCTGAATTTTCAATTCCATAAAGCATCGTTCCATTTGAAAGACTATTTTTCCATACTTTTGGTATAGTAAGAAGAGGCAATTCTCCTAAAGGTGGTTCTGATCTATCATATTTTGTTTCAGTCTTTACAAAAGGCTTATTTTCTTGACCATATTTCATATCAAATTGCTTTTCTTTACCGCGAACAACTTCTTCTTCTTTGATGAAAGCTTCTTTTGATCCATCCAATATTAGTTCAGGCTGAGATTGCGGAACCACGCTTAAAATAACGCTGTTTTGATTTTTAATATATTTATTATAAACGCGCATAACATCTTCTTTTGAAACATTTAAAATATTTTCAATATCCTTAGAAACAAAACCAGGGTCCCCTGCATATTCATTGTAGAATCCAAGCTGTCTAGCTTTGCTTAAATTGGTAGAAATACTATTATAAAACCCTGTTTCTTGACCAGCTTTAATACGCTTTAAATCATTATCACTAACACCATTCTTTTCAAAGTTTTTTAGTGCCTGCATTATAGCATCATGCACATCATTTAATGAAGTATTAGGTTTTGCGCGTACAGTAATTTGGAATTGTCCTGAAATTTCTGCTGAATAATTATACGCATTTGCAGCTGGAGCTAATTTTTGTTTTTCAATAATCTCTTTGTAAAAAACAGAATTTCTTCCGTCTGATAAAATTTCACCTAATGTATTTAAAGCATAAGAATCTTTGCTATATTGTTCAACAGTTGGAAAAGTTAAAGAAAGCTGAGGAAGTTGAGCATATTTATCAAGGTGATACAATTTCTTTGTTTCTGAAAGTTTAACAAGTCTTACTTCTGGCTTTTCAATAATATTTTTGTTGGGTTTAATTTCACCAAACCATCTTTCAACAAGTTTTTTTGTTTCATCAAATTCAATATCCCCAGCAATAACTACTGTTGCGTTGCTTGGACCATAAAACTCGTTATAAAATTCTTTAACATCCTCAATCGTAGCTGCTTGTAAATCTTCTAGTTCTCCAATTACAGACCAACTATATGGATGTCCTTTAGGATATAAGGCTTTTTGAATGATACCGCTACTGTGTCCATATGGCTGATTATCAACTCTTTGTCTTTTTTCATTTTTTACAACTTGAATTTCTCCTTCTAACGTTTCAGCGTCCACAGTATTAATCATAAAACCTAATCGATCTGAATCAATCCACATTAATTTTTCAAGTGCATCTTTAGGAACGACTTCGTAGTAAATGGTATAATCAAAACTTGTTCCACCATTTCTACTACCACCCCATGTCGGGATTAACAGACGATTAGCACCCCTTGGAGTATTTTCAGATGCTGTAAATGCCATATGTTCAAAGAAATGAGCAAATCCGGTTCTTCCTGGTTTTTCTCTATTTGAACCAACATGTACAATAGTCGAAATAGCAACCAACGGATCAGATTTATCTTGATGAAGAATAATTGTTAAACCATTATCTAATTTATATTTTTCATAATCAATTGATAATTGATTTGTTTCCTCTTTAACACAGCCAAAAAATACAACCAATACGAAAGTTATAAAAATTTTCCTAAATGACATTATTACTCCTTATTAAATTTCTGATTTTTAAGATAATATTTTTTAATGAATTTTCATTCAAAATTTTTAGATTTTGTAATGTTCAATCTACTTATAATTCTTTCATTATCTTTTTTATTGTCTTGTTCAGATGGCGGTAGTACTCAATCAGTTGAAGACGTTGGAGATGATACGACTAACGAAGATGGCTCAGGAGGTAATTCAGGAACTGGAATCATACCTGAACCTGTTGCAAACTTTACAGTATCTCAAAATGAGGGCGAAGCACCTATTGATATTTTATTTTCAAGTACATCAACGGGAGAAATAAATTCATATTTATGGAATGTTGATGAAGATATAGAAATAGAAAGTACTAACTCATATTTTGTACATACATACAATGAATCTGGAACTTATGATATTTCATTAACTGTAATTGGTCCTGGAGGTCAAAATACCCTAACAATTGAAGACTTAATTAATATTTCAGAACCAGATACATCCACTGAAACAGGTTTATTCAATGAAACAATGATGTATGATAACGAAAATAGAGAATATTTAATTTATATCCCTTCATCTTACGACCCAAATTCTGCCACTCCTATTCTATTCGCATTTCATGGATTTGGTGGATACAATCAATACTTTATTAACACCGCAGATTTTAGATCTTTAGCTGACCAGTTTAATTTTGTTGTAGTATACCCACAAGGTTTGGTTTGCGGAGATGGAACTACATGGAATACTCATCCTCCAGGGGGTGATAATAAGTGTAGTCAAGATGATATTGGATTTTTTGGTGCTTTACTATACCAAATTTCAGGTAACTATAATATTGATTCATCAAAAGTTTTTTTAACAGGATATTCCAATGGAGCTGACTTCTCATACTCTATGGCTTGCTATCAAAGTACATTAGTTACAGCTATTGCTCCAGTCTCGGGTTTAATGCCAATGAATGATTCAAGTGAATGCCAACCAAGTCATGCCACTTCAGTAATGATATTTAATGGAACTATTGATTATTCTAGACCTTATAATGGAATTGCTGGATACATGATGAGTGTTGATCAAACTGTAGCTTATTGGTCTCAGTATAATAATACTGATTCATCACCTCAAACAAATATTGTTGGAGATATACAAAACTATACCTATTTAAACGGAGATAATAATACAACCGTTGATCTATTTAAAATTATAAATGGTGATCATTATTGGTTTAATCTGTCTTACAATGGTAATTCCATGGAAGAATTAATGTGGAATTTTTTTTCCAGTAATTAAAATTAAAAAGCAACTTCAGTAGTTGCAATAACGTGCATTATTTCTAATCCAAAATTACCTTCTTTTTTATCGGCTAATAGAAAACCAATCGAAGAAATTTTTTCTGCTTTCAGTTTTGGAGATAATGGCCTTCGAGCTCCCATTATATATGCTCTAAATTCATCCATCGAAATTTCAACATCAATCCATTCATTTTTCATAGTTTTAAAATTGACGGCATAATTTGCATACGTATTTCTCATTCTTAATCTAAACTGATAAGTACGACCATCTCCCTTAACTCTGATTTTAAATTTTGTTGTGTCTTTAGGAATTTTTTCTGATAGAGAATTTCTACAGGAAGCAAAGCCACCTCTATTTTCTAGGGACAAGTAACCATTAAATAACATATTATTTTCGTCATTAAGAGAGATATATGATTTTGATATACCTCCCATAACATCATCATTTACAATTCTCCAATTTTCAAGTCCTATATTCATTGAAGGTTGAAAAATTATCATATCTTGACCAAATAGCTTGGTGGCAATAATAAAAAACAAAATTATTTTTGTTATCCAAATTTTCATTACTTAAATATTAATATTTTTTTTACCATTTGAAAAATGATATATTATCATCTATGGATAAAACTGCTATAATAGCTTTAGGAGGAAACGCTCTTTCTGATAAAAGTCAAGCTGGTACGATAAATGACCAGTTTAATAATACCCGCAAATCTTTATCTAAAATAATAAAGTTTTTAAAGGAAGATTATAACATATGTATTACACATGGTAATGGTCCACAGGTTGGAGACGAATTATTACGAATGGATCTATCCCAAAATGATGTCCCGCCTTTACCATTAGGCGTTTGCGTTGCTGGAACACAAGGAACAATTGGCTATATGATTCAGCAAACCTTTCAAAATATTCTTGATGAAGAAAAAATCGATAAAGAAGTGGTAACACTTTTAACACAAGTAGTTGTTAACCCAAATCACCCTTCATTACAAAATCCTACAAAATATGTTGGAAGAAGAATGACAGAAAAAGATGCAAAAAAAATAGCAAAAAAGATGAACTGGATTGTTAAAGAACAAGAACCTGGAGAATGGAGAAGAGTTGTTCCTTCACCAGACCCTGATTTTGTTATGCATGGAATTAGTATTCGTACTTTAGTACAAGCAGGAATTGTAGTTTTGGCCGCGGGTGGTGGTGGAATTCCAGTTTTTGTAAATGAAGAGGGAAGATTTGAAGGAATTGATGCTGTAATTGATAAGGATTTAACTGCAGCAAAGCTTGGAAGGGTCATTAGAGCCGATGAATATTATATAATAACTGATATTGATCAAGTTTATCTTAATTTTGGTTCTGAAAATCAATCACCTATTCCTCAGATGACTGATACCCAAGCAAAAAAATACCAAGAAGAAGGACATTTTAAGCAAGGTAGTATGTGGCCTAAAATTCGTTCAGCAATTCATTTTTTAAAACATCATGGCAAAAAAGTTATAATAACTAATATTGATAATATTCAAGATGCTATTGATGGAAAAGCTGGAACAACAATTGTAAAAGAATAACATGGACTTATTTTCTGCGAATCAAATGATGTGGGCAGCATTCATTATTGGAAATTCTGCTCCAATAATATTTTCTATTCTCTATTACTTTGGATTCATCTCAAAAATGTTTCAGTTATTTATTATTGGAATTCTTATTGGTTTTTTATGGGAGATACCATTTGGACTAGCTGGAGATTCTTTTCATTTAATATTAATTAATTGGCCAATTGATATACCTTTAGCAAGAAATATAACATACTCATTCATTGACAGTCTAATTTTTCTTATTGGAGTTTTTTTGGCTCGTTTAGTTTTAAAAGATTTTAATTTTTTATACCAATTTAATTACAAAGCTTTAGCTGTTATGGTTATTTGGGGAAGTTTCTCTGAGTTTTTAATTGATTTAAATGGAAATGGAAAACTATGGCTGTTCATTGAGAACTGGTATAACCCTGTTTTCATTTCTATCAACAATAATGATTTAACTATTATTCCTCAATTGATATGGCTATTTGCTCCAATATTATACTACTTAGCAATTCTTAAATGTGCAAAAAAGAAATTTTAAGAAAAAAACTTAAGAACTCTAGAAGTAAGCTTGTCAATTCATATGTTACTTCAAATTCAAGCAAAATTTTTAATACCTTAAAAAATTTATTAAATCAACTTAGTTTTAATTCTATAGCGGTTTACAAATCTTTTAATAATGAAGTTTTAACCAATGATATTATAAGTTATTATTTAAGTATTGATAAAGTTGTTTGTCTACCTGTTTTGAAAGATTTAAATACCATGGAGTTTCATCAAATAAATGTTAGATCAAAAATGAAGTTAAATAAGTATGGTATTAGTGAACCTATCAATAGTTCAAAAATAAATACCAATAAAATTGATATTATTATAATACCCTGTCTTGGATTTAATGAAAATTTATATCGCATAGGGATGGGCAAAGGATATTACGATAAGATTCTTGAAGATAATGAATCTTCAACTTTAATATGCTTAGCTTTTGAAGATCAATTCATTGATGAAGATTTTGAAGAAAAACATGACATTAAAATGAACTATATTATAACTGAAAATTCAATTTTGTTTTAAAAAAACTTTTGTTTCATCTAAAGATCCATCATTTTGTGCTGGATTTATATTCATTAAAGAGCACATCATTTCATATAAATGAATATTTTGAATTACAGGACCTTTAAAATTTTCCTTAAATGCAGGACCTCGAGCTATAAAAATACCATCCATTGATTTATAGTCAGGATCATAACCATGAGAACCAGGAGAAGGATTTCTTCCAGGTTTTTGAATACTCCATCCTTCATTAGCAATAAAAATAATTGGTTCAATCCTATCATTATTTGAATAATTGAATTTTGCAGGAAAATCATCCTTTTTATATACCTGAGTATGCTCAATATTTTGAAGTTGTTGATAAATAGTTTCAATATCATTTCCATTTGGACGAATTTCCATAAAAGGCCCTCCACCAATAGTAACTACATCATCTAAATTTATATAATCAGCAATATTAATAATTTGATCTGCAGGGGTATCTACCATTCCATGATCTGAAACAATTACTAAATTTACTTCATTCATTAAACCTCTTTTATCCAATCCATCTAATAAGTGACCTATTGCATCATCAACATCCTTAATTGAATCGACTACTTCTTGAGAATTTGGACCATATCTATGTCCAATTGTATCAACTATACTAAAATATGAAGCTAAGAAAGTTGGCCTATTTGTTCCTTCAAGATCGAGCCATTTAAGTAGTTGTTCCATCCTGCTAATATTTGTTGGTGAATCGCTATAAACATAATATTCGGATGGTCTAATCCCTTCAATTTCAGCATCAGACATTGGCCAAAACATAATCATAGCCCTTTTAAGCTGTTTTTCAACTGTAACCCAAATTGGTTCAGCTTGAATCCATTTACCGTCTTGAGCTGCAACACTTCCAGCACCTATATAATAATATTCATCAAAAGATGGATCATAAAAATAATTTGAAATTATTCCATGATTTGAAGGATAATTACCAGTAATGATACTGATATGGTTAGGAAAGGTTTTTGATGGATATACTGTTTTTAGACCTTCAGCTTGAATTCCATTATTTATTATTCTATCAAAATTAGGAGTATCAGTTTTATTAAAATAATCCCATCTAAAACCATCAATTGATATAAGGATGAGTGGAGTTGAAGGTTCTAAATAGTTAGTTGAACTATTTGACTTCATGCTTTCACTGCAAGATACTATAAATAATAAAAATAGGGTTAAAAGAACTTTAAAATTTTTCATTTGTTAAATTAATTATTTATCTGCTTTAAGCCAGAATAAATATTTACAACTCCAAATGTTTCTGATCTAATTTCGATATCTTCAAAACCAGTATCGTGTAAAATTTTTTTAAATTTATTTCCATGAGGAAAATTTTTTGCTGATTTAGATAAATATTTATATGCATTACTATTTTTTGCAATTATAAGCCCAAGAAAAGGAATTAAAATATTTGTATGCAAAAAATACCCAATTTTAGATAATAAAGTTTGAGGAACTGCTGTTTCTAAAATAACAACTTGACCCCCAGGCTTAAGAACTCTATTCATCTCCAACAATCCTTTTTCTAAGTTTTCAAAATTCCTTACTCCAAAACCAACAGTAACTGCATCAAACATATTATCCTCAAATTTCAAATCTTCTGCATCATCTAACTTAAAATCAATAATTCTATCAGTTTTCAGGTATTTGGATTTTTCTTTAGCTATTTCTAACATTTCATTTGCATTATCAATTGCAATAATTTTAACATTATCTCTTGCCATTTCAATTGCGATATCTCCAGTTCCAGTTGCAACGTCTAAAATATTTTTCGCATTTTTTTCATAGACAATTTTTGAAACTTTTCTTCTCCATTTTTTGTCACTGTTTAGTGTCATATATTTATTAATGGTATCATAGGTTGGAGCTATGATATTGAACATAGATTGAATTTGTTCTTTTTTAGATTTTGTACTTTTAGAGTGCGGCTTAATCACCTGTAAAAATAATAAAAAGGGCTGACAAGTTGCCAGCCCTTTATTTCAATAAATATTAAATTTATTTATTTGCTGGTATCCAATTATTGAAAAGACCGATGTCGTCGTGTCTTCCAGGAGCCCAGTATTTACCATATGCATTTCTTTCTTCTTCTGTCATAGCTTCAAGCGCAAGAGGACCATTGTCATCACCTGCATTATCAGCATCTTCCATTGAACTATATTCTGAAAGAGTAACTACTGGCCAATATCCATCCTCAACTTTACCTGACCACAAGTGTGTTAACACTTTTTGGCTTAAAATTTTTGGATTTTTGCCAATTACTTCTTTCTGAAATTTTTCCATTAACTCATATCTTTCAGCTGCTGATCCGTTCTCTACTTCAGACATAGGTTTCCAGTATCCGACAGACGCTGTAACTACTGTAGTTTCGCCAAATCCACCTGATCTCTTCTTTTCAAGTGCTTTATGGTTTTCAAAGATGTGAACATCTTCATGATAGTTACCAAAGTATTTATTTTGTGCTAAATATGCTTCACGTCTTTTTTCAGCATCTGGAAAAGCTATTGCATTTATTTTAGCATTATCTCTTACTGATTGTGTTGCTACATCTACGCTGGCAAATTCATTTACGACATGAACATCTTCCTGTGCACCCGTCCAATAGTGATATAAGAACATACTACTGATTAGTGATTTATCAGCTTGATTTGTTTTAGAAAACCACTCATTAACAGCGGAATTTCTTTCTTGAATTGAATAGCCTTCAACCTCGTCTGGGTTGGCCCATTTATATTTTCCCCACATAATAACCGTATTGTCAGTACCGTTTGTATTATATTGAGCAAAAGTAAATGATAAAAATAAAGCCATTAACATTAACTTTTTCATAATTACCTCTTCGTTAGTTTGCATTAATTAATCATAGAGTTTTTTATTCAATTAATCAATGATAAATAAATGAGGCAAGTAGAGATTACAGATTCTTTTAAATAGTTTTTGATTTAAATATTTATCATTACTTTTTTTATATGAAAGAACTCCCCAATCAATTTTTTTATTCTAAAAAAGAAGATAGATTGAATGTGATCTCTCATGGGCTAGGTTTTATTCTAAGCATATTTGGATTAATTTTTTTATTAATAAAAAGCTTTCAAGATTATGACATAGTTCGTACTTCAAGTTTTCTAGTTTATAGTTTGAGCTTATCTACGATGTATATTGCTTCTACTTTATACCATAGTTCCAAAACTCCTGAAAGCCGATTTCGTTATAGGCTTTTTGATATGATATCCATTTACTTATTAATAGCTGGTTCTTATACACCTTTTACTTTAACTGTTTTAATTAATAATGGTGGACTAACGCTATTTATCATGGTATGGTTAATAGCTATTTTTGGAATAATCTGGCAATTATCTACAATGAAAAAATCTAACGTTTTATCTACAGTACTTTATATGTTTATGGGAGGACTATGGCTATTTTTTATTGATGCTTTTATTAATGAAATTCCTCCAAACGCGCTCTCTTGGATTTACGCATCGTGTCTAGCTTATTTGATAGGTGTATTTTTCTATCTTGCAGATTCAAAAATTAAATACAATCATTTTATTTGGCATATTTTTGTCCTTTTTGCAAGCTTATTTCATTATATCTCAATTTACTTTTATATTTAAATAATCTAACTTTATTAAAATGAAAAAATATTCAGTACCAAAAAATTTTATATCTTCCGTTGGAAATGATAATCTTGATACATACCAATCCTTAAGAAAAAGTTCTAAGGAAGATTCAGATTCGTATTGGGCATCAGTAGCGGAAAGAATTGATTGGTTTGAAGAATGGACATCTATTAATAATACCGATTACTCGAAAGCTCACATAGAGTGGTTTTCAAATGGTAAGTTAAACGCATCATATAATTGTATCGATAGACATATTGAAAATGGACTTGGAGAAAAAACAGCACTTATTTGGCAATCTAATGACCCAACTATTTCAAAAAGTGTATCTTATGATGAATTACTAGAAAAAGTTTCTTTGTTTTCTAATGGATTAAAGCGTGCTGGAATTAGTAAAGGAGATAGAGTTTGTATTTACATGCAAATGATCCCTGAAGCCATCGTTGCTATGCTTGCATGTGCCAGAATCGGAGCCGTGCACTCAGTAGTATTTGGAGCATTTTCAAGTGATGCTTTAAAAAACAGAATTAATGATTCTGAGTGTAAGCTACTTATTACGCAGGATAATGGAGTGCGAGGATCAAAATTTGATATTCCTATGAAAGAAAATGCAGATAAAATTGCAGATGAATGTCCTTCTTTAAAAACAGTTGTCATGGTTGAACGTTCTGGAAATGCCATGTTTATGAAAGAAGGTAGAGATTTAACGTGGAATCAATTTATAGATGGTTGTTCAAGTGAATGTCCTGCTGAAGTGATGGATGCAGAAGATCCATTATTTATTTTATATACTTCTGGATCAACTGGAAAGCCAAAAGGTGTTATGCATACTACTGGTGGATACCTTGTTTATGCATCACACACACATGAATTAGTATTTGATTATCATAAGGATGATATCTACTGGTGTACTGCTGATATTGGATGGATAACAGGTCATTCATACATTGTATATGGTCCTTTATCAAATGCAGTAACCCAAGTAATATTTGAAGGAGTTCCTAATTATCCAGACTTTGGTAGATTTTGGCAAATTGTTGAACAGCATAAAGTAAATGTATTTTATACAGCTCCTACTGCACTACGAGCTTTAATGAAAGAAGGAGATGATTGGGTAACAAAGTATGACTTATCTACTTTGAAAGTTCTAGGTACGGTTGGGGAGCCTATTAAATCACCAGAATGGCATTGGTATTTTAATGTTATTGGTAATGAAGAATGTCCAATAGTCGATACATGGTGGCAAACAGAGACTGGGGGAATTTTGATGTCCCCAATTCCTGGATGTGTTCCAACAAAACCAGGATCAGCCACATTACCATTACCAGGTATTATTCCAGCAATTTTAGATGAAGATGGAAATGAAATTGAAGAAAGAAATACTACTGGCTATTTAGTAATGACTCAATCGTGGCCAGGACAAATGAGAACTGTATATGGCGATCATCAACGGTTCATCGATACGTATTTTTCTCAAGCACCAGGTAATTATTTTACTGGAGATGGAGCTTATATAGATGATGACGGTTATTTTTGGATTACTGGAAGAGTGGATGATGTTTTGAATGTTTCTGGACACAGAATTGGTACAGCTGAAGTAGAAGGAGCTATAGGTGCTGCAAGTGGTGTAGCAGAAGCTGCAGTAATTGGATATAATCATGAAATTAAAGGTGAAGGGATTTATGCTTTTGTTACATTGATGACAGGCGTTGAACCTTCAGATAATATTGAACAAGATATTTTAAATACCGTGACTAAAATTATTGGACCTCATGCAAAACCAAGTGTTATTCAATTCTGTTCAGGTCTTCCAAAAACAAGATCTGGAAAAATAATGAGAAGAATTTTAAAGAAAATTGCCCAAAATGAAACTGACGACTTGGGTGACATTTCAACACTCGCAGATCCAAGTGTTATAGATAGTTTATTACAGAAGTGAAAAAACTCTTAAGTTTTATAAATATCCCCCTAAAGTAAATGTTATTTTTTAATAGGACCTGGAAAAAATATATTTGTTGATTGTTGATACGCCTTATAGCTGGGCCTTTTTTTGAGCTGAAAAATATTCAGATGGAATAGCTCCAGTGAGATATACTAACGTTAGATACATAATTCTTGAAGTATATAATAAAGCAATACCAATCATAATCCATAACCATAGTGCTTCCGAATCAAATAATGAAATGTAAGAGGGAATAGAAGCAATAATTAATCCATTCCATACCATCCATTCGGCAAAATAATTAGGATGTCTAGTATATTTCCAAAGCCCAACATCACAAACCATATTTTTCTTATTTTGACTTTTCATTTCTTTTAAAAATTTCAGTTTTTGATAGTCTGCTACTGTTTCAAATCCTAATGAAAGAACAAAAATTGTAAATCCAATAATTTCAAGAGTTGATAATTGGGTTAAAGGTGATACTGAAATAAGAAATATTGGAATTGCTAAAAATGAAGCATTGGCAAGTCCTTGACTTAATGCTTCTACTTGCATTGCTAAACCTATATTGGTTTTATTAGATTTTTCCCAACGTATTTTTTGATATTCATAGCGCGGAAACTCTTTTTTTAATAGTCCCATACTCCACATTTTTAATGCGCCAAATCCCATTCTAACGCCTATTAATAAATAAGCAGAGATTATGAAAATTTTTGAAAAAGTTATTGTATCATTAAGACTATAAGTGATTATTCCAATTAATGCCACTCCCCAAGGCCACCCAATGTCGACATATGACATTCTTTTCGTCTTCCATATTGGAATACATACTACAAAAAAAAATAAAGCTAGCTGAGCAACACCATTAATTAGTGCAATAAAATATAAATTGTTTGATTTAATTAGCAAAATCCAGCAAGCAATAAATGGTATGAATGGCTTAAAATATCTCATTCGCTAGTCGTTATATTGGTTTAATACAGTTTCTCGAAGTTTTCTTGCACCTTCAATTATCCTAAGTGTAGGTCTGCTGAATAATCCATCTGAGTCAAATGCAAAAACTTTATTATTTTTGAAAGGAGGTAACTTATTTATTCTTTTATCTTTGATTACTTTTTGTGCATGAACTTTATTTTCTTCTTCACTATAACCACAACATATAATTGCAATGATATCAGGATTACTTTTAATGATTTCATCAACACTAATAACTCGTGATTGATCACCGGGTTGCCCAATTGCAGAAACAAAACCTGCCATTTCTATTTGTTCAGGAACCCAATGTCCAGCCGAAAAATATGGATCAATCCATTCTAAGCATAAAACGCGATGATTAAATTTTTTCATTGATATCATTTCAATTCTTTTAGCAATTGCGTTTTCTACAATCTTTTGTGACCTATTTTTTTGATTTAGATTTTTTCCAAGTGTTAAGATATCCTCACAAATATCATTAAAAGATCTTCCATTCAAGGAAATTATTTTTGTAGATGATGGTAGTGTGCATAATTGACCTTTTAAAAGAACTTCAACCTGATGACTAGATATTGCACAAACTTCACATACGCCTTGAGTAACTATAATATCAGGTTTTAATTGATTGATTTTTTCAATATTGATTTCGTACAAAGGTAAGTTATCATCAACTTTTTTTCTTACTGAATCATCAATCTCTTTTTGCGATTTATTACTATCAATATTTGAAGAAGTTACTATATTAATTTTTTCAAGACTCTTTGGATAATTACATTCATGGCTAACTCCAACAAGATTTTTTTCTAATCCTAAATCACATATAATTTCGCTTGCACTTGGAACTAGGCTAACAATTTTCATATTATTTTTGATCTTTTGATTTGAATCTAGTTGATATAGAAGTTTGTTTATGTTTTGTTTTTCTACCAGAAACTCTTTTTCTCCATCTTTCAAATGAAGCTCTTTTTAGATTAGTTCTCATAATTTTTCGCACTCCGTTTTCTTTGAGTCCAAATTGATATTCTATTGCTTCAAAAGGAGTACGGTCTTCCCAAGCCATTTCGATAATTCTGTTAATTTCCTCTTTTTTAAAGTCCAAATCCGCCACCATGACACATTAAAATTTGACCTGTGACATAGTTGGATTCAGGAATACAGAACATATATATTGCTCCAGCTGCTTCTTGGGGAGTTCCAGGTCTTCCAAGTGGAATCATATGTTTAGCTGATTCAAAAAAAGCTGAATTAACACCCACTTTAATTTTATTACCTTCAATATCAATTAAAGACTCTTCTTTTTCCGCATTAGAATCAGTTAATCGTGTTTTTATTAACCCAAAACCAACTGCATTAACGTTTACATTGTATCTTCCCCACTCTTTGGCCATAGTTTTAGCCATTCCCACAACTCCAGCTTTTGCAGTCGCATAGTTTATTTGTCCAGCATTTCCAAATACACCAGAGGTTGAAGAAATATTAACAACTTTTCTAAAGTTGGTTATCCCTTTTTCTTTTTCTTCTAAGAAAAGTTTTTTTATATGAGGCTGAGCAGCTCTTAAAATCTTAAAGGGCGCTGTTAAATGACATTCTAAAATAGCATCCCATTGTTTATCATCCATTTTTTGGATCACATTATCCCAAGTGTATCCCGCATTATTAACAATAATATCGATTCCACCAAATTCTTCTAAAGCTGTATTGATAAATCTTTCGGCAAAATCATTTTCTGTTACGCTACCATTACATGCGATAGCTTTTCCTCCTGATGAAATAATATCCTTAACTGTCTGATTTGCAGGTTCTGAATCTAGATCATTTACTACAATGTGTGCACCATCATTAGCTAGCATTAGTGCCAATTCTCTACCAATTCCTCTACCAGAACCAGTAATTAAAGCTACTTTATTTTCAAGTTTTTTGTTCATAAATATCCTATGGTTTTTCGTCTTGTAATTAAAACTATATATTTTAATATTTTTTTATAATTATTACCCTATTAGTTTTAGATTACGAAAAAATAAGGGGATTTATGATTAATAATAAAGTATTAGTAGGCACATTTTTAGTAGCATTAGCGTCAATTTTTACAATTTCATTGTATTGGAATGACTTTGCTGGAACATTAAAAGTTAATGTTTCAATGGATCGTCAACTTGCATTGGAATCATCAAAAGAAGCTGAAAAAAGTTTTGAAATTTTACCTAAAGAATTAGATCAAGCTGTTATTTATCAGTTTGACTCTCCTTTAAGAAATTATGTAGAACTAAAACAAGGGGGCAGGGAACGATTTCAAAATATTATTGATAACGATGTATATTCCCCTTACAACTGGATGGTGCGTTCTTTTAAAGAGGGTGAAATTGCGGAGTTATACGTTCAGTTTAAGCCAGATGGAAGTCCAAATGGGTACGTACTCAAAATTCCTGAAGATTACAAATCAAATAATCTTGACGAAGAAGAAGCTCTCAATTTAGTTACATCTAATATCAATAAACATTGGTCAGGTAAATTTGAAGATTATGAGCTAATTGAATCATCTTTTATGGAAATGCCTAATGGTAGAATTGACCATACTTTTGTTTTTGAACATAAGCTAAAAGATATAGGAGATGCTAAATATAGGCTATCAGCAAACGTTGCTGGTTCAATTGTGTCAAAAGTTAATCCTTATGCTTTTGTACCTGAGTCATTTAAACGAGAATTTGCTAACATTCGTTCTGATAATAATACAATAGCTGCATTTGCAAACTATGCTTTCTTAGGTATTTATTTATTAGGTATTGGACTTGTGACCATAATTCTGTTCTATAGAAATGGTTGGCTAAAATGGAAAAAGTCTTTAACAGCAGCAGCAGTCGTTGCTTTTACTACCATGTTAGTTGATTTAAACTTTGCACCTTCATCTATGATGTATTACGATACTGCAACAAGTAAATCTCAGTTTTTTACTGAACAAATGCTTGCCGTAATCGCAAATAGTGTTCTAAACTTTTTAATAATTGCATCGTCTTTTATAGTTGCAGAATCTTTGACAAGAAAAGCCTTTCCAGAGCATATACAATTATGGAAAACATGGAGCTCTAATGTTGCTAATTCCAAGAGAGTATTAAATGACACAATTTTTGCATATTTAATTGTTCCAATTAAACTTGCTGCAGTTCTTGGCTTTTATTTGATATCAGAAAAATATTTTGGATTTTGGTCACCAGCAAGCTCAAGTTTTGATCCTAATTATTTAGCATCAATTTTTCCATGGTATACGGGCCTAGCAATATCATTACAAGCAGGATTCTGGGAAGAAATGCTTTTTAGGGCATTGCCAATAGCTGCAGGTGTGTTAATTGGACAAAGATATAACATGAAGTTTACTGGCCTAGTTGTTGCTATGGTCTTACAAGCTTTAGTATTTGGAGCAGGTCATGCAAATTATCCTGCTCAGCCATCTTATGCGAGAGTTGTTGAATTATTTTTACCTTCAATAATTGTTTATGGAATGATTTATTTAAAGCTAGGTGTTGTTTTTGGAGCAATAACACATTACCTCTATGACGTTGTTTTATTTTCATTACCAATTTGGTATTCATCGGGCTATATCATCGATAAGTTCATGACCATTATTGGTGGTTTAATTCCTTTATTAGTTATTTTATATTTTTGGTATAAAAATAAGGGTTGGTCAAAAGTTGATAAAAGTAATTTAAATGAAGGATTTATCCCAAATCCTCCTGAAAAAAAACAAGTCGAAGAGAAAATAATTTTTGAGGAATCATCTGGTAAACCGTTAAGCATTAAAACAATATCTATTGCAATAATTTTCATAGTGGCTGTTTTTTCTACAATGAAAGTTTCTCCTATTGAAGTTGATGTTAAATCACCATCAATTACTAAAAATGAAGCCATAGCCATTGCAGAAAAATTCTTAGATGATAAAAATATAACATTACCTGAAGGTTATAATCCTTATGCCTTTGATGATAGTTCTTATCCTGCATCATCATTTGTTTGGGAAGCTCTTGGAAAAGAGGTGTATTTTGATTTATATGGTACATACATACTAGGACCAAGATGGAAAGTTCGTTTTGCAAAGTTTGATGGTCCTGTTGAATCCAGAGCACGTGAAATTATGGTTTCAATGGATTTTGAAGGTAATGTACTTCGATTTTCTAATAAATTTCCGGAAGAAGAAGCTGGTATTAGCTTATCAAAAGATAAAGCCCAAAAACTTGCTGAAAAATCTCTAGTAAATAACTTGAATATCTCCCTTGATTCAGTAGAGCTAACAAGTGCTCAAGAATCACAAAAGCCCAATAGACTTGATTGGATTTTTACTTTTACAGATAAGAAAGAGGTTAACTATGATAGAACAAAGCTTCAAAATGTGATTTCAATTTCTGGAGATAAAATTTCAGGGTTCACACAATTCGTATATGTCCCAGAGGAGTGGGGAAGAATGAAACGAGATAGAGAAGGTTTGTCTGGTATCATTGGAACAATTTTTACAGTCCCTGGTATGATTTTTATTATTGGTCTTCTATTGATGAGATCTTTCAAGATGCTTATGGATAAGAGATTTAATTTAAGGAAAGGCCTTACATTTGGTTCATTTGCAATTTTTGGTATTATAGCAGTTTTTAATGATTCATCATTTTTAAATAATCTACCAACAAACCAGCCGATAGAAAATCTAATGACAACTTACTACATATCTGCTATTGGTGGAGGGTTAATCGTTCTAGGCTTAGTTCCAATTTTATTATATGGTACTCTAAATAAGATGATAAAAGACTCAACTAATCAAATTTCGATTAAAGATGCGTTATTTAGTGGTATGATAGTTACTTTAGTAATGATAGCAGCTCAAGTACTTGTTGGTTCATTTCAGCTAGATCTTAATCCTAATTTTGCCAGATTTAATTTAACATCTTACTATCCTATGTATGACACCTTAAATGTATTTGGATTTTTTGGTCCAATAGCATTTAATATTTTCTTGGCTGCAATTTTGTTTGAAATAACTAATGGATGGAGTAATGATTTGAAAAAAAATCTATTAGCATTTCTGCTTGTTGTAGGGGTTTATACTTCTGATATAGGTTTTCAATATGACATTATTTTATCAATTGGTCTTGCATTAGTATATGGGGCTGTAATATTTATGATTTTCAAATTTATCATTAGAAATAACTATGCAATGATCCCATTTTATACCTTATTCATGAAACTTTATGAAAGATTTGCTATAACTGATTTTGGAAAAGTGGTCTCATATCCCAATGAGAATTGGTTTATGTTAGCTGCATTACTTATTTCAGTCTTTGTAATGATATCATTAACTAAAAAATTGTTTAATATTTCAGATTGACAAAAATTAGTATATTATTTTTATGGGCTATTTTGAAGGAAAAAAAATTATAGTTACAGGGGCTTCATCTGGTATTGGTGAGGCTACTGCAAAAGAATTAATAAAAAATGGTGCAAAAGTAATTTTGGTTTCTCGTAACCAGGAAAAAATGTCAAAATCATTTAATGATTTTGATTCAAGTAAGTTTGCTATATATCCATTTGATCTTTCAAATTTAAGCGAAATTGATTCCTTGATTAATTCGATAATAAACAATGAAGGTAAAATAGACATTTTATTTAATAATGCAGGGATTGGTTCAGAAAGTTATTTTGAAGATACTGAATTGGATGTATTTCATGAAGTCATGAATCTTGACTATTTTTCAGTTGTCTATATAACAAAATCGATACTCAGACACATGATAAACAATGGTTCGGGACAAATTGTTACAAATACAAGTGTTGCAGGTTTAATTACTTCCAAAGGTCGAACTGTTTATTCATCTGCAAAGTTTGCTCTTCACGGTTTTTTTGATTCTTTAAGAATAGAGGTTGAAGAAAAAAATATTGGTATAACCTTGATTGCACCAGGTAAAGTTATTACTAACTTTGGATTTAATAAACTGGATAAAGATGGTAATCCTTTTGCTCATAAAAACAAAAGAAAACCTTTTGGTCTATCATCAAAGAATGCTGCAAAAATAATCTTAAAAGCAATTAAAGAAAGAAAGAGGGAAGTTATCATCTCAAAATGGAGTGACGTTGCTTGGTTGGGTGTTTATATAAGAAAATTTTTTCCAAAATTTTATTTTTATCTAGCAAAAAGAATAGATGCATAAACATTTTTTATGAAATATAGCATACTAGAAGATCCAAGATATAAGCATATTGCTCAATCAAAATCTATTCTTTTTCAAATTTTTTCATTTCTTTTCGATTTATATGCAAATACTGTTTTAACATTTTATACTCCTGTTAAAGTGGTTGGAAAAGAAAATATACCGAAAGGAAAACCATTCATTTTTGTAAGTAATCATAATAGTCATATGGATATTGCAGTCTTGGCATATACTACAAGATTAGGCTATGAAAAATTTGGTTTTTTAGCAGCAAAGGACTACTGGTTTGACAATAATTTTAGAAGAAAATTTTTTAAAAACTTAATAAATCTAATTCCAATTAGTAGAAAGAAAAATCCTGAGTCTTTAGATATTGAAGATACGATGCTACTATCCAAAGCTTTTGTTGATTTAGGAAATAATATCATTATTTTCCCTGAAGGTTCTAGAGGCGATGCTGGAAAACTGCAGCGATTCAGAAAAGGAGCAATAAAATTTTCAATGGGACTAGACATTCCAATTTTACCTGCAATCATTAAAGGAACGGATAAAACATGGCCTAAGGGAGAGGCTTTCATTAAACCGGGACCAATTTCAGTTAAAATTTTACCAAGCTTTCATCCCAAAAAAGTTGAAAACTCCTCTAAAGAATATAATAAAACACTTTCATCTGAGACAGTTAAGCTTGAGAAGCTTATAAAAAAAGAATTAGATAATTTTTAATCACTTGCTTTAATAGTAATTATGGTTCCTTCAGCATTTATAGAGGAACTATATCTTTTGAGAGAGCTATTTGCAGGACCTGAAATTACATTACCATTTAAATCAAAAATTGAATTACAACTTGGACAAAATAGATTATATGATGTTGAGTTAAAGTTAACAGCATTACCATCATTTGTGCATTGTCTTGATAAAGTTTGGACAGATGAACTTCCAGACCTAAAAATAACAATACCTTTACTATCAAAGGTGTAATCAGAAGTTAACGTTATTACTGAACCAATGTTCTGCAATGATGTAAATAACAGAGAAATATTAATAGTTATTGTTTGGGTATCTAGATCATAGTTGTACGCATCATCTCCACCACTGTTTCCACTGCCATTGTTGTCATCAGGATCAGGAGCTGTAGGTGATACATCACTATTGCTACAAGCTTCAAGAATAAAAGCTGATGAACCAACCATCGTTATTATTGAAGCTTTTTTTATGAAATCTCTTCTAGATTTATCTACACCTATGTCTTCAAAGCTACAGCAGTCAGAATTATTTTTATGAATTTTTCTCTTCATTGTGATCTAAGATATAACAAATAAATTATTAATTAAATTAAATAATAAATTTTAAGCACTTGCTTTAATAGTAATTATGGTTCCTTCAGCATTGATGGAAGCATTATATCTAGTAAGAGAACTATTTGCAGGACCCGAAATTACATTACCATTTAAATCAAAAATTGAATTATGACTTGGGCATAATAAATTATTTGATGATGAATTTATATTAACAATACTTCCAGCATGCGTACATCTTCTTGATAAAGCTCTAACAGATGAACTTCCAGTCCTTAGAACAATAATACCTCTACTATCAAATGTTGTACTTGAACTCAATGCTATTCCTGATCCTGTATTTTGTAATGATGTATATATTAAAGTGATATCAATAGTTATTGTTTGGGTATTTGGATCATAATTATAGCCTGTGCTTCCACCACCGCCGTTTCCACCACCGTTTCCACCACCGTTTCCACCGCCGTTTCCACCACCGTTTCCACCGCCGTTTCCACCGCCGTTTCCACCGCCGTTTCCGCCGCCACCGTTATCACCAGGATCAGGAGCAGTAGGAGAACCACCTCCACCACCACAGGCTTCTAGGATAAAAGCAGACGAACCGACCATAGTTACTATTGAAGCTTTCTTGATAAAATCTCTTCTAGATTTATCTACATCTCTGTCTTCAAAACAACTGCAGTCGCAATTATTTTTTTGCATTTTACTCTTCATTGCGCTCAAAAGTATAACAAAAAAAAATTAATAATAAAATTTAATACTTATTTTTTTCGTATATTAATTGATAGAGAAAAATAAAATGCTAAAAATATTGACGAAATTTATTTTTATTTCTTTTCTTGTATCTATTGCAAATACTCAATCGGTTGTTACAAAAGAATCGTATGATAATAGATTTAAGCCTAAAGAAATTGGCCTACCAGAAAATATGCCATTTGTTAAATCGGTTATTTGGGGTGAAAAAGGAGTATTTAGAAAGTTAAATATTGGCCCTGAAACAAGGGTAGAAGAATTAAAATTAAGAAGAAAAATGTTACAAGCGCATCAATGGCTTGGAATTATTACACTTGCAGGATTAGCATACCAATATGATGTTGGAAAAAAACTTTATGAAGGTAATGATTCTAATTATTGGGATTCTCATTATGAGCGTCACAAGGCAATGGGGTATTTTACTTATGTAACATATATGACAACATCTTCAATGTCTATGTTTTCGCCGCCGGCCAGAAAGTATGACAAAAATATGAATTCGATAAAATATCACAGAGCCATGGCTGCTTTTCACTTTACTGCAATGATGGCTCAACCGTTCTTAGCTAAAAAAGCTGTCGAAAATGGTAAAAGATACAATGAACTTATGGATGCTCACCTAAAAGCTGGTACTGTTGCTTTTTTTGCTTTGAGTTTAGATGCATTAGGAATTACTTTTTTTAGATGAAAAGATTACTACTATTATTATTCTTTGGACAAATTATAGCTCAATCAAGTGTCAATTTTGATTTATCAAAAAGCTTTATTTCATATGATGGAAAACATCCTGCTCACAGTTGGACAGGTGTTTCAAAGCAAATTGAAGGTCAATTTATAGTTAATCAAAATGATTTTACTAAATCAACAGTAGAACTTTTTGTTCCAATGTTGAGTTTCGATAGTAAAAATTCAAATAGAGATTCTAATATGCTTGACGTTGTAGAAGACTATTTTTACCCTTATGTAAGTTTCAAATCAAAGAGTATAGTAAGTACGGAAGAAGGTTTTAATGTTATTGGAGATATTAGTTTTCATGGTATAACAAAAGAATTTTCAATTCCAATAACAAAAACTTCGCAAGGAGATAGAATAGTAATAGATTCTTTATTCTCAATTATGTTGACAGATTTTAAAATCAAAAGACCAGCTCTACTTACTATTAAAATAAGAGATAGGATTGATTTAAAGTTTCATCTTGAAGGAAATATTGAATAAGTAAAATTTATTTCTTTTTATCAATCTGATCTTTTCTGATTGATCCAGTAATAGTTAATGCAGCTGAAATAATAATTAAATTTTTAAAGATATATTGACCTTCTAGGGTTAAACCCATAGGGAAATACGTAAAACAAACTTCAGGAAGTAAAACTAGAGGTAAAAATGTTCCAGGCATTTGGAAGGCTAAAAGTAATAGAGATAAACGTATCAATGGCTTATAAAGCATTGTTAACCCAATTAAAACTTCCCACCAGCCTAAGAATATTACAAAACCAGATTTATTTGTAAACCAATACACTGTGTTTGCAACTAATTCTTGTGCCGGGGATATTTCAAAAGTTTTAAGCAGACCAAACCAGATAAATATAACTGCTACTGAATAACGCAAAAAGATAATACCATAATGGTTCATCTTTTCAGTCATTAAAACATCAAGTTTTTCTATATCGATATCTTTAAACATTTTTTAGATACTACTTAGCCAAAAAAATAAAAAGTTTTATTTGGTACCATTACCAGAAGGAAAAAGATTAAATGCATAGCAATAATTAATCCAAAGATTTGTAGCAAGGCTGTAGTATTTTTATCCATTAATAAAGCGCTTTAATATAGTAATTTCTGGAAATAAAATATGTACTCTTTTTTGGTAATTTTTATACTGAGGTCTTGTTCGTAAAATTTTATTTTCAATCCAAGGAATACTTGCAAACCAAAACATAGCAGTCATAGATATAGGAGCTAAAATTAAATAGTTAATACCACTAAAAGCAAAACCAAAAAAGAATATACCCCACCAGAAAATGATCTCACCGTAATAGTTTGGGTGTCTTGAATAATTCCATAATCCTGTTTCAATTATTCCTGTACCACTTGGATGAATTTTTCTAAAATTATGTAATTGCTTATCGCTTATAATTTCATATAATACACCAATTATACATAATCCAAAACCTAGAAAAATTGTCCAATCATAGTCGTTTTGAAAGTTTTGACCCATTGGCATGCAACAAAAGAAAACTATAAAAGTTGGAAAAAAAATGAATACCTCCAAGATTACCAATAATTTCAAAAAAATTACCAAGATTTCGACGCATATCAATATATCTCCAATCTTCGTGATGGAGACCATCCCATGTTTTCATCCAGTTGTAGGTTAGTCTCAAAGACCAAAATAAAACGGCTATCATTAGTAATATTGTTGGCGGATTAATTATATAGTCATTGATAGCTATCCAATAAAAAGCAATTATTGGAGGAATAACTGACCAATAAGGATCATAAAAAGATGAATTTTTGTACCAAACACTGAAGAAGTAAATTGTAAATGTTGCAACAATATCAGCAATTAAAATCTGTAGCATATTAGATAAAGTCATCGAAAAAGATAGTGAGATAAATCCTAAAATTATCGCACAAGAATATGCAAATAAGACGGTTAATAATCCTTTAGTTTTTACTTTCATTTATAATTGTCTTAAAATTCAAATTTTCTAAAGATAAATAAATGTATCCTGATATAACAGTGTATAATACAAATAGCGTGTGCATCAATATTGCAGCACTTTGCGCACTTTCAATATCAATGCCATATAGCTCTAAGCAATAAATAACAGCTAAATGATAAGTGCCAATTGCTGCTGGCGCAAAAGGAAGAGATGTTACCAAACTTGAAATGATAGTTAAACCAATATATTGCTCTAAAGAAAGAGATATCCCAATTGATTGTAAAACAAAAAAAACATATACAATAAAGCATAGCCAGAGACATATACTCAGCGAAAATAATTGAATTTTATTTTTTGATAATAATTTATAACCATTGACAAAATTTTCTAATTTAGAAAATCTTGATTGAAAGTTATTTATTATAGAATTATTTCCAAAAATTATTAAAGAAGTGATTATGTATAATATTAAAATTAAGAATGAAAATTCTAATCCTAGCATACTAAAATAACCGAGTAAAATAAGAATAAGTGAGAAAAGACCAATAATCCACAAATCTATAATTTTTTCAGCAACTAGGCTACCAAACAAAAATGAAAAACCTGTTTTTGTATAATTTGATAAAAGTTTTGCCCTTATTAAATCACCAGCTCTTAATGGCGCTATATTATTAAAAAAATAACCAATGTGGGTTGTTGAAATGTAATGTTTAAGTTTAATTTTTTTTGGAGATTCAACTAGAATTTTCCATCTAAATGATCTTAGATAAAAAGAGGTATAGGTTATTATTATTGCTATTAGGATTGATTGAATATTAGCTGATAATAAAAGCGAAATTACCTTATCTAATTCAATTTGATTAAAGGAAAAGTAAAGACAAATTGTCGCAAATAGAACCGATAATACTTTTCTCAAGGATCTTGATTTTTTCTTTGAAATTCGTAGTTAACAATACGTTTTTTCATTGGTTCACCATTTTCATCAAGATGTTCACTAGTTTCCATTGGATTTTGATATTCTAATGGTACATCTGTTTCAACTTGACAATTACTCATTAGTCCTAACATAGCAATAAGCATTATAAGAGCTATTATTGTGGGAAAATGTTTACCCATTTAAATCAAAGTCTTTGAAAAAATTAGTATTTCTAAATAAGTAGATGGCTTCAATTATTCCCAAAGTATTTGATATAGCAATTACGACGAACCATATTCTATGATTTTTTCTAGCTGCAAACCATACTCCGAGCATTGACCACAATCCTTGATAAATTGATAGAATTATAATCAAAGTTGGATTGGATGCTACATACATTCCAAGTGATTCTAAATTTTCCATATTAATACCTCAATATCCATCTACTACCACATTTCTTACATCGAGTTAAGAAACTGATAAATTCATACCATTTTGTTCTAGACCAACTATGCTTACATTTAATACAATACATATTTTCTCCTAAGGGTTTAGTATTAAAGAGACAAGAAATACAAATAGTATAACTCCTCCAAAAATCCCCCAATAGTACATTCCGAACTCCATATTTGTATATTAGTTATTATTGATAAAGTTGAAAAGTATTAAATTCTGTTATGCATAAAAGAAATCCAGAAAATACATCAATAAAAATTTATTCAACATCATGGTGTGGTCCTTGTAAGATGGCAAAAAGTTTTTTGACAGAAAAAGGCTATCAATATCAAGAAATTGACATTGAAGAAAACAACATATCAAGGGAAAAAATGGCTTCCTTGACCAGAGGAACTACAGTACCTCAAATCATAATTAACGAGCAACCTATAGGTGGATTTGAAGATTTAATTAATCTATTTGAAACTGAAGCATTTAAATAATTTTTTAATCCCAAAGTTTTAATATCTCTTCTGAAAAATCTCTATCTGAATTTTCAATCATTTTTATCATTAATGGGAGGGGATCTAAAAATTTTTTTTGAACAAAACTATTGCTTTTTAACCACGACTCTATTGTATTTAAACAAAAATTATTACACAATGTTGCATATCCAAGATTTTTAAGAATTTCACCATTATGTTCTTGTTCAGGTTGACCATTTAGCGGTTTGCAAAGAATTTGTTTTCCAATGAAAATAGCCTCTGCAGGAAGTTGAAATCCTGCATTTGTTATTAAATATTTATTTTTGATAAGATCTAGTTTAAAATTCTCTTCTGAAAATGGTTTAATGATAACATTTTCAATTTTATGTTTTTGTTTAACATTATAATAATAAATGAAATTTCTATTCTTTAATTTATTAAGCGTTCCAACCATATTATTAAAATCTTCCCAAGGGGTATAAACTAAAATATTATTATGAGTATTTGATGGAACAGTATTTTTTCTAATTTTTTTTGCTAAAAATGGGGGAAGAATATCTTGATTAAAATGATAAAAATGTGATGCAATTACTTTATTTACCGGAGTATAAACATAAGGAAAAAATATTCTTAATAACCTCATTTTAAGAGTTATAGGAAGTTTTTTGTAAAAAGAGTATTGATGACCTAATCCAATAATTGGAAGTCTTCTTTTTCTAGCAAAGTATGCACTTACAGGTTCAAAATCAGTAAGAACCATGTCATAATTATTTTTTAATGAATTTATATCTTTCCTGAACTGAATTAAATCTGCATTAAATAGTGTTTTAATTAGTTTAATTTTGCCTTTTTTCTTTTGGAAAGTAAAACCCTTTTTTTCAATGAAAGGCTTAAAGTCGTCGATATCAAAAATTTCATTTTTATCATTACCACTAAAAAGTGTTGTAATGTCGTGACCTCTTTGTTTTAGCTCTGATATGATGACTCTTGCTCTAGAAAGATGACCATTTCCTGTTGCATTAATCCCATATAATATTTTCATAGTAGATTTACTGTTTTGACAGTATTCTTCTTAGTATTGTGCTAGAAGTATGAGTAGTATATGGAAAGTAAATTATTTCAACACCTACTTTGGAAAAATCTTTTTCAATATTTATCCATTGCTCGGTTCCTTTCCAATCATCTCCAACAAACATCAAATCAAATTTTAGATTATTCCATGCTTCCATTTTATCATATGAAGTTTGAGGAACGACTTCATCAACATATTTGACTGATTCAACAAGATCCATTCTTTCTTGAAATGGTATGAAAGGCTTTTGACTTTTTGCTTTTTCAGCTAATTCATCTGTGGTGACACCAACAATAAGATGGTCACATTCTAATCTGGCTCTCTTTAGAATATTTAAATGCCCAATGTGAAACAAGTCAAATACACCTGTTGTATAACCAATTTTTTTCATTTTAGAATACTAAGTATTTTTTAATAAAAATGTCACAATTCTTTCACTTGCTTTTCCATCAAGGATACCGGCAAGTTTTTTAAGATAGTTTTTAGATTCATTTGATAAATAATGATCTTCATTAATTAATAGTCTTGTTAAATCAATCATATCATTATAAGAATCAACTCCATAAGCAATTTTTGAATAGTCCTCATAATCCTTATCCATTCTTTTTTTAAATCTATAGGAGAATAATCCACGGTAGTTCCATCGAAGTTTTAAAAATTTACACCAAATTACGGGTTTATTAAGTGCTGAAAATTCAATTATAGCTGAAGAGGCATCGCTTATCATTAAATCGCATGAATATAAAAAGGGCGTTAGATTATAATCCTCTACTTTAGCAACATAAACGTTTTTAAAAGATGACCAATGGTTAATAAGCTTCCTTTGACCTTTATATTTTTCTTTGCTCATTGAAAAAAAGTGAGGCTTAATTATTATATTAAAATCATTAAAGCTTTCAGGAAAGTCTAATGCAAATTTTTCAATACTACTTGGATAAAAAGTAGGTGCATATAGTACAGTTTTTTTTGATGAATCAAGATTTAATTTTGAAAAATTAATACCTTTTTCCTCACCGTTAATAATAGGATCCATTTTACAAAAACCTACATTTTCAAACTTATCTTTTGGGTACATTTCTGATAATCTTTTCAACCTATATTCGCTTTCGACAAAACGGACTGTCGTTGATGTATCAGATTTTGAATAATAACTTTTTTTTGGACCTACTCCATGACCAAGTTGTGCTGTCTTACTATGTTTATGAATTAAATCTAAACTTGGAAAAGTATTACCTAAAAAAATCCAATCTGGTTTTTCTTTTAGATATGTGTCTAAAGCTTCATCTTTATTTTCAACCCATAAAGATTGTAATTGTTTATCGTTAATAATTTTTTTTATAACAGAGTTAAATTTTCCTTTATGAAATATAAATGTACAATCGAAAGCTTGAGAAGCTCTAAGCTTATTATATACTGGTAAATATTGCGGTAGATAATATAGCTCCTGAACATCAAAATAAACTGAACTCTTATTCATTATTTTGTCCAGAAAGTTTCAAATAACGATTTAAAATTACCAATTGTATTAACTGTTCTTTTTTTTCATCTTTAAACTGATTAACAAATTTATGGGCATTACTTATTATATGAAGACATTTTTCAGGATTATTAATGTAAAAATTAATTTTTTCCTCAGCATTTGAAAAATTATCATCAACTTCAATAAAATGATAATCTCCTTTTAGTTTTCCTTCCATGAACCAGCTCTCATAGTTTGGTTTTGGCATAACACAAATTGAATTTGAGCTCATAGCCCAAAATAAATTTGTTGAAATACATTTACCTTCCAAACAAAATATAAATTTATTTTTGAGCTGCTCATTTATTGGTAAAAAATCTTTATATAAAGGGCTATTCTTATCACCGTTAGTTTGACCAATATCAAATTTTTCACAATGAATATATTTTTCTATAAAAAATGATCTCTTTGAATTATTTTTTGAATCACCTCTCCAAACTGCAACATTTTTTTTAGATTTAAAATCAAGTTTATCATTAATGAAATGAAAAAGTTTTACCTGATTTATTTTGAGTAATAAAGAATTTTCATTATCAATTATTGGCCGAGATTTAACAAAAATTGGAAATAAACTTTTTCTTTTAGCAATGTTGCTTCCAATATAATTTGGCGAATTATAAATATAATCAAATCTATAGTTTGATTGAAAAAATCTAACAAGATTATAAAAGTCAAAAAAATGAGAGTTTTGTTTATTTTTTGTTAACTGATTAATAAAAATTTCATTAATATTTTTGGCATTTTTAGTTAATTCAATTGCACTCTTTTGTTTAAAATAGTAATTAACTCTTGATATCATTTCTTTATCAAGGGGTTGACTTAAAATCTTGTTTAATTTCTTTCTAAAAATAAAATTTGGTACTAAAAGATATAGCATATTTTTTAAAAAGTAGAGAAGCCTTCTAAAAAATGAATTTGAGCTTGATAATTAAACATATACTATTTTATGCCGAATTCGGTAGTAATAATTCTTTTTGTGAGTGTTTTTTTTCTTATTTTGCGATTAATTGCTACTGCATCTTTATTTTTATATGGCCTGGTATGGTAAAGATGAAGTACAGTTGATCTATTTCGAATCTGGATAGATTTTACCCCATAATTTTTTAGTCTATAACCCAATTCACAATCTAAACCACCATATTCCATTCTTTCATCAAAACCCTTTACACTTATAACGTCATCTCTCCAAGCTGAAGAGTTATTTCCGTTAAATGTTGTTTTTGTTGGTGTTAAAAAATCAAGGAGACTTGCAACTTGATTACTATAAATAATTTTGAAAAAATTTTTATTCAATTGTTGACCACTCATTAGAAGAAAAAGTTTTGAAAAGCACTTTTGAGAAATTATATCATTTAAAGTAATTTTTTCTGATACTTTTTCATTAATCGGAAAGTGTCCTCCTGATAAATAATAACCTTTCTTTGACAAGTTGACGTGAACTTCTAAAAAATTACTTTTTGGTATACAATCACCATCTGTAAAAATAATATATTTAGCCTTAGATCGTAATATCGCTTTATTTAAAATTTTACATTTTCTAAATCCATTATCCTCTTGCCAAACATGAGTTATTTTTTGACTAAAATTTTTTTTAAATTTTTCAATTAATTGCTTTGTATCACTATTAGAACCATCATCTGCGATTAAAATTTCAAAATCTTGAAAAGTTTGATTTGAATATCCTGTTAGAACCTTTTCCAAAAAATGAGGTTTGTTATAGGTTGATATTATCACTGAAACCTTTGGCATAGAGTAAATTATTTAGGGGCATTCTTAATAGCTATTTTTTTTTAAATTAATTGTTTAGTATGAATAAAAAATGCATAGTATTGTTAAGTGGTGGTTTGGATTCCACTACTATTCTAAAAATTGCTCAAAAAGATTTTGAAGTAGTTCCCATTATTTTTTGACTATGGACAGAGGCATAAGTTTGAAATTTTAGCTGCAAAAAAAATAGCAACTCAAAACGGTCTTAAAGCAAAATTAATTAAAATAGATTTAAAACAATTTGGCAATTCAGCTTTAACGGCTGATATCGAGGTTCCTAAAAATCAAGAAATTGGAAATGAAATTCCTGTAACATATGTGCCTGTTAGAAATACAATTTTTTTATCTTATGCTCTTGCTTTCTGCGAGGTTGAAAAAATATATGATATTTTTATAGGTGTAAATGCTTTAGACTATAGTGGATATCCTGATTGTCGTCCTGAATTCATTAGTTCATTTGAAGCAATGGCAAATCTTGCTACAAAATTTACCCAAAATAATAAGAAAATTAAAATTCACACACCACTTATTGATTTATCTAAATCTGAAATAATTTCAACAGGTGTCAAGCTTGGAATTGACTATTCATCTACACATTCTTGCTATGATCCAGATAAAAATGGTAGAGCATGTAAAGAATGTGATGCTTGTATTTTAAGAAGTAATGGTTTTAAGAAAGCTAATATTAATGATCCCACAGTTTACCAATGAGCTATAAAGTAAAAGAGATATTCCTTACTCAACAAGGAGAGGGGTTTCATATGGGTAAAAAAGCAGTTTTTTGTAGATTTTCCGGATGTAATTTATGGTCAGGTCGCGAAAAAGATCGTGAAAAATCCATTTGTTCATTTTGTGATACAGATTTTGTTGGCACTGATGGTCAAAACGGCGCAAAATACGATTCAGCCAAAATACTTGCTCAAAAAATCGATGAGATTTGGTCAAATAATTGTAAAGATAAAATGGTAGTTTTTACTGGAGGAGAGCCTCTTTTACAACTAAATGATGAACTCATTGAAGAAGTTCATAAAAGAAATTTTAAAATTGCAATTGAAACCAACGGTACAATAATACCACCAGATAATATTGACTGGATTTGTGTAAGCCCAAAAATTGGTTCAAAAATTAAATTAAAAAAAGGGAACGAATTAAAATTAGTTTTTCCTCAAATTGATGCGGACCCAAATAAATTTGAAAATTACGATTTTGATCATTATTTTCTTCAGCCCATGGATGGTCATTCTTTAAATGATAGTATACTTGAATGTGTATCCTTTTGTTTAAGAAATCCTAAGTGGAGATTAAGTGTTCAATCACATAAAATAATGGGAATTGATTAATATGTTTATCCTTAAAAGAAAATATGAGTTTCATGCGGCAAGAAAGTTGACTAAGCTAGATAAAGATCATCCGTGTACCAATCTTCATGGTCATACTTTTAGTATTAAGGTAAAAGTATCAGGTTCAAATTTAGATGAGCACGGATGGTTAATGGATTTCTATGATATTGACTCTGTTTTCAACAAAAATATTCATTCAAAACTTGATCATAAATATTTAAACGATATAGATGGGCTATCAAATCCTACAACCGAAAATTTATCTATGTGGATTTGGAATAAGCTCAAAAATGACTTAGTTGGATTAGAATCTGTAACTGTAAGTGAAGGAAATAGTTATGGATGTACATATTATGGAGAAAAAAATGGCTAAGGCTGATGGAAAAGAATTTAGTTTTTTGTCTGAAAATCATATTGATTCATCATTCTTAGAAACATTCAAATTTGATAGCAAAAAACAATACATTGTTACAAAAACGCGTGAATTTAGTGCTGTTTGTCCTTTTAGTGGTTTACCTGATCTTGCGGACGTCATAATTGAATATTATCCCGAGGGAGGTTTATGCGTCGAATTAAAGTCTTTGAAATATTATTTTGTTAGTTTTAGAAATGTTGGTATTTATCAAGAAGCTGCAACAAAAAGAATATATGACGATTTGAGAGCTCTTTTAAAAACAGATAAAATTAAAATTACCACAATCTACAATACAAGAGGTGGTTTTGATACTACATGTATTGAAGGTGAAATCTAATCTTTGGATTTTTCAACCCCAGATCTTCATGACATCAATCCATCGATGGATGTTTTAACTATTGATTTAAAATCTTTTGGCGGTTTAGAAAAATTTTATGGACAAATTGTTACTTTAGAATGTCCTGAAGATAATTCAAAATTAAAAGAGTTAGTTCATGAAGAAGGAGCTAATAAGGTAATTTTTGTCCAAGGCAATGGTAGTAGAAATGTTGCGCTTTTGGGAGATTTACTTGCATCAAAAGCTATTGAAAATAATTGGTCAGGTATTATTATTAATGGATGTGTGAGAGATGTTGAAATTTTAAAAAAGCTCAAAATAGGTATATATGCACTTGGTGCCTGCCCTAAAAAAAGCTATAAAGAAAACAAAGGAGTTCTGAGCTCTAATTTTATAATTAACGATACCAAAATTTGCAATGGACATTGGGTTTATTGCGATCTTAATGGTATATTATTATCTGAAGACAATAAGTTATGAGTTATTTCGAAAAATTATACAAAGCTATTACTCTTGATGTCAAATTCTATGAGGATGTAGAAAAAGATAAAAGTCTTACAAATCAAGCGATGATGACGGTCGTTATCGTTTCTATTTTACAGGGTTTTATGATTGCAGGACTAGCACCAATAGCCCTTTTGCAAGGTGTATTAGGAAGCTTAGTTCGTTGGTTTTTATGGGCATTTTTCATTGCATTTGTTGGGACTAGAATACTCCCTGAACCTGAGACAGAATCAAACACTGGAGAATTATTACGAACATTAGGTTTTGCATATGCACCTGGTATTCTAATTATATTAAAGCTTTTTCCTATAATTAATTTATTGTTTATTGATACAATAGTTGTGTTATTACAAATTGCAACAATGACTGTTGCTGTAAGACAAGCACTCGATTTCAATTCAACTGTTAGAGCTGTCGGTGTTTGTATTGTTGCATTTATAGTAATGGTAATTACATTAACTTTGTTCATAGGATTTACTGCTTTTTTTGTTGGAGTAGCTGAAAATGCAGTTTCTCCAACATCTGACCTTATAGGTGCTTAACAAAAAAAATTATTATCACTTTAAATTTTGAAAAGAATATTTTATAATATGTACATGAAAAATACGATCAAATTATTATTATCATTTATTATACTACTTGTGATGTCGTGCGATTCATCGTCAACATCATATTCAATGAATGAAAACAATGGAAATGATAATGAAAATGGTTCAGATAATTCTAATTTACCTGTAGGTTTTACAAAATTTATATCTGAATACACAGATGTTTATATTTCAGGAGATTACGTTATTGTTGAATCTCAAGGATTACCAAATCATCCATCACCATACTGGGGCGCGGGTCACATAAACTATTCCAGTCCTCATAATGGTATGTCTGTTAATCCAAATAAGATTTCCTCTCAAAATTTTAAGTTCTACATTCCGATTTCTCCCTCACCAACTAATTCTGTTTCAAGTACACCGCTAGGCCCTATTGGTGTTTCAATTAGTGGTGTTCCGTTCTACAATCAATATGCAGGGCCAAATAATCAGCCATTAGATAATGAAATCGCTTCGTTTGATATTTATTCTGGACATCCACAGCAAACCGGCCAATATCATTATCATTGGGAACCAAACTATCTAACTTCTAACGGAGATGAATCAATGTTAATAGGTTATTCCTTAGATGGCTTTCCAATTTATGGGCCAAAAGATCAAGCTGATATGCAGTATCCATCTGATTTAGATGAATTGAATGGTCATAATCATGTTACGGATGAATATCCTGATGGCACATACCATTATCATTCAACTTCTACTGTTCCATATTTATTAGGCGGATTTAAAGGTAAGTACGGTTCAGCTAATGGTGGCGGTTACTTCACAAATTAAAGTCTTTCTTTTATTTTTTGTTTTTTTACTACCTTCATGTAGCAATGAAATAAGTATTAATGAGGATAATCTTATTGATGGCAAGAATATTCAACAATTCATTCGTTCAACTAATTTTTCTGGACAAATAAATGTAATGTATAATGAAGGACAGGCTTTAAAATCTTCAAGGACTTATAGAAATGGATTAAAAAATGGAAAACATACAGGATGGTGGGAAAATGGTAATAAAAAGTATGAATTTTATTTCAAAAATGATCAAAGTGAAGGGAAACATTTTCAATGGCATCAAAATGGTCAACTTTTCACTCAAAAGAATTTCAAAAACGGCCTTGAAGATGGAGAGCAAAAAGGATGGGATATTAAAGGTAATTTGATGTACAAATACATTTACAATGACGGAAGAAAATATGGTATTCAAGGATCTATACTTTGTAACGGTGGAAAAGAATTGATAATCAAAAATGATAGAATTAATTGATTACGAAGATGAATACTTCGATTTTTTAATTGAGTCAAACAATATTAATAAACCTCAAGTAGGTTTTTTACAAAAAGAAAGACTTCAACTATTAATCAAATTATCTAATTATTGCAAGGTTGCTAAATTTAATGGTAAGCTAGCTGGCTTTTTATTGTGCTTACCTGAAAATGATAATAGTGATCTAATTTATGATAGCCTAAACTACCAATGGGTATCAAAAAGGTTTTCAAATTTTGTTTATATAGACCGTATCACCGTGCTTCCTAAATTTCAAAATGAAAAAATTGGCTCAGCACTTTATACAGATTTAATAATTTTTTCAGCTCTTGAAGGATATGATGATATTCTTTGTGAGGTAAACATTCAACCCGCAAACCCCGGTTCAATAAGATTTCATAAAAGATTTGATTTTGAGGAATGTGGTTCGCAACTTACGGAAGCTGGGAAACTTAAGAGCTATGATTACACAGTTGAAGTTCAGTTTCTTCGCAAAAAAATAAAATAGTTAACAAATAAGGATTTTTTTATGAGCAATTTTTGGCACGATTTACTTTTTCCAGTGTATTTTTTTATAGTATTTGTTGCAGCTCATATTGCATTATATATAATGATTTTTAAAGGAGATAAAACTAAGTGAATAAAAAGCAAAAAATAGCAAAAAGAAAGCAAAAGAAAGCAAAATTGCGTTTAAAAGCAAAAAAAGCACTTTTACTAAAAAATAAAAAAGTAAAACCTCTAGCTAATAAAGAAGAAGCTCCTAAAAAGAAGTCTGAAACAAAGAAAACATCAAAGAAGAAGTCTACAAAAAAAACAAAAGTTTCTGATAAAAAAGTAGTCAAAGCTAAGAAAAAACCCTCATCTAAGAAAAAAACAGATAAAGAATAAACTTCATGTTCCAAAAGAATACAACCTTTGGGATTTATTTAACTTCACTACAAATATTACTGGAGAATGGTAGATATTTTTATTTTATATCTTTTGCTTTATTCTACCCTCCATTATTGATTATTAACAGGATATTTCTTTTCTTAGACTTTATACTTGTACCAGAGTTTGAGAAAGCAAAAGTAAAAAATCCTATTTTTATTATGGGTGTAAATAGAAGTGGAACCACTTTTTTTCATAAAATTTTATGTAAGTCAAACAAATTCAGTACATCTAGCACTTGGGATCTTATAATTCCGTCATTATCATTAAGAAAACTACTTTCTTTTATTTATGCAATACTTTCATTTTTTAAAATGGATAAAATTGAGAAAAAAAATAAAGGACATGAGGTCAAGTTGTCGAATATTGAAGAAGATGAGATGTTATTATTCATACATAAGTTAGATTCATTATGGTTAACCAATCATTTAGTTCCTTGGTTTAAGTTTAGTAAATCAACAAAAGAGTTTTCAAAATCATTATATATTGACTCAGAAGAAAATTTCTCAAGAAATACAAGATCAATGCTTTTTTGCAAAGATTTTTTTAGGCGCCAATCTTTTTTAAGCAAAGGTAAACCACACTTATCAAAATCAAATCCATTTATTTTTAGACTAAATTCAATTCTAAAAGTTTTTCCAGATGCAAAGTTTGTTTTTCTTGTAAGAGATCCTCTTGAGGTAATACCATCATATTTTTCATTGCAAAAAAATGTTAAATTTGGAAATCTATTGACTGAAAATGAATTAAAAGAATATAGAAAAGAATCTTATCAAGAAATTATTAGATGGTATAAAGAAACTGAAAAAGCAAAATCAAAGTTGAAAAAAAATCAATACATGATTTTGACTTATCCTGAAATAAAAAATGATTTGAAAAAAAGTATCAACAAATTTTTCAAATTCTCAAAAATTAAAATTTCAAAAAAATATGAAAATGAAGTTGATATTTTTGCAAACAAGAAATATAAAAAAAAGCATAAAAATAACAGTATCGAGGATTTTGGTTTCTCAAAAAATAAAATAGTTAAAGATTTTGATTTTGTATATCAAGAATACTCTTTATAATAAGTGTGATAAATTTTAATAAAAACTAAAAAAGAAATTGAAAAAGAAATTCATCATAATACTGACAATATTTGCAATTATTTTCCTTGGAAGAATAATGCCACATCCATACAACTTTACTCCATTAATTGGTATAACATTATTATCAGGTTTTTTATTTAAGAATAGACTCTTATCCATTTTTGTGCCTTTGATTTCATTTTGGCTTAGTGATATTTTTATTAATAATTATATTTATGCAGGTTATTATGGAGGGTTTACAATTTTCCAAAGCGGTATGTTTTGGACATATGGTTCTTTAATAGCTATATCCTTTTTAGGGTCAAATTTTTTATCTAACTCAAAAATTTCCAAAGTTTGTTTAGCTAGTCTTTCAGCATCAACAATATTTTTTATTATATCTAATTTTGGTGTTTGGCTTGGTGGTGCAATGTATGCCAAAAATCTAGCTGGTTTAATTCAATGCTATACACTTGCGATTCCCTTTTATGGCTCCTCATTAATAGGTGATTTAATTTACTCTTCAATTTTCTTTTCAGCCTATAATTTCGCAACTTCAAGAAATATTTTTATTGTGGGTGCAAAACAACAAATATAAATCTTTTTATTTCATTGGTATTAGATAAATAACTAACTATATTGCCCCATAAATTTTATTAATTAACAAAGAGAAACAAATGAGTGACAAAGAAAAAGGTACTGTAAAGTTCTTTAATGAAAAAAAAGGTTATGGTTTCATCACTAAAGAAGATGGAAGTGACGTTTTTGTTCATTTTTCTAGCATCGTGTCTGAAAATGACTTCAAGACTCTTAAACAAGATCAAGCTGTTGAGTTTGATGTTGAGTCAGATGATAGAGGAGACAAAGCAGTCAATGTATCAGCTGTATAGTTAGTTAGTAATTTTATATCATATTTATTATTTTAGCTTTAGAGAAATGCCTCAGTAGCTCAATGGTAGAGCAGTGGCCTCTTAAGCCATTGGTTGTAGGTTCGAGTCCTTCCTGGGGTACTAAATCAAATGGAACTTCATAATAAAAATATTATAATTACTGGTGCAGCAAATGGAATTGGAAAAGCATTAGCAGATCGATTTGCTGTTGAAAAACCTAACTCCATATCGTTAATTGATATTGATTCTAACGTTCACAGCGTTGCTGAGAAGATTAACGCTGATAGCTATATTGTTGACGTTAGAGATGAAAAATCTTTTATAGATACATTGTCAGAAATAATATTTCAAAAAAAAACTATTGATTTATTTTGTTCTAATGCTGGCACTCAACAATTTGGATCAATTGAAATTTCATCGAAAGATTGGCAGTCCACTTGGGAGGTAAATGTCATGTCTCATATTTATGCTGCTCGAGTATTAATTCCTCACATGGTAAATAATAAAAATGGATACTTTCTATTAACCGTGTCAGCTGCAGGTTTACTTAATATGCCAGGTGCTTTATCATATGCGACAACAAAACATGCTGCAATTGGTTTAGCTGAAAATCTATCAATTATGTACGGCGAAAAGGGCGTAAAAGTTTCAGCTTTATGTCCTCAGCTTGTTGATACTGATATGGTTAGAAAAGTAAAAATTCTTGACGATAATCACCCATTAATGAAAGATGGGGTTCTACCTGCAGAAGTTATTGCTGAAGAAACTGTTATAGGAATTGAAAGAGAAAAATTTTTAATACTACCACATAAAGAAGTATTAAAATATATTCAGGGTAAAGCCATGGATTATGATGCATGGCTTGATGCTGTGAGGAAA
>CACOSI010000007.1 GCA_902629855.1 uncultured Fidelibacterota bacterium
ATGGAGAAATCATCTATTAGGTATGGATCAATTGAGGGAGGGAATAGGTTTAAGAGCTTATGGACAAAAAAATCCACTTATTGAGTATAAATCAGAAGCTTACAATTTTTTTCAGGAATTGATGATAAGTCTTAGAAGTACAGTTCTTCAAAGAGTTTTTCATGCTCAAATTAGCGATCAAAATCAGACTCGTCAAAATCCACTTCAAAAAAATCTAGAAATGAAGCGAGAAGATATTAATCCAATTGAGAAAAAATCAGTTAAGCAAGATATTCAGAAGAAAGAGCAAAACACTGATAACACAAAAATTGGAAGAAATGAAAAAGTTGAACTTATTTCACCATCTGGAGAAAAAATATCAGTAAAATATAAAAAAATTGAACAATACTTAATGAAAGGCTATCAACGTGCCAATTAAAAATAAAAAATTAAAGTTTTCAACAAAGACAATTCATGTTGGAAATAAAATTGATGATACCGGAGCAACAGTTACTCCACTTCACTTATCATCTACTTTTAAACAGCCTGGCTTTTCAAGTTCAGAGAAATTTGTTTACTCTAGAACTGGAGGACCTACTATTGATGCTTTGGAAGAAAATTTTCGAATGTTAGAAAATTCAAAGTATTCATTTGCTTTCGGTTCTGGTATGGCTGCAATGACTGCCATTTTCTTAATGTTTAAACCAGGTGATCATGTTCTAATATCAAAAAATGTTTATGGTGGCGTTTTTAGACTGGTTACAAAGGTATTGAATGACAATGGAATAAAATTTGAATTTGTTGATACTACTGATTTAGAATTAATTAAAAAATCTATTAAAGATAACACTAAATTAATCCATCTTGAAACTCCAAGTAATCCGCTGCTAGAATTAGCAGACATCAAATCGATTTCAAAAATCGCAAAACAAAATGATATTTTAGTAAGTGTTGATAATACGTTTATGAGCCCCTATGGTCAGAATCCTCTCGACTTAGGTGCTGATATTGTTATGCACAGTACAACTAAATTTATATGTGGCCACTCAGATATATTGAGTGGTGCATTAATGGTAAATCATGATAAATCCGCTGAAAAAATTACACTAATTCAAAATACTGGAGGTGCACTACCAAGCCCCTTTGATGCTTGGCTACTTTTGCGTTCTGTAAAAACTCTATCTTTGAGAGTTGAAAAACAATTTAAAAATGCTGAAAAAATAGCAGATTGGCTTGATAGCCATCCAAAAGTATCAAAAGTAATTTTTCCTGGACTAAAAAGTCATCCACAACATGATCTCGCATTAAAACAGCATAGCGATCCAAACGGAAACCCTGTTTTTGGTAGTATGATTTCTTTTGAGCTTGATGAATCATCAAATTTAGATACGTTTGCAGAAAATCTTGAAATTATTACATTAGCTGAAAGCTTAGGTGGTGTTAAAACTTTAATTTCTTGTCCATATTCAATGACTCATGCATCAGTACCAAAAGATGAAAAAGAAAAATTAGGTATTACTAAAAATCTTTTAAGGATTTCTATTGGTATAGAAGATGTCGATGATTTAATATCTGAACTTGATTTTGCTATAAATCATTAAAAAAGTTTTTTTAATTAAAATTTATTTATATTTCGATTATTATGCCGTGGTGGCGGAATTGGTAGACGCGCTGGTCTTAGGAACCAGTATCGTAAGATGTGAAGGTTCGAGTCCTTTCCACGGTACTTATGGAAATTATATTTCTAAGTGCTATTATTTTGTTGGCTTTAGTTCTGTTTATAACAGAGTTCTTTCCAATTGACGTTACAGCTTTATTAGTTTTAGGATTACTTTTGATTTTAGGGCTCGTTAGCCCGACGGAAAGTATTTCAGGTTTCTCAAACCCTGCTGTCATAACAATAGCTTGTTTATTTATTTTAAGTCACGCTCTTCAAAAATCTCATGTTCTTGAATACTTAATTATTAACATTAATAAAATTATCGATAAATCAAGAGCTCTAGGTATGGTTGCATATTTATTTGCTATTGGTGTTGCCTCAGCTGTTGTTAATAATACAGCGATAGTTGCAATTTTTATGCCAGTTACAATTAGGCTTGCTGATAAATATCAAATAAGTCCCTCAAAAGTCTTAATTCCTTTGAGTTATGCTGCAATTCTTGGAGGAACTCTTACTTTGGTTGGTACATCCACTAATTTAATTGTTAACTCAATTTTGGTCGATTCTTCTAATGGTACTGTTTCATTAGGTATGTTAGAATTTGCCAAGTTTGGTATTATAAAGTTTATAGTTGGATTAATATATATCTTTACTATTGGCTATAAACTTCTCCCTATCAGGGTTGCAAAATCTTCAAGTATTGAAGATTACCGCCTTGATGGATATCTAACTGAGTTTAAGGTAATCTCAAATTCTCCATTAGCGGGAAAAACTCTTTTAGATAGAAAAATAAATGAAAACTACGATGTGATTGTCCTAGATGTTCTACGAAACGGGGAGATAATAAATTCTAATTTGAGAAATTTAGTTATTGAGCAAGAAGATATTCTTTTTGTTAAAGGTTCTTTTGATAATTTTCAACGTTTGAAAGAGATTGAAAATCTTACCATGTTAGCGGATGAAAAACTTACTCAGGAAGAACTTGAACAAGAAGATAATATTTTAGCAGAATGTCTTGTTACCGATAATTCAGACTTAATTGGCCTTTCATTACAAGAAGCTAATTTTAGAAGATCTTTTGGTAGTTTTGTTTTGGCTATTAGAAGAGAAGGGGAAATTATTAGAAGAAAGCTTGCACATTTTATATTAAAACCTTTTGATACATTATTAGTTTATGGTCCTAAAGATAGAATTAATCAATTGGCTAATAAAGAAGGTTTTATTGTTTTAGGAAAAGTGGATGGTTCTTTAGATAGTCATCCTTTTTGGTGGCTTAGTCTTGCATCAATACTCTTAGCAGTCACGCTAGCTATTTTTAAAATTGTCCCTATTGTTGTTGGAGTTATTATTGGTGTTATTGCTCTTCTACTTTCAAAGGTAATCACACCTAATGAAGCATATGGATCAATTCATTGGCAAGTAATTATAGTAATTGCCGCATTTTTACCAATGGGTATTGCCATGCAAAGAACTGGATTTGATGCTTTAATAGGTGATTCAATATCATCTTTAGTAAATATTTTTCCAACAGATTTGCTTCCATATATTTTATTGGCAATTATTTATTTAATAACAATGATTTTAACTGAGATAGCTTCTAATGCAGCCACAGCTATTATTATGACACCTATCACTTTGTCGCTTGCTGCTAGCTTTGGATTTGATCCTAAGCCGTTTATATTTGCCGTTTGCTATGCTGCATCTGCATCATTTATTACACCGGTGGGTTATCAGACAAACTTGATGGTATTTGGTCCTGGAGGTTATAGATATTCAGACTATATTAAAGTAGGACTTCCTTTAGGAATAATTTTATGGGTAATTTCTGTAGCAATTATACCAATGATTTGGCCTTTTTAAAATGGAATGGATCGAAAAAAATAATATTTTATCAAAAGAGTTTGAATTTAATTCATACTTAGCTGGCATTGATTTTGTAAATGAAGTTGCAAATGTTGCTGAGCAGGAAAATCACCACCCAGATATCACTATTGGTTATTGTAAAGTCAGTATATCTTTAACAACGCATGATGCTGGCCATTTAACTGAGAAAGATTATCGTCTAGCAAAGATAATTGATGATCTTGTAGGTTAATTTGAATTATTTAATATTTGTATCAATTCTATGGTCATTTTCTTTCGGAATAATAAAATATGGATTAGAAGGAGTTGATTCATTTTTTATAAGTTTTTCAAGGAATTTAATAGCCTTTTCTTTCTTTGCAGGAATATCCCTATATAACTTTAAGAAATTTTTCTTCGATTATAAATTGTTATGTATCGGAGCTATACAATTTGGATTAATGTATATTTTTTATATTCAATCCTATCAATTTCTTCCAGCGTATCTTGTAGCTACTTTTACAATCACAACCCCTATTTTTATTGCTATATCAAATAAGGTTTTATTAAAGAAGGATATACCATTAGCTGGGATATATGCAATTCTTTTAGTTCTAACTGGATCATTTATTATGAGGTATAATGTTGTCAATCCCTTCGATTATTGGAAAGGCTTCTTTTTAATACAAATAGCTAATTTCTTTTTTGCTGCTGGACAAATTTTATTTAAAGACTGGAATGAAAAGAATAATAATATTGACATTATACATAATTTTTCTCAACTGTTTTTAGGTGCGTCAATAGTAACATCAATTTTTTATATTTCTTCATCAAATTCCTATGATTCATTATCAAATCTGAATTTAATAACTTTATTTTTCTTGGGTTTTATTTCAAGTGGTTTAGGATTTCTTTTATGGAATATTGGTGCAACAAAAGTCAGTACAGAAAAGCTAGCTATTTCAAATAATATAATTATTCCTATAGCAGTAATAAATTCATACTTGATTTTTGGGGAACAGATAAACTTATTTTCTTTTTTACCAGGATTGCTGTGTTTTTATATTGCTTATAGGATACTATAATTTATTTCTATTCTTTTCATGAGCCTTCCTAAAAGGTATTGACATAAAGTAGGATATTGGTTTTTCAAGTAGTATTACTAATCTCCAGACAAATGGAAAAATAAACATTTTTTTCTTTTTATCAAGAGCCTTTACAATCCTATTTACACCATCTTCTGTTGATATCATAAAAGGAGTCCACGTACCCATCGTATCTGTCATCTCACTTTTGACAAATCCTGGACAAATTAATGTTACATCAACATTTTTTGGTAAAGTTCTTCTCCAACTTTGACTCAATGCTTTTACAGCATGTTTTGATGCAGCGTATGCTCCAGCTCCAGGCCATGCAAAATGACTTGCTACAGAACCGACAATTGCGATATGACCTCTATTATTTTTTATCATAGAAGGCATAAAAGGTATTACTGTATTGATTACTCCAATAACATTAATATCTATAATTTTATTAAGCACTGTAGGGTCACCTTTATGAATTTGATCAATATGTCCAAAACCAGCATTGGCTATTACAAGATCTACATGAGAAATTTTTGATAAAAAATCTTGAATTGATTCTTTTGTAGCATGTTGATCTGATACATCTACACAATAAGTGACAACTTTTGCTCCCAATTCTTCACACTTTTTGGCTACCGAATCTAGCTTTTCTCTTCTTCTTCCTGATAAAGCAAGAAATGCACCTCTTTTAGCATATTTATAAGAAAGATGTTCTCCGATTCCACTTGTTGCTCCAGTCAAGAATATATTCATGGAAGATACTACAAATTTATAGCCCACAATTCCACAAAAACTATTTATATTATCAACTAAATGAGTCAAAACGAAAATATAGATCTTTCAAAGTCAATAATTGAGAGTTTATCAAAGCAGCTTTTAGACGTTGCTGATAATGTAAGTAGTGATATTGATAAGGCTTCAGATTTAATTATTAATAATTCTGGCAAGGTTGTTATTTGTGGTTTAGGTAAATCTGGATTAATAGGACAAAAGATAGTTGCAACTTTATGTAGTACCGGTACTAGAGCCGTCTTTATGCATGCAGCAGAAGCTACTCATGGTGATTTAGGGATCTATAATCCTGGTGATCCTACAATTTTAATTTCCAAAAGTGGAAATACAGAAGAATTAGTGAGATTGATTCCAATTTTAAAAGAATTTAAATCTCCTCTAATTTCGATAATTGGCAATCTTGACTCAACCTTAGCCAAACATTCTGATATTGTGTTGAACGGTTCGGTTGAAAATGAAATTGATCCACTTGGCGTTGTACCAACAACTAGTTCATTAGTTGCATTAGCAATTGGTGATGCTTTGGCTTCTGTTTTAATGGCTAAGAGAGGTTTCGATAAAAATGATTTTGCTAGAAATCATCCTGGTGGAGAACTTGGAAAACAATTAGCATTAAAAGTTGAAACTATTATGCATCCAATTAATCAGGTTGCTCAAATAACTCCTGAAGACTCAATAAACGATTGCGCAATTTTGATGACCCAAAATCCACTAGGTGCTGCATTATTTATTGATAACGGAAATTTAAAGGGGATTGTCACGGAAGGAGATTTAAGAAAATCAATTACGCAAAAAGAAAATCTATCAGATCCGATTGGTGAATTTGTTAATGAAAAACCTATTTGCATTCCTTCTACAACTTCTATTTTTGATGCTATGAAAGTGATGGAAGATAGAGAATCTCAAATTTCAGTTTTACCCGTAGTAGATAGTAATAATGAATGTATTGGCCTTTTGACCATCCATGATTTATACCAAACTAAATTAGTTTAATTTTATCGAACAAGAACCATTTTCATGGTCTTATTATAATTACTTTGACCATCTACTTTAGTTCTTAATTGATAGAAGTAAACACCACTACTTACTTGTTCACCGTCATCGTTTTTACCATCCCAAATAACAGTATATTGACCTGCTGCCTTATCGCCTTCATCGAGTTTTCTGACAACTTGTCCAAGTGTGTTATAAATATGAATCTCTGTTGGAACATTATTTACCATTAATGATGGAATATCATATTTAATAGTAGTTTGGTTTCTAAATGGATTTGGATAGTTCTGATAAAGTTTAAATTCGTCAGGATTTCTGATTTCCATAATTCCATTACCAGCTAATCCATTTTCATTGAATAATTGATAAGTCAAACTTAAATCAAGATTATCAGTTTGATTATTGTCAATGGTAATAATGATTGTATTATCAATATCAGATAATTTTCCAAATTCTAGTTCATAAAATTCATTATCATCATCTTTGTTCTGAAGAAGTATTAAATCTTCAGTGCTTGTGTTAGATGAAAACTCAATTAAATTATCGATATTTGGTAGTTCAAATCTTCCTGCAGTAATACCTTCTGGTAAAGTTATTCTAATTTCATTACCAATTAATTCAGCATTAAAATCAATAGAAATAATTTCAGAATTATTGTCTTCAACTGATCTACCTTGTGATTTTGTCCATAACCAATTTCTTGCAAAAACACTTACATCTTTAATATCATTTACATTATCAAATGTAGGAATTAAGTAAGGAGCTGTTCCTGTTGCAGGACCTATATCAACAGCACCTACAACACCTGCATTAGGCCATGCGTTTACAAATGCGTTAAGATCTTCAACATCTACATCAAAGTCATCATCATAATCTCCAAGCAGTGCGACATAAGTTGTAAATGTAGCCTCAGCTCCAGGGTCAGAGACGTTTCCACCACCGTCATAAGCTTCAGCAAGAACAGTATACTCACTTCGGTCAGTTAATGATAATCCAGTAAAGGTCAGATTATCTCCTGCTTCAAATATTTTTTGATCAGAAGTACCTCCACCAGTAATAGTAATTCTGTATCCAGCTATTCCCGTGTCATCACTAAATCCGTCAACACTCAAACTTACATCTGTTAATGATTGTAAAATATTTGTGTCAACTAAATTGTTTACTGATACAGTTCCAGCAGTTGGATTTACTGTATCTAAGACAAAGGAGTATTCTTCTGTTAATGTCTCATTTCCGTCTGTATCAACTGCACCAATTTTGTAATACCATTTTTCACCTGAATTTACCTGATGAACATAATTATCAATCATATAGGTTTGAGTATAAACAAATGTTGTATCTGGCCATGGCGTAGTAGAAGGAGAAGGCTCAAAATGTTGAGAGTTTATATCTCCTAGAGTCCCTTGTCCAAGTAGGGTGGAAGAGTCTGCTGTAAAGCTTTGCGTTAAACTACCATATACATTATATGATGAAAAATCACTTTCTCCGTTTCTATTCCAATAAAGTTCAATACCATTATCTGTTACTGTCCATACATTATTAGCTGCATCAAATTCAAGATCTCTGGCAATGGTAACACCTTGAGGAGCAGATGGAGCACCCGTTGGATCAAGTTGTCCAGATGTAATTGTTACATTATCAAAGAACATATATCCTTGTTGGGCAGTATTTACCTGAAATGCTATTCTGATTTCAGGTCCATAGTTTGTTAAATCATAAGTATGTTGGGTCCAGCTTGAAGAGGTTTCTGTTACTTCAGCTAGTACTTCCATATCTTCATAAGCTGTTGTATGATCATTAGCAATTAATACTCTAAATGATTCTTCACCACCATTTGAATTTGTATAGAAAGTTAACATACTGTCTACACCAGGTCTTAGCCATAAACGTGGGCTCACAATAGCATCGTCAGCTGGTAATGAACCAGCCATACCTAATCCTGACATCCAATGACTATTGAAGGCTGCACCATACCCGGCTGTATAATACCACCAGCCAAAAGTTTCAGCATCATTATTTGTATTTATTACTCCCCATGGATAACTCTGTCTTCCAAAACTATCGAGTCTATTATATGGTGATGATTCAAAACCTTCTTCATATAAAGTATCTTGAACAGCTGTTGCCCAAATTAAATTATTTTTTGTAGTTACATTTGTATTAGAGCCGTCACCAACAGTTAAAGAAACTGTATAGCGACCTGCGTTATCATAAGTATGCGACGGACTTTGCTCAGTACTTGAGTTACCATCACCAAAGTCCCATGCCCAACTTGAAACATTACCAGTTGACCTATCAACAAAGTCAACTTCAAGCGGGAAAACACCGGAAGTTTTACTTGGAGAAAATGCTGCATTTAAAGGTGCCGTAGAAGTAAATCCTGGTGAAGTAAACATTCCTCTACCAAAAGTTCCAGCTGACATTTCACCATCATTATTCATAGCCAACATGTCTACTCTAACATTTGCTAAACCATCGTTTGATGGATTCCATACAACTGATGAGCTTGTAACATCATCGGACACCCAAACCCCAACTTCAGTAGCGATAGCAACTTGATTAAAATTATCTCTATTGTACAGTCCCCATCTTACAGGTATATCAGGAAGGTCCCCTTCAATATCAACCCATCCATTACCACCACCACCAGAAATAGTTTCATAAATAGAATCTATACCATAGTTTGATAATGTAATTAAAATTTGATTATCATCTTTACCGACATCAATTGAAGAAATATATCCTGAAGTATTTGATGGGCTAATCTCTGTTATAGCATAGTTGTCAGTATTAGCATCAGTTATTTTAAAAACCCTACCTCCAGCGGTACCAACAAATAGAACACCACTTGTATGAGGTGAAACTTTATAAGCAGACGCACCTGAACCTAAACTAATATTTATGAAATCATGAGCCGAGAGTTGTGTATAATTTTTTTGCCTTAAAATAGTGTCATTGGAAAAAGTTACATACATAGCTTTATTGACAGGATCAATTACGCTTGGATTGATAAAGAACCCTGCATCAGTTCCGTCACTTGCTACAACATCTGAATAAAGGCTAAAACTTGTACCACCATTAGTACTACGAAAAATATTTCCGTATGTAGTTGCTCCAAATTGATAGCTCGGATCAATTTGATCAATGTGAGCATAACCACCGTCACCCCCAATTACTTCATTCCCAACTACTTTACCTGCAACATTTAATCTCCAGGTTCCATTGTCTTGAGTTCCACCTAAAACATAGCTATCATCAGTTGGATGAATAGCAGTAGAATAAAATTGTGTAGTAACCATATTGTCATTCTTCATTGTGAATGTATTACCACCATCTTGAGTTAAAAATACACCACCGTCATTTGATACCAATATATTGTTACTATCTATAAAAATAATATTATGGTGATCAGCGTGAACGTAAGGTAATGGAAATCCATTCCCTCTCCATTCAGAAATTTCAGTCCATGTTGTACCTGAGTCGGTTGATTTATGTATGGAAAGCGCACCGGCAGCATATACAGTATTAGGGTCGTTTGGATCAATACCCAAAAAGCCCCAATAGTCCATGGAACCTTGATAGTCTCCAAACGGATTTCCGTTCTCATCTTGACCAATATTACCTTGGGTCCATGTCGTACCACCATCTGAAGATTTACCAAACCAAGTTATATATCCTGTTGAAGCATTTTCAAACATCGCATAAAGAATATTTGGATCACTTGGGGATACATCTATAAAGGTTCTATCAAATTGCCCTAGAGCACCTGTATCAATTTTTGTAAATGTCGAACCATCATCAGTATAAAATATTTCACCTCCACCATCTCCAAATGTATTTACTCTTGTTCCAACAAGAAGTCTATTGTTTGAATCAATCTCTAAATCAGTAACGTGATGATTTGAGTTCGTGGCTATTTCTCCAAGAACTTCTGTCCAGGTAGTACCGCCATCAGTAGATTTTTGCAATCCATTAATACCTGTATACTCTCCTTGAGATAGAGATCTTCCGCCTCCAGCATAAACTGCACCAATACCACCTTCGTCCCTTACAATAATTGTATCAATATATTTTAGTCCAGTTGAAGATGTTAACTGAGTCCAATTTGCTCCTCCATCAGAGGTTTTCCAAATTCCAAATCCTTTAAGACCACTACCTCTTTTCTCACCAGTACCAACGTAAATAATATTTGAGTCAGTCGGATCAGAAGCAACACATGTAATATTCAAACTATCCCAAAAATCTGAAACCTTTGTCCATTCGGAGCCAGAACTTTCTATGTTTGTAATAGACCAAAGACCACCGCTTACTCCTGCAGCCCAGACTTTCTTATTTGAATTATAATTAGTATCTAACATGAGCGCTCTTGTTCTACCAGCTTGTTTGCTTGGGCCACGTTCAACCCAATTAATTTCACTTAATCGATTAGCATATGTTAAGCTATTTAATTTTGCATCTTTGATTTTTATAGCTTCTAATATCCTTTCAGAAGGGACTGTATTAGAGCTGGGATCTCTTGTCATTAAAAAGTCATGATAGTTTTTTAAATCGGGCCTTAATCTCTTAGGTAGGCTTTTAACGTAACTTCTAGAAAATGATTTATCACTTAAATATTCCTTTAGATATGCTTCATTCTTTAATCTTTTATTTTCGTAATAAATGTTTTTTGCTGGTTGATAAACTATTAATCCAAGCAAAGTAAAAGCGACTATGTATTTAATTTTTCTCATAATTTTATTCTACGTATATATAAACGTTATCCTTACCATTAAATGTCATCTCAGCACCATTTGCATCAAGCATGTAGTTTCCTCCACCTGCAGCTCCAGCAGCATCATCACCCCAAAAAACACTGGTATCGGTAGAACCATCAACTGTAAAATTAACAGTAGCAATAACACCATCTCCATCTGAGCTAGGTTGATCGCTTGAAAGGGAAGATGTATAAATAATAACTCTACCAACTCCTGGATTACTTGTAATTACAAGTAATGGGTCAGTGTTGCCTTTTAAAAAATCTCCTGCAGTAATATCACCTAATGTTAATAAGCTATTGTCATATCGAAGCGTAGCTTGTGCTGCAGCCAAGCCAGTTACTCCAACAACCTCTACATCAAAAGATATCGTAGAACCAGTTGTTGTTTCTATATATTTAGGATTAAGCTTGAAAGCAGGAGTTTGAAGATCCTCTACAATAATATAAGATGATTTGGTTTCAACTGTTTCTCCTCCATCACCAATGGCTGTAAGTGAAACATCGAAAGTGCCTGAGCTTTCGTATGTATGTCTTGGGTTTTCTTCTGTACTTGTATTACCATCTCCAAAATCCCATGAAGATGAAGAATAATTTGATGACCCATTTACAAAATTAACATTATGTGGAACAATACCAGAAATTTCATCTTCAGTGGCTGTAGAAAATTCAGCTATTGGTGCTGTTGCTAATACAGTAATAAAATCTGTTTTAGTATTAGTATCGGTTCCACCTGGACCAGTTGCTGTTAAAGAAACTGAATAAGTTCCTGCATTATTATATGTGTATGCTACAGTTGCTCCTGCTGCATCTAAACTTCCATCATTATCAAAATCCCATTGATGAGCTGAGGTATTTGTAGATGTAGATACAAAAGTAACAGATAGAGGAGCATTACCAGTTGTCGGAGTAGCAGTAAATATAGCGACTGGTGGATCATTTGTTGGGCCAGTTCCACCTCCAGTGTCGTCTCCGCCACCGCCGCCACCGCCACCGCCGCAGCCTATCATCATTATTAATAAAAGTGGTAATATTTTTTTGAGCATTAGCAAATCTACATCATAATTTGTTTTTTTTACAACTGAATATTTATGATTTTACTGAATTTTTTTAAATATTTTGATTCCCCTTGATTTTAAATAACTAAGCAAGAAGTCCGTACATGTTGAATTTGATCCAACAATTTCAGGAGGGGAAACACCTTTATTATTATACATATCATTTAAAAGCATATTTACTGTAGCTGTAGCAGTATATCCTGTAGTTCTTGCCATAGATGAAATTTTTGTCTTAGAACAATATTCGTCATACAAGTGATAATGAATCTTTTTTTCTCCTAAAATATCTATATCTAGAACTGTAAATTCACTTTCATTTTCACCTAATTTCCAATCCATGAAAAGTTTTTTTGAGGTTTCATCAATATTATTGTCATCAAACAATCCATCATCTGACATCTTTTGAATTAAATTTGTATGTCCAGGAAATCGCAAGGTTTTTTCTTTCATGTTTGGTATGTGAGACATCGTTTTTAATAAAGATCTTAGTCCGTCCGTATTAAAACCTTCAAGTTTTCCAACATCTTTTACATCCATCATTTCAAGATCTGAAAGAGCTGGTTTGATAATTACTTCACCATTATGCATCATTCTTGCTGGTCTTGTGTACTCTTCAATCACATCAATTGGTGAAAATGGTGCTTTATAAAAAAAAGGTGGTTCAGGATTTTTCGGTAAACCACCAACAATATAGTTAAATGATTGTATTTTTAATTTTGAGTTCCAATAACCCAATAGAAAGTTTGGTATGCCTGGAGCAACACCAGCATCAACTACTGCACAGACATTTTTTTTAACAGCTAAATCATTTAATTGAAGAGTATCTTCTGGTGAAAAAGAAATATCAACGACGTCTTTTTCACAACTAATTATTGTTTCCAGCGTGTTGTACCCTAAAAAGCCAGGTATGGCAAGTAGTACAATATCAGCTTCTTTAATAAAATTACTTACTGCATTTTTATCTTTAACATCGAGTTCAAAAATATCGATATCGTTATTTATGCATTTAATATTTTCTAAAAGCTTTTTATTATTATCAGCTAAATGAACCTTATGATTTTTTGCAAGGTCGAGTGCCATTGCTTTTCCTACAAGACCGGCACCAATTTGGAAGATATTTTTCATGAAGGATTGCGGGATAGACGGGACTCGAACCCGCGACCTCCGGCTTGACAGGCCGGCGTTCTAACCAACTGAACTACTACCCCAGAATTATTTTTTTAATAATGCTATTGGAATTAAAACTAAATATCCAAATAATAGAAGCAGAGGAGAAATAACTAAGCTTTGAAAGCTGTCAACTTCTCCTAAATACATTATCAAATAACCCATAATTATAACGAAAACTCCAACACCAAACAAAACATAATTTTTTCTTTTGTAAGGCCAAGTAAGCTGGATATTTTTTTTATTTTCTTTGGTCATATCAGGAAGTTAGTTTTGATAATTATTCTTTGCAAAAATATTATTCCATCCATTGATTTGGATTAATAAATAAGCTAATTTCTTTGCTTCATATGAAATTTATAAATATGCAGTCAAATGATTCAAAATTCTACGGTTTATCTTTAATTATCATTCTTCTAACTTTTTTCTTATCGACAAATACACATGTAATAAGTAAACAATCTTTTGTAATTGAAAAAGGCATGTCACTTGATAGTGTTTCTACTATGCTGTTTAATCAGAAAATAATTAACAATAAAAATTTATTTAAAGTGAAGGTTATGGCTAAAGGGCTTTCATCAAAAATCCCTGCTGGTACTTTTGTAGTTGAAGGAAGAGTAAGTGACAAATCTTTAATTGATACGATTTTTAAAGTTGGACCTGTTAAAATAAAGTTAGTTCTTCCTGAGGGACTTAATTCTAAACAAATCTTTACCAGAATCAATAATCTTTTTGATACTAATATTAATTTTCCAGATTTGATTATAGAAAATAGTTTTGTTGAGATTCATAATATACAATCTAATTCTGTTGAAGGTTATTTATACCCGAGTACCTATTATTTCTATCATAATACATCTCCACAAGAGGTGATCAATACTCTTCTATCAGAATTTTGGAAACAATTTGATATAAAATTACAAAATAGAGCAATTGAGCTAGGATTTACGGTGCATGAAGTATTAACTTTGGCGTCGATTATCGAAGGGGAAGCAATGCTAGATGATGAAAGAGCAATTATCTCATCGGTTTATCACAATAGGTTAAAAATAAATATGAAATTACAAGCAGACCCAACAATACAATATATAATACCAGGTCCACCTAAAGCTGTTTCAACAAGAGATTTAAAAATTAAATCACCTTATAATACTTATATGAATTATGGATTACCTCCTGGCCCAATTAATAATCCAGGCCTAGAATCTATAAAAGCTGCATTATATCCTGCAGATACAAATTTTTTATTTTTTGTGGCACAAGGTGATGGTTCTCATGCTTTTTCAACAAATGAAAAAGATCACGAGAAAGCCAAAAGGATTTATAAGATAAATAAAAGAAAAAATAGATGAAATTATCTGATCTAAATGCACAACAATTAAAAGCAGTTCAAACTGTAAATAAACCTGTTTTAGTTTTTGCTGGAGCAGGAAGTGGAAAAACAAGAGTATTAACATATAAGGTATGGCATTTAATAAAAGAAAAACTATTTAAGCCCCAAAACATTCTTGCTCTTACTTTTACAAATAAAGCAGCTTCAGAGATGAAGAGTAGAATCCAGCAAAGTATTTCGAGTAATGGAGTGAATGTTGGCACTTTTCATTCTGTTGGAGCGAGAATGATGCGCAATCATATTTCTTTACTTGATGAAAATTTTAATTCCAATTTTACTATTTATGATACAGTTGATCAAAAGTCAGTAATAAAAGAAGTACTTGAAGAGCTAAATCTTTCTGAGTTCAAAGAATTAAGTGTAGGTTTTTTAAAAGTTCAAATTGATCAGTTCAAAAATTCTGATATGACAGTTGAATTGGTTGAAAAAAAGGCCCAGACATTTGAAGATGAAAAAATTGCTGAAGTTTACAAGGGTTATAATGATAAGCTAAAATCAAACAATGCTCTTGATTTTAATGATTTGATAATTTTTCCTATCAGACTTTTAAAGCAAAACAAAAAAATATTAAAATATTATCAGGATTTGTGGCAATACATATTAGTTGATGAATTTCAAGATACAAATTCTCCGCAATTTGAAATTGTTTCACTATTAGCGCAAAAACACAAAAACATTACTGTTGTTGGCGATGACGATCAATCTATCTATGGTTGGCGAGGTGCAAATATTGACAACATCTTAACGAATTTTCAAGATACATTTCCTAAAAAAATTGAAATAAAATTAGAAAAAAACTATCGTTCTACGCAAAGAATTTTAGATGGTGCCTGGTCCGTTGTATCTAACAATAAAAATAGAGCTGAAAAAAAATTATATGCAACTAAAGGTGAAGGAGAAAAGATTTCATTAATCTCAACAGGTAGTGATGAAGAAGAATCAAATGCAATTTGTGATGCCATAAAATCAGAAATCAAAATCAATAAAAATACATTTAAAGATTTTGCTGTTTTATATAGAACAAATGCCCAATCACGATCAATTGAACAAGCTATGGTTAAGGAAGGGCTTCCATATAATATAGTAGGTGGAACTAAATTTTATGATAGAAAAGAAATTAAAGATGTATTAGCATATTTGACACTTGTATCAAATAATAATGATGATATTGCATTAAAAAGAATCATCAATTTTCCAGTTAGAGGAATTGGAGAAAAATCCATTAATATGTTTGTAGACTTAGCTTCAAAGAAAAAAATATCATTGTTTGAAAGTCTAAAATTTTGCAGAGATATGAAGTTAAGAGGTAAACAACAAGACTCTATTGAAAATTTTCATGCATCGATTTTAAAGTTTAGTGGTTTAATTGAAAAACTTGACCCTAAAGAGCTTGTTAGGGCATTATTGGAAGAATTTAATATTGAAAATTATTATAAAAATAATCCAGTAGAGCAGGATAGATATGATAACATTCAAGAACTAAAACAAACCGTAGATAAATTTTCTGATCAAACAGGGGGTAATCTTAATGATTTTCTCCAGGAAATTTCCTTATTTACAGACATAGACGAATGGGATGATAAAAACAATACTATTACCTTAATGACAGTGCATGCTGCCAAAGGTCTAGAGTTTTCTACAGTTTTTGTTTCAGGATTAGAACAAGGACTATTTCCATTAATTAGAATAGATGATACCGAAGATCAAATGGAAGAAGAAAGAAGACTTTTTTATGTTGCTGTTACTAGAGCCATGGATAGGGTATATTTACTAAATGCTAAGTACAGAAGACGTTTTGGAGCAGTTAACAGCACTTCATTTGTTCAGTCTGATTTTTTAAACGAAATTGATGAAAATGTTGTTAAAGTTAAATCATATAAATCGGTTTACACGCGTAGAGTTGTAGGAACTGGTTCTTCCAAAAAAATTGAAATTTCAAGAACAGTAACTGAATTTGATGACTTTCAAATTGGTGATCAAGTGCAACATAATCTATTTGGAGTTGGTACAATTTTAGTTCTAACAGGTTCCGGTGAAAATCAAAAAGTTGGTGTTGAATTTGATGGTGGATTAAGGAAGAAATTAATCGTCAAATATGCACGTTTAAAAAAAATAGATTAAAAATTCAATTTAATGTAATTTAAAAAAATGAAGAATTTAATACCATGCAGGTTTCATGTTGAAGTTGAAGCTGTTTTAAAAAGCGAAGGTTTAAGAGCAACAAAACAGCGTTTAGATATTTGGGATGAGTTATCATCTACAGATAAACACCGTGATATCGAAACAATATTAAGAGATCTCAAAAAAAATAAAATCAATGTTTCAAGAGCAACTCTTTATAGAACAATTGATGTTTTTGTTAAGCACGATCTTTTAACAAAAATTACATTAGACAACGGTAGATTTTTGTATGAGCACAACAAGAAGACTATCACACCAAAGCATGACCATATTTTGTGCGAGGACTGCGGAGAGATTTTTGAATTTTATGATAATACAATCTCTTCTATCGAAAATAGAATAGCTGAGGATTTAAATATAAAGCTTACAAAAAGAGTTCATCAGTTATCAGGCAAGTGCATTGATGGTAAATGCAACCATTCAAGAAATTAATTAAATGAAATCAATTCAAATCAAAAACTTAGTTTCAGAAATGAAGCTTCAGGGCTTTTATTTATGTATTGAAAAAAGATTGCTTAAGAAAAAAGATGGTTCTTCTTATTTGAATTTACTTTTTCAAGATAAAACTGGAGTGATAAGGGCAAGAATTTGGGATAACGTTCAAAAATTATCTAACAAATTTGAAAATGGTGATCCGGTTGCAATAAAAGGAAAAACCTATCAATACGGAAGTAGTTTGATGATTAAAGTTGAAAATATTTCTAAAGCAACGGAAAAGAAATATCAAAAATATGGGTTTAATGCAACTGATTTAATTCCAAAGTCAAAAGAAAATCCTAGCGATTTATGGAACAAGCTTTTAAAAGAAGTTGATAAAATTTCAAAAAATCATTTTAAACTTTTAACCAAAAAGATTCTTAATGATCATAAAAAGAAATTTAAAGTTTACCCTGCAAGTATATCTTTTCATTATAATTATCAAGGCGGTTTAGTAGAACAGACAATCTCCATTATTAAAATTTCAAAAGTTATAGGAAAACATTACTCAATCGATAATGATTTGTTATTGACCGGAGCATGCCTACATCAAATTGGAAAATTATATTCAATTAATCTTGGTTCTTCAGAATTCAACTTAAATAAAAAGTCTTTATTAGGTAATGCAATACTCTCAAGAGATATTGTAAATAAATACATTGGATTAATTAAAAACTTCCCAAAAGAGGATAAATTAAAGTTAGAACATTTGATTCTTTCATATCAAGGAAGGAAAGAATGGCAAAGTCCAGTTGAACCTCAAACTGTTGAAGCAATTCTTTTACACACAATCAACTATATGGATTCTCATATTAACGTTATGAAAAGAGATGAAGACAGCATTTAGGTCTTTTCTAGTATTTTTAAGTTTTTCACTTGCTCAGGAATCAATATCCTATGACATTTCAAATCAATTTGGTTATCAAATAAAAAATAATTTGATACAATGGAATAATGATCAAGAATTTGACAATATTTTAGTTGATAGAAGTTCAAAAAATTTTACTAATAAATTTCATTCCTTCAATTTTAACGAATTTCCCGCTGATTCAATCTATACCAAAAGTAAATTTATTTATGAATTTGGAGATTACGGTTTTGATGCATTAAATATCGGTCTTAAAAAAAATAATGAAATGAATAGCTTTCAATTTTTTGCAGGAAAGAAAAGTTTCTTTGGTAATTATTCTGAATTTTCGGATGAAGATGGTAGTCCGCTTAGTTTATTTTATAAGTTTGACTTTTCAGTAAAAGTTAAAAATCATTCAGTATATACATCGGCTGGTTATTTTAGGGAGAAATCAAATTTCCGATTCAATAATCCATTTGGATTAGATTCATCTAATAATAAAGAGTTTTCTGACTTTATATCTTTAAAAGTTGGAGATGCATTCAAAATAAATGATAATCATTATAATATTGAGCTAAATCATATAAGCAAGTTTGATTCAATTAATATTGCAGAATATAATCTTAATAATAGAAATGATTTAAAACGAAACTTGTTAAATATGGAAGTTCATAATGGAAGATGGTTACATTTTAAAGCTGTTATAGATAACAACTATTACATGAATGAAATTTCATCAAAAGGTTTTTCAACAAACCTAGTATCCTTATCAAACAAAAATAACTTTTCTGTAGGAGATATTACATACGGAGTAGACTTTTTAGAAGATGATATATCACCAAAAATTTTGATTAACAATTCTTTTGGAATTTTTAATATTAGTGTACAGTCTATAAATAAGCCAAATAGAGTATTAAATGACTTATTTTCCTATCAAGTTATTGATGAATTTTCTGGAAGAAAACTAGAAAATTGGAATTCAGTAAATATTGGTTTAAATATTGATAAAAAAGTAAGTATTTCATCTCATATAAATTTTACTCAAGCAAATGATATAGCTATTTCCCAAAAACCTCTTGAGATGTCTGTTGTTGAGGATGATATATATTTAAATATTAACGACAACATTACATCATTAGAAACCAGTATATCATTTCCAATAAAATTTGGTCAATTTGATATAACTCATTATTACAATTTTTATGATAGTGCAATCAGTTCTAATAGATCACATAGTCTTAACTTAGAATACTTATACAATTTATCTTTAGTATCAAACAAATTAGGTATAGAAGGTAAGATAGGGCTTCAATATTTTTCAGAAAATGATTCAGATTATTATTTTGATTACTTTAGAGATATTCCAGTTAAAGGTAAAAATTATGTACTTGATGATTTTTACAATTTATATCTCAAAATGGATCTTTCAATTTCTGATGTGATATTGACCATTCGTTTAAAAAATGGTCTATATAAGTTTTTTGAAGAAGATGACTACTCACCAGTTAATCATGAACTTTTCAATCCAGTAAGTAGTCTCTTATCTTTCGGAATAATCTGGGAATTTGACGATTAAATAATATACTCTAAAGTTAAGTTTATACTTCTGCCAGGTTCAGGATAACCAAGTGTGGATTCATATTCTTGATCAAGTGCATTATCGATAGTAATAGTCGCATCAAGAATACTTTTTCCATCCATAGATAAAATACTCCTTGTAGCTGCTATACTTAATAATGATAAAGCTGGACCAATAACTTCATCACTAAAAGAGGATTCATATTGCAGAATTCTTTCTCCGGTTTTTTTATAGTGCATTGCTAAACTTGTTTTTTTATTTAAGTTGTATGAAAGCATTAAACTCATTGATGAATTCGGAACATATAATAGATCTTTATCCAGCTCTTTATCTTTTGATTCATATTTATTGTAAGCAACTTGCATCTCAACTTTTTCAAAACTTTTTAAAAAAGTTAAATTCATTGAATTTCTTTCTGCAGATGAAATATTTATTGGAATATATTTAAATGATTCATCTGGTTGCCAAACAATTAAATTATCATAGTTTTTTAACGATGTAGAAAGTGAAATTTTTCCTAAAAAAGAATTGCTTGTTACCTTAAGAGCAACATAATCACTTTCTTCAGGTTTCAAATCTGGATTTCCACCACTATATAGTCCATCAGGCCAAAAAAGATCATTCATTGTTGGAAATTGAAAAGACGTTCCAAAGTCAAAATTGAAATCAAATCCCATTTTTTCATTTGAAAACTGATCAACAGCTTCTAAACCAAGATTGTAAGTGGTTTCTTTATTTCCAGGCTGTGAATCATATCTTAATGATGGTAGAATTTTGAAATTCTTTTCAAGATCAACATAAGTTACATTTACGGCCATTGATGTAGTATCTATTTCACGTTTTGCTAAATCTGTACTATCAACTCTTTCAGACTTTTCTATTAGGTCTAATTCATATGCAACTGATTTACTAAATTTTTGCTTTAAATTTAATCCAAACCTTGATGTAGTTAGATCATGTTCACTTAAAACAGGAAATGATTCATTTGGGTCATCATAGACTTGATTATTTTTTGATCTATTCATAGATAATTTTAACGTTCCTTTATTGATGAACCGCACTACAGAAAAATCGTTTAAATCAAATTCATCTGTTCGAGTTGCTAAATTTGATGGAAAAGTTGTACTTCCTGAAACCCCTCTTATATTTTCCATCATTAAAGAACTAAAGTTAATTAAAGTTTTTTCATTAATTATAAATTCACGGCCAACACTAAGAAAAAATTGATCAAGATAGTTATTTTCCCTTTTTTCTCTTTCTTCAGTAGTGGTATTCAAAAACTCGTAATTACCATCATATTCCGTTTTTCCAAAAACTATATTTCTACTTCCTCTATCCGTTCTAATATTGTAAGTAGCTCCATATTGATTAAATCCAAAGTCACCAGTACCATAAATAATTTTATTTGAATTAACATTATTATTTATGTTGATTGATCCATCAATTGATCCAGATCCAAATCTTGTTCCTGAGTTTAGTCGATAATTTACAGATTGAAGTGCAAAGGACGGAAAAATTGATAAATCAACTTGTCCATTCATTGCATCTGTTAAATCAACTTCATTATATAAAACTTTTGTATGTCGTGCAAATCCACCATCAAAAGATGCTGATGAAACACCTGCATAACCTCCACCAGTTCTTATTTCAATTGAAGGAATTTGATTAATTGATCCACCTTTTGAAAATTTGCTTAAAGCGTTAGAATTTGTAGTATTATTAAGATATTTTTTAGTACTGCCATAAACGTCAACACTTTGAAGTTCAATATTTTCATTTTTTAGAACGAATACTTTATCAGTATTATTTTCTAAATCAACTATAAGTTTTTCATAGCCAATTAAAGAAAATACTATCTCATTTTCACTATCAATTTTTGTAGTAAAACCACCATTTTCATTTGTTGTAGATAAATTTTCTCCATGTCTTACAAAGACGTATTGAAGTGGATCACCTGATGAATCAGTTACTATTCCTGTAAAAGTTTGAGCAGAAAGACTGCTTATAAAGATTGATAAAACTATAATGTAATTTTTCATTATACTTTCCTCCGAAGTTATTAAATTTTTTTTGCAAATAAGGTTTCCTGACTCATACCTAAAACGATTTAAAGCCTTCTCCTGATTAACAGAATGGATAATATTAAATCTCAGTATTTACAGTAGCGGGGACTGTCAAAGCTTTTCACTTTGTTCCCTACATTTGCGTAAAAACATTAAAATATATTTTATAAAATGTAAACGATTTTTTTATAAATTAAAATATGTCAGATAAGCAATCCAATCAACTTAGCAACTTAACACTAATTTTGAATGCAAGTTATTTACCTTTAGGTGTCTGTACATCAAAACGAGCAATTTGCCTTTTCTTTCTTAATAAAGTCGATATCTTAATGAATTATGAGGATTATATTTATTCTCCCTCAACACGCTTAAAAGTTCCAAGCGTTATTAAACTAAAAAAATATGTCAATTTTAATAGTCTTGATGTTGTTCTTAATAGAAAGAATTTGCTGCTAAGAGATAACTCATGCTGCCAATATTGCTCCTCTACAAAAAATTTGACTATTGATCATATAATTCCTAAACAAAAGGGCGGTAAAGATACATGGGAAAATTTAATTATTGCATGTTCTTCATGTAATGCAAAGAAAGGAAATAGAACACCTTTTGAGGCAAATATGAAACTTATGAAAGAAGCAAAAAAGCCAAATAGATTTATGTATTATAATCAATTTATTAATTATAAAAATAAAGGTTGGAAAGACTATCTTTTCCATGGAAAAAATTAATATATGAAAAAAAGAATTTTAAGTGGAATACAGCCGTCTGGACAATTGCATGTTGGAAATTATTTTGGCATGATCGAGAGGATGGTAAATTTTCAGGAAGAATCTGAGCTTCTTTGCTTTATTGCTAATTATCATTCGTTAACTTCCTTATCAGATAGTAAAAAGCTTGAAAGAAATACATTTGAAGCATTTGTTGATCTTTTATCTCTTGGGATAGACCCTCAAAAGTCAATATTTTGGGTACAATCTCATGTTCCAGAAGTAACAGAATTAGCATGGATTCTATCTAATTTTACATCTGTAGGCTTGATGCAAAGATCTACATCCTATAAAGATAAAATTTCAAATGGTTTAAAGCCTAATATGGGATTATTTTCTTATCCGGTTTTGATGGCATCTGATATTTTATTATATCAATCTAATATCGTTCCAGTTGGCAAAGATCAAAAACAGCATTTGGAAATGACAAAAGATATAGCTTTGAAGTTTAATAATTTTTATGGTGATACTTTTATTATTCCGGAAGTAGAAATTGATAAGAATAAAGATCTTATAATTGGAATCGATGGCAAAAAAATGAGTAAATCATATAATAACACTATTCCAATATTTGGTAAAGAATCACAAATTAAAGATCAAATAATGAATATTAAAACTGATTCTGCAGGATTAAATGATTTAAAAGATACTAATACTCCTTTGTTTCAAATTTTTTCAATGTTTTTAAGCGATAATGAGTTAAAAACTCTTGATGAAAGGTACAATACCCCAGGCTTAAAATATATGGAAGTCAAAAAAGAACTTTTTGAAAAAGTAATGGATTATTTTTCTAATCAAAGAAAGAACAGAGATAAATTTATTAATAATCCTGATGATGTAAGAGATTTGATGAAGTTGGGAGCAGAAAAAGCAAGAGATATCGCATCAAAAACGTTATTAAAAGTTAAAAAAGCTGCTGGTTTAATTTAGATGTTTGAGATTAAGCTAGAAAACTTTAACGGACCTTTAGATTTATTACTTTATTTTATAAAAAGAGATAAGATAGATATTTATGATATTCCAATTACACAAATCACAGATGAATACATTCAAGTAATAGATAAGGCCAAAAAGTTAGATATTTCAATTGCTGGAGAGTTTTTATTTATGGCATCTATGTTGCTCAGAATTAAAACTCAAATGCTTTTACCAAGAAAAATTGATGAAGAAGGTTTTGAGATTGATGATCCAAGAATAGACTTAGTTGCACAGCTTATAGAGTATAAAAAATTTAAAAGTATAGCTCATCAGCTTAAACAAATTCACGAAAATAATAAAAATATATTTTTCCGTTCGGATTCAAAAGTTGTTTATGATAAATCAAATCAAGTTTCAGATTATTTAAAAGAAGTAACGCTTTATGATATTTCAAAAATTTTTAAAGAAGCCATTGATAATGCACCAACAGTGGACACATTTAAAATTTATAGGGAAATAGTATCATTGAAAAAACAGAAGAGCTTTATAATTTCATTATTTAAAGACAAAGATATTTTATCGCTAAAAAAGCTTGTCAAAAGGCTTAAAGATAAAATGGAGATAATTGTTACATTTCTTGCATTATTAGAAATGATTAAAGAAGGTGAAATAATTTGTCATCAAAAGCAAAATTTTGATGACATTGAAATAAAACTAAATGTGGTTAAAGCTTGAAAAAAAATAAAATAATAGAATCTTTACTTTTTGTGTCAACCTCACCGTTAGGACAAAAAGATATAGACAAAGTCTTTGGTAAAAATGAAACTGTTGATTTAGAGAAAGTAGTAAAAGAGCTAAATGATAATTACAAAAATAGTGCAATGTATATTAAAGATATAGGTTCAGGATTTCTTATGGTTACAAGAAAAGATTTTGAGCCATATATATCAAAATTAATACCTTCTAAAAAGTTAATTTTGTCAAACGCTGCTTTAGAGGTACTTGCTATTATTGCGTATAAACAACCAATTTCTAGAATAGATGTTGAAGCAATAAGAGGTGTAGATTGTAAGGGAGTTATTAAAAATCTTTTATCAAAAAAATTAGTTAAAATTCAGGGCAGAGAAGATTCAATTGGTAAAGCCCTTCTATACAAAACAACAGATAACTATCTTAAGCACTTTGGTATATCAAATTTATCAGATATGCCAACACCACATGAATTATCTGATATTGAATCTTCCCAAAACTAATATATGAAACTTTTCAAATTCATTGCCGATTCTGGTTTATTGTCAAGAAGAAGAGCTCAAGAGGAAATTAAGAATGCAATGGTCACTGTAAATGATAAATTAATATTAGATCCATTTCATGATATAAATATAAAGGACGATGTCAGATATGATCAAAAAAAGGTTAAGCAAAGAGATAGATTTACTACAATTTTGCTTCATAAACCTAAGGGGTATATTTCGACAAAATCTGATGAAAAAGATAGAAAAACAATTTTTGAGCTAATACCTTCAAAATATTATTTAAATCATGTTGGTCGTCTTGATAAAGATACAACAGGCGCAATTCTTTTAACTGATGATGGACAACTTTCACAATTTTTGATGCATCCAAAAAACAAAATTGAGAAAGAATATTTAGCTGTTTCAGATAAATTTTTGGATAAAAAAACAATAGATAAAATTAAAAGAGGCATATTTATTGGCTCAAATCAAAAAGGAAAAGCTAAAATAATATCTCAAGAAAAAATAAAAAATAGAGTTGAAATTAAAATGATCCTTAGGCAGGGAAAGAAGAATGAAATAAGAAGAATTTTTAAATTTTTAGACTTGAAACTATTCTCTTTAAAGCGTGAAAGAATTGGTGAAATTTTGTTGGGAGATTTACCAAAAGGTTCATGGCGTGAACTTTCTAAAAAAGAAATAAAATTTTTACAAAGAATTCGTTCAAAAAGTTAAGAATTTAAACTATTTGGTATTTGCATAAAGAAAAACTAACTTTCTGAGCATTTTTATGGTAATAACTATAGACGGAGCAGCTGGAGTTGGTAAAACATCAACAGCAAAGGAAGTAGCAAAAAAGCTTGGCTTTCAGTACTTTGATACTGGTTCAATGTACAGGGCAGTCACACTGCACTTCTTAGAGAAAAAAGTTGATTTTTTCTCTGATTCTGAAATAGAAAAAGCTTTAGATACCATGGAATTGAAAATTGATTTTTCAGAGAAAAACAACATGAAGTTGTTGCTTGATGGAATTGATATTAGCTTGAAAATTCGTAATCATAATGTTACAAAAAATGTTAGTGCCGTTAGTGCTATAAAATCTGTAAGAACTTTGATGGTAAATATTCAAAGATCTGTTACTGAAAACGGCAACTTTGTTGTTGAGGGAAGAGATATTGGAACTGTAGTTTTTCCAGATGCTAAACACAAATTTTTTTTAGAAGCAGATTATGATGCTAGAGCTAAAAGAAGGATGGCTGATTTTATTAAAATAAATGAAGTCATAAATATTAACGAAATAAAAAAGGATTTGATTGAAAGAGATAAGTACGATAGTAATCGTAAACTATCTCCACTGAAAAAGCCTACGGATGCAATAAGCATAAATACTTCACATTGTTCATTCGAAGAGCAGGTAATTCAAATTCTGAAACACATTGAGAGTAAAGATGAAAGAAACTAAAGAAAATATTAATAAAACAAACGAAGTAGAAAATTTAGATAAGAATGCTAATGTTGAAGAGGTTGCTTTAAAAAATGATTCAAAAGAAGTTGAATCTGAAGTTGTAAAAGAAGAGGTAAATACTAGCGCAAATCCAAAAATAAAAGATTATTTAAACAAAGATTTATTCGCTGATGTTAAGCGAATTTCTTTTAATGATGATAGTTCAGAAGAGTTGAAATCTGAAAATACATTATCAGAAGATTATCAAGGAACCTTCAATGACATATCTGAAAATCAGATTATTTCCGCAAAGGTTATTGGTATAAGTGACAGTGACGTTATGGTTGATATTGGGTTCAAATCTGAAGGTCTAATAAATAGATCTGAATTCGATAATAAAAACCTCCCAGAAATAGGTTCAAATATAGATATTTTTCTTGAAAAATTTGAAGATACCGATGGTAATATTACACTTTCAAAGTATAAAGCAGACTTTATAAAACGCTGGGACGAGTTAAAGCATTTTTGTGACAGTGGAGAGCCTGTTAGCGGTAAAATTATAAAAAGAGTTAAAGGTGGTTTAGTTGTAGATCTTGGAGTCATTCAAGCTTTTTTACCAGGTTCACAAGCAGATGTTCAACCAGTTAAAAATTTTGATGATTTAATTAATAAAGAGTTTGATTTCCAAATTGTAAAAGTTGATGAAGTAAGAAAAAATCTTGTGGTTTCAAGAAAGGCTATTTTAGAAGAATCTTTAAATGAAAAAAGACAAGAGTTAATGACTCAAATAGAAATTGGAGCTCAACTTAAAGGAGTTGTGAAAAACATTACTGATTTTGGAGCTTTTGTTGATTTAGGTGGAGTTGATGGTTTAATTCATATTACAGATTTTTCTTGGGGTAGAATAAATCATCCGTCAGAAATTGTTTCAATAGGTGATGAAATTTCTGTTCAAGTCATAGATTTCAATCAAGAAACCTCCAGAATATCATTAGGACTTAAACAGCTTGTAGACAATCCATGGGAGACTATCCCTGAAAAGTATAAGGTCGGAGATGTTGTATCCGGAAATATTGTTAGCATTATGAACTACGGTATTTTCATAGAGCTTGAAAAGGGAATAGAAGGTCTAATCCATATTTCTGAAATATCATGGACAAAGAATGTTCAAAACCTACAAGATACTTATAAAGTCGGAGATTCTATCGATTCAAAAGTATTATTTGTAGATGCAAATGAGCAAAAGATAAGCTTGGGAATAAAGCAGCTATCCAAAGACCCTTGGGAGACAATTACTGAAGATGTTAAAGTAGGTGATAAGAAGTCTGGAACTGTTAATAAGCTTACTAAATTTGGTGCATTTGTTACCTTAACAGATGAACTTGAAGGTTTTGTTAGAACAACGGAATTTCATTGGACAAAAAATTCGTCTCACCCAAAGGAATTCGTTTCAGAAGGTGATTCTATTGATTACATAATAACAGATATTCTTGAGAAAGAAAGAAAAGTTCTTCTGAGTGTGAAGGATTTATCTGAAAGTCCGTGGCCTGAAATTGAAACAAAATTTAATTCAGGAGACAAGTTAAAAGGAACTTTTGAAAAGATGCTAGATTCAGGAGTTATCATTAAATTAGATGATGATATTGAAGGTTTTATACCTATGAGCAAGATTTCTAAAGATCAGAAAAAAGATGTTATTGCAAATTTAAATGACGGTGATAATGTTGATTTAGTTGTTGTTGAGGTTAAAGCTGAAGAAAAAAATGTAGTTTTAATGCTTGATGAAACAAATGTTGACGATTAATACCAGACAATTTAAAAGGATAGCATATTCTTTTTTAATAGCTTTTGTATTTTGGTTTTTTATCAAAAGTGAAGATACGTATTCTGTAAATGTAGATATACCATTAGTTGCTAGAAATCTTCAGGAACAAAAAACATATAAGGAAGAAGTCCCAGATAACATTTTTGTTACTTTAAAAGGAACTGGTAGGGCATTTATATGGCTGAAGTTTTTTAGTAGTTTTTATGATGATTTCAAGGCGGTAATTGATTTAAGCAGTATTACTGATGAGTATAATTTTGACTTAGATTCTTATTATAAAGAAAATCCTGAAAAAATTGTACTTCCTTCATCACTTAATTTACAATTTGTAGAGGTTCTTTCGCCAAGAAGTATTCAAATTAAACTTGAGAGATATTTAGTAAAGAAAGTGCCCGTTAAATCTCAAGTAATGATAAATACTGAACCAGGATATATTGCAATTAATCCGGTATTTTTACCTGATTCAATAAGTATTGGAGGTCCGGAAGAAGAAGTTAATTCAATTAAGTTTGTTTTGACTCAAAAAGATACACTTTTAAATCTAATTTCTTCAGTAAATATGGAGAATGTTCAAATTGAAAATCCTAGTAAACTTGTTAGTTTTGATCCTAAAAAAGTTAATGGCTTTTTTAATATTCAACCAATTAGTGAGACAATAATTACAGGAATTCCTGTTCAATTAATTAATAAACCAAACGATATAAACGTTTTTGTTAATCCAGCAACGGTTTCTCTAACAATCGTTGGAGGTCTAGAGCAAATAACAAACATAGAACCTTCAGATATAGATGTTTTGATAGATTTCGAGAAATCTTGGAATCAAGATAAACAATTTTATTCACCATCTATAAGAATTCCAGATTATCTACTTGAATGGAAAGATCTTTCACCTAACAATTTAGAAATTTTAGTTATTAAAGAAATAAATTGATAGTACTAGGAATAGAAACATCATGCGATGAAACGGGTGTAGCACTTTGTAGTGATTTAAAAGTTCTTTCTAGTTATACCAAGACTCAAACTATCCATCAAAAGTACGGAGGTGTAGTTCCAGAAATTGCATCAAGGGAACATGAAAAGTACTTACCTGGAATTACAAGAAAAGTAATAAAAGATGCAAATATATCAATTGAAGATATAGACTACATTGCTGTAACTAACGGGCCAGGTTTGATGGGATCATTACTATCTGGAATTAGTTTCGCAAAAGGAATGTCACAAGGCTTAAATATCCCCTTGATTCCCGTTAATCACTTAGAAGCACATTTAAATTCAGTTTTTATCGAGCATCAAAATTTGAAACCACCTTTTATAAATTTATTAGTCTCCGGAGGGCATACACAATTATGGATTGTTAAAGACCTTTTTGATTATGAATTAATTGGTGAAACTTTAGATGATGCATGTGGAGAGGCATTTGATAAAGGTGCTAAAAAATTAAATCTCAATTATCCTGGAGGACCTGAAATAGAAAAAATGGCATCAACTGGAGAAAAGAATAAAATAGCTTTTCCGAGACCTTTAAAAGATGACAAAACATTCAATTATAGTTTCAGTGGTTTAAAAACTGCTCTGATTAATTGTGTTGATAAGGGTCTTTATAATGATAATGATATTGCTGCAAGCTACCAAGAAGCAATTGTTGACTCATTAATAATTAAGTTTGATAAAGCCCTTAAGAAGAATAAAATTGAAACTGGAATTATTTGCGGAGGTGTTGCAGCAAATAAAAGATTAAGGGAAAAGTTAAAAAAAATAGGCTCTAATATTATTTACCCATCAATGAAATATTGTACAGATAATGCAGATATGATTGCATACTTAGCAGAATTAAAAGTTCAAAATAGAAGAATTGATTTTGACAAAAATTTTACAGCTTACTCAAGGGGAATGGTTGTATGAAAGTTGTACATTTTTTCGTACTTGCAATTATTTCATTATTGTTTTTTGGTTGTCAAAAAAGTGAAGAAAGTTATCAAGGTTTTGAACAAGAAAAACCTGATGAAATCATGGTTGATAGTGAAAAAATAACGGATATTTTTATAAATAATATCATCATTTATCCCAATCAATATGATAAAAATTCAATTTATATTGATACAGAAATTATAAATAATCACGGTGATGGATTATCTCAAGTTGCTCTTACAAATGCTAAAAGAATCTTAGCATCAAATGAAATCCAATTTAATAAAAGCAAAAAAAAATATTTTCAATCATTCTTAGTTTCAGAAAGTATTGATTTTGATCAAGAGTTTGAAATAAGTATTTCAGCACTCGATGGAGAAGTTGATATTAAAAATAATAGGTATAGTTTTTTTAGTAATGTCAAAATAGAAAAACCAAAAGTAGCAGTTATATCAGGAAGTCTTAACTTTAATTCAAATCAAATTATTAGAAGTATAAATGCGGATTACGAACACTATTATCCAAGTTTTATTAGTGGTGAAATTGATATTACAAATTTTTGGTTCAATAAATACGATATCATCATACTTGACAATTTTCCAATAAATCCCATTTCTGACAAGTGGTTGAAACTTTTTTTAAAAAAAATTTACTCTGAGCAAAGTTCAGTGATAATGATTTTAAATCAATCGCAAAATTTTGATAACATCAATTCATTTTTTCCTATTTTTGGTTTGAGTCTAAAAACGGAAGATGAACTAAAATCAATCAATAAAATTCATAAATTTCAAAAAAATGAATTTAAATCTACTTTGATTTCTCATGAAAATTTCTACGTTAACATTCGAAATTCAAAAAAAAATCTTCTTAATGAAACTATTGAATGGATACTTTCAGATAGCGATATAAAATATTCTTTTTTCAAGGCTAGATCAAATAGTAATACTGATGAGCCAATATTTTTTTATGGATATTCTAGTTCTGTTGATGAAGGAATTAAAAATTTTATAGCAACATTTGAAGATAAAGATAGTATTATTAAAAAAACTCAGGTTTTATATAATCCGGTAACAGGTTATTATTTCGGACAATTCGATATTGAGAACCCTGGAAATTATAAAATAAACATTTTCAATAAAGAAACTATTGTTGATACTATAAATATAAACATAATGTAATAATTGAGTAAATTGTGATATGCTTGACTTAAAAAAAATCAGGGAAAACCCAAAAAAATTTAAAGATTTAATTTCTTTAAAGGAAAAGGATGTTTCTCTAAAAAAAATTATTGATTTGGACTCCCAATTAAAGTCCTTAGTAAGCAAGCTTAATAATCTTCAAGCAGACCAAAATAATAAATCAAAAGAAATTGGAATTATGAAGTCAAAAGGTGAGAAAACCAATGACTTATTTTCTGATTTAAAAAAACTTTCTGATGAGATTAAATTACTTGAAAAAGAAGAAAAGAAAATATCTTTATCTTTAAAAGAAGAGTTGCTTCAAATTCCAAATATACCTCATTCAACTGTACCAATTGGTTTATCAGAAAAAGATAACATTATTAAGGTTGATTGTGACGAAAAAAAGAAATTCAATTTTAAACCAAGAAATCATATTGATCTTGGAAAAGGTCTTGATATTTTAGACTTTGAGTCAGCTGCTAAGATTTCTGGAAGTGGTTTCCCCATGTTTAAAGGAAAAGGAGCATTGCTAGAAAGAGCACTTATAAGCTTCATGATTGATTTTAGCCTTAAAAATTATAATTATACTGAATTTTTTACTCCATTTATGGTAAAGCCTGATTCAGCTTTAACTACAGGTCAACTTCCTAAGTTTGACGATGACATGTATTATATCGAAAAAGATGATTTATTCTTAATTCCAACTGCAGAAGTATCCTTAACAAATATTCATAAAGATGAAATTTTACAAAATGAGGAATTACCAAAATACTATTTAGGATATTCTAGTTGTTTTAGACGAGAAGCTGGCTCTTACGGCAAAGATACCAGAGGTCTATTACGTGTACATCAATTTAATAAGGTCGAGTTAGTAAAATTTGTTGAACCATCAAGGTCTTATGAAGAGCTGGAGTCACTTGTTAGTCAAGCAGCTGAAATTTGTAAGTTATTAGAATTGGACTACAGAGTTATTGAATTATGTACTGGAGATTTAAGTTTTTCCGCTGCAAAATGCTATGATATTGAAGTTTGGGCACCCGGCGAATCAAAATGGCTTGAAGTCTCTTCATGCAGTAATTTTGAAGATTTTCAATCAAGAAGAGGCAATATAAGATTTAAAAATGTTGAAGGAAAAGTTGAATTTGTTCATACATTGAATGGATCGGGCTTAGCCACACCACGTATTTTTGCATCTTTAATTGAAACACATCAAAATGAAGACGGTAGTATTTCAGTTCCCGTTGCTCTTCAACCATATTTGGGAATCTCGGAGATTAAATAATTGAGAACGATTTGGGTTTATTCAAATATAGCTCTTTGGACATTAATTTTTGGTCTTGGATCTTATTTCACTATTTTATTAACAGGTAAAAAAAAATATTTTAGATTTTTTGCAAATATTTGGGGTAAAACACTTTCTTTGATTTTTAATATAAAACTTGAAGTAGATGGATATGAAAATTTAAACAAAAAAGATAACTATATATTTGCTGCCAACCACTGCTCATTTATTGATATTCCTCTCCTATGTGTTGCTTGTAAAAGATATCTAGTATTTGTTGCAAAAAGCGAATTAAAGAAAATTCCAATATTTAAATCTATTTTAGATAGAGCAGGATTTATATTTGTTGATAGAAAAAATAGTAATAATGCAATTAATTCTATGAATATTTTAGTAGATGATATATCAAAAGAGCCAAGATCTGTTGGTATTTTTCCTGAAGGTACTAGATCAAGAAGTGGTATTTTAAAAAAATTCAAGAAAGGTGCAGCAGTAATGGGAATAAATACGGGTATGCCTGTTGTTCCTGTACTTATTTCTGGGAGCCATGAATGGTCCAGAAAAAGCCTATTTAACCTTTCAAAAAGTACAATTAAGTTTCAATTTTCTAAGCCAATTGATTCAAAAAAATATACATATGATGAGCGGCAATTTTTTACGGATTCTATACAAAGTAAAGTTGAAGGTATGCGAAGATGAAATATTCAATTAAAGAAAAGATGGAATTCATAAAGAAAATTAAGAGTCAAAACCTAAATATTGTTTTCACAAATGGATGCTTTGATATATTGCATGTTGGTCATACAAGATACTTAAACCGAGCTAAAGAACTTGGAGATTTTTTAGTTGTAGGTCTTAATTCAGATAGTTCTGTTAAAGAAAATAAAGGTAGTGATAGACCAATAAATAAGTTTAATGATCGAGCAAAAATTTTATCTAGTTTAGAGGCTGTTGATTTAGTTATCAAGTTTGAGGAAAAAACTCCTTTAAAATTAATTTTAGCTATTATGCCCGATATCTTAGTCAAAGGTGGAGATTATAAAATTGAGGATATTGTTGGTTCAGATGAAGTAATAAAACAAGGTGGTAAAGTAATACCTTTAGGTTTTTATGAAGGATACAGTAGTTCAAAATATATTAAAAGAATAAAAAAACACTAGCTTGATTATCCAAAACAATTCAAATAATTTCACCAGCTATGATAAATAAATTTAACATAATCATTTTCTTATTTTTTTTAAATATTGGTTTTGCACAAAATACATCTGTAAAACCAAAAAAACCTTTCATGAATACAGATGATATTTCTTTTTTAGGTACTTCAAATAGAATTACATCCATTCTTGATGAAGCGAAACAGTTTTTGTCAGATGCTATCATTGCCGATGTCAATCAAGATACAGTTGAAGTTGTATATAACATAAAAAAGGTCTTTGATTTACTGTCTGATGTTGAGCAAATAGGTGTAAGAGAAGAGCTTGATAAAATTGAATTTGAAAAATTTCAAACCGATTTTATTAAAATTTATACAACAAAATTGAATACTATTGACAGTTCATCACAATTTTTGACAGCAGACTTAATTCGAAGAGATATAGCTCAAATCACATCTGAAAATGAATTTGTTGAAATGGGTACTACAAAATTCACTGTTATTGATGACCGTGAAGGACATATACCTTTAGTTACTAATTCTCAAGTCGAAAGTTATATCAGATATTTTCAAGGTAAGGGCAGGAAAGGTTTTAATATTTGGCTTAGAAGATATGTTCAATACAAAGAATTAATTTTACCAATTCTTGAGGAATATGATTTACCGGAGGAACTGATTGTTGTATCAATGATTGAGTCTGGTTTTGATCCAAAAGCTGTTTCAAAAGCAAAGGCCGTAGGTTTGTGGCAATTTATGTACTCAACTGGAAAGCAATATGGTTTAAAAAGAAACTGGTATATTGATGAAAGACAGGATCCTGTAAAATCTACGCGTGCTGCAGCCAAGTATTTTGTAGATTTATACGATGAGTTTGAAGACTGGTATCTTGTACTTGCTGCTTACAATACTGGACCTGGTAGATTAAATAGAGCTTTGAACTTGCATGAAACATCAGATTATTGGCAACTATATTCTCTACCAAAAGATACAAAAAATTATATTCCATACTATTTATCTTCAGCAATCATTTTGAAAAATCCAGAAAAATATGGTTTTAAAATACCCAAGGTTAGCCCCTTAAAATTTGATATAGTGACTATTGAGAAAAGTGCTGATTTATCCGTTATTGCTAAATCTGCTGATACAAAAGTTAGTACTATTAAAAAATTAAATCCCGAATTACGTCAGCCTGCAACACCATCAAACGGACCTTATGTTTTAAATATCCCTCTCGGAAAAAAAGATTCTTTCTATGAAAAATTCAATAAAATACCAGATGATGAGAAATTTGCTGTTCAGAATGTTGAGCACAGAGTTAAAAAAGGTGAAAATTTGATTTCAATCGCTTCAAAATACAGGGTTCTTGTAGCAGATCTACAAACAATAAATAATATATCTAATAAAGATTTTTTATCAATAGGGCAGAGGCTTAAAATCCCTGTAAAGGGTGGTCTCTACTCAAATTATCCTGAGAAAGTTATTTATAAGGTAAGAAGTGGAGATACCCTAGGACATATTGCAGAAGAATACAATACTAGAGCAAGCGAGATTAGAAAATGGAACAACATGGGAGGAAGCTCATTGATACGTCCTGGACAGAAACTAACCTTATTTGTTAAAGGACAACCAGTTAAGGATACTCCCAAGAAAAATGTTTATATTGTCAAGAGCGGTGATAGTTTGGGTAAGATTGCCAGAAAAAATAATACTTCTGTAAATAAAATTAAGAATTGGAATAATATAAAATCTGACACAATTTATCCTGGTCAAAAATTAACAATTTATTTTGAATGATTTAATGGAGATTTTTTATGATTAAACAGGACATGATAGACAACATTGCAAATTCAACAGGGCTTACAAAGGTTGAAGTTGAAGCAGTAATTAATGAATCTTTTATAGAAATAATTAACTCACTAAGCAAAAATGAAAATATTGAACTAAGAGGTTTTGGTTCATTTTCAGTAAAGCATAGAATGCCTAAAAAAGCTAGAAATCCGAGAACAGGTGATCCAATATTTTTACCTGAGAGATACGTTCCTGTTTTTAAACCATCTAAGTTGATGAAAGATACCGTTAATAAAAAATTAATTGAATATTAAGGGAGATAATAATGCCTTGTGGTAAAAAAAGAAAAAAAAGAAAAATGAACACTCATAAACGTAAAAAACGTTTAAGAGCTGATAGACATAAGAAAAAAAATAAATAGTAAGCGTTATGCAATTAAAAAGTTTTGCTATTTGGGCTAACGCCGATAAAAAGCAAGTTCCTGAGCTTGTGAGTAAAACAGTTGAATGGGCTGAAAAAAATAGTTTGAAAGTTCATTTACCTGTTAAATTAAAAAGTGAATTTAATTCAGAAAACGTATCATTTTATGAATCAAATGAACCTCCCTTAGTTGATTTTCTGCTTTGTTTTGGTGGAGATGGTACGCTTATTGCAGGAGTAAGAATTTTTAATAATCATAATGTTCCTATTCTCGGCGTACATCTTGGTGGTCTTGGCTTTCTTGCTCAAATCACTTCAGATGTTTTAGTTGAAAAATTAAATTCAATCAAAAATAATGATTTTAAGATTCAAGATAGATTAATTCTTTCAGCTGAAATCTCAAATAACAATGATAAATACTATGCGATAAACGATTTTGTTGTACAAAATGAGATATCATTCAGAGTTACTTCGCTCTCACTTTATGTAAATGACAAGCATGTAAGCGATTATAAGTCTGATGGTATTATTATAAGTAGTCCTACTGGATCCACAGCTTACTCATTATCTTCTGGGGGTCCAATAGTTCAACCTGATGTTTTTTCTATTGTTATTACACCAATTGCACCACATTCTTTAACATCAAGACCGCTTGTTTTACCACCAGATGTTGAAGTTGAATTTAAATTTTCTGATGAAAGTGAGGAAAATTTGAATCTAATTGTTGATGGTCAAAATATCATAAAATTTTCAAAAGAATCTAAAGTAACCATGAGACAGGCAAATCATCAGTTAAAGTTTATCACATTCAAAGATTATGATTATTATAAAACCCTTAAATCAAAAATGGTTTGGGGTAGAAGGGGAAATAAATAGGAGAACATATGTCCAATAAAATCACATTAGACAGAATTAATGAATTAAGTAAAAAATTTTCGGAAGACAATCATGTAAAAGTTATAAGAAATGCAATGATAAAAACTGATTCAAATGAACTTTCAATGGATTGGGACACTTATAGAAAAATTGATCATTCATTTTCAAATGTTATAACCGGCGAAATGCCTGCTACGAATCAAAAATCTAGTGGAAGATGTTGGGGTTTTGCAGGGTTAAATCTTTTTAGGGTATACCTTGGAAGAAAACACAATCTTAAAAATTTTGAGTTTTCACAAAGTTATTTTATGTTTTGGGATAAACTTGAAAAGGCTAATTATTTTTTAGAATCGATAATCGAAACAGCAAGTGAAAAATCAAATTCTAGAATTGTTTCTCATCTCTTAAGTTATCCCCTAGAGGACGGAGGCCAATGGGATATGTGGGTAAATCTTATTAATAAATATGGAGTTTTACCTCAAAGTGAAATGTCTGAATCATTTTCAACTAGTCAGTCATCTCAAATGAACAAAATGATTTCAAATAAGTTGAGAGAATACGCTTCTGAACTAAGAAAGTCTTTCAAGAACGGAGAATCATTAGATAAAATAAGAGAAATGAAGAATATAATGATCGATGAAGTTTTTAAAATGCTTTCTATGCATATCGGAACACCGCCTCAAAAGTTTGATTGGCAAGTAAGAAATAAAGATAAAAAATTTTTAAGATTTAAAAACCTTACGCCTCAATCTTTTTTTAATGAACATGTTGGACTTAAGCTTGATGACTATGTCTGCTTAATAAATTGTCCAATGGATGATAAAGAGTATAACAAAGTTTATACCGTCGAGCACCTTGGTAATGTTGTTGAAGGAAGAAAAATTAGATATTTGAATGTTACAAGCAAAGAAATGAAAGATGCATCCATAAAGTCTATTAAAGAGGATAATCCAGTTTGGTTTGGATGCGATGTTGGAAAATATTTTCATAGAAACCTTGGAGTAATGGATACTAATCTATTTGATTATAATTCTTTTTATGGCTCTGAATTTAATATGGATAAGTCCCAAAGATTAGAATATGGTCAAAGTATGATGACACATGCTATGCTTTTTACTGGTGTAGACCTTGATGAAAATGGTCATCCTTTAAAATGGAGAGTAGAAAATAGCTGGGGTAAAAAGGGAGGCAATAAAGGATATCATATAATGACAGATGACTGGTTTGATGAGTATAATTACGAAGTCGTTGTGCATAAAGATTTCATTTCAAAAGAATTAAATGAAATATTTGATAATCAAGAAGCTATTCCATTAAAACC
>CACOSI010000008.1 GCA_902629855.1 uncultured Fidelibacterota bacterium
TAAATTAAATGAAGCTATAATTATAATTAATGATAACGTAAAAAATGTAATTTTCTTTTCAACTTCAGTCGCTTCAAAAATTTGTCTATTTCTATCCTTCCAAGATAAAGATCTATCCATTATAACATTTGAGTTTTGAATATCTCCAATAAGTTCAATAGATAGATTGTTCTTTTTTAAGAGTTCATCGTCAGAGATAAAAATGAGATAATCATCAATACGGAGAATTCTATTAGAAAATATATTTACAACTTCAAATTTATGAGAAATAGGTGATGCTAAAGAATTAAGATTTATATTTTTTGAAAAAATATTAACGAAATCACCAATATTAATATTCAAACTTCTTGCAAGTGAAGCTCCAATAATCATTTGATTATTTGTTAAATTTTTTTTGTTATTGTCTAGAGTTAGTTTGTAAAAATCTAAAGAATTATCTTTGTAGATATTTTTAATTTCTACGATTTTTTTCTTATTGTTGTGACTTAAAATAAACTCATCTTTATGAAAAATCGCAAATTGGATATTATTACTGTTTATTTCATTTAATAAAGTCAAATCAGAATCTTCATTAAATTTACTAATTAGAAATTCACCATTTACTTTGGCTGTTTCTTCTTTGAGGATATTTTGAAATCCATTTAAAACAGATATAGATAAAATAATTGATAATGAACCAATAAAAAGCCCTAAAAATGAAACTATATTTACTACTCCATCTTTAAAAAAATTATTCTTTAAAAGGAATCTTTTAGCAATTTTAAATGGTAATCTCATGAGCTTTTTAGGACTTCATTAATATTTATTTTAAAAAATCTTGTAAGAGATAATGATGAAATAAAAAATGAAATTATGATGCTAAAAAAAATAATCCACGCAGAATTTTGAAAACTAAATTCCATTGGTATATAATTTACAAAATATATATTCTCATCGATTGCTATGAATCGATATTTCTCTTGAAGAAATATAATTATGTACGAAAAAACTATTCCTAAAAATGAACCAATTAGAGATAGAAAGATTGATTGAAGCATAAAAATAGTTAATATCACTTTATTAGGAGTTCCATATGATTTCATCATAGCAAAATGTTTCTTTCTTTCATCGTAAAGAATGCTAATTGAGCTAAATAAACCAAAAAAAGATACTACAGCTATTAAACTAAAAATAAAGAAAATTGGTAATTTCTGAGCATTGATCCATTCAAAAAGAATTGAATATTTTTCGTCTGTAGTAATTTCATTGAGCGGATATTCAACTTCAATATTAGCTTTTTCAAATAGAATCCATCCTGAAATAGCAGATTTTTCCAGATTATAAAATTCTTTTATTAAATCAATTGAAACAAAAACTTGTCTATCGTCAAACTCATTAATTCCTGATGAAAAAATATGTTTAACTTCAAGAAATATGAATCTTTGGCCTTGAGAAATATTCTTTAAATTTTGGCTATTTAATAAGGCTAATTCATCTCCAATGGATACATTTAATTTGTTGGCCAATGTTGAACCAATAAATACATAATTTTTATCATTATTCTTTAAATCCAAATCATTAAAAATTTCAAAGTTTTTAAAGTCTTTTTTATTGAGTCCTGTAGCAACAATATTTTGACTTAAATTTTTGAATTTTATTAAACTTTTCTTCTCAATGTACTCGATTCCATTTTTAGGTGATTTTATATCTAGTTCTTGAGGAGAGAATACATCATCAAACAGATAATTTATTTGACTTTTTCCATTTAATTTTGACAGTTTATTGTAAATACTATTTTCAAAACCATTTATAGATGATAACACAATATTCAATGAAGCAACTCCAAATGCTAGAGATAAAATTGTAATAATATTTGTTATTTTATATAAAAAACTACTTTTGAGCGAAAATAGAAGTTTTCTGAAAAGAAATATTGATATCTTCATTTAAGAGATTTTAATGTAGGAAAAATAATAGCATCTCTAATCCATCTTGAGTCAATTAAAAGCATAACTAGTCTATCAATACCAATTCCCACACCCGCTGTAGGAGGCATTCCAACTTCAATTGCTTCAAGAAAATTTTCATCAACTGGAAATGCTTCTTCATCACCGCTATCTTTTTTCTTTGACTGGTCTTCAAATCTTTCTCGTTGATCTATAGGATCATTAAGCTCTGAAAAACCATTTGCAAACTCCATACCAGCTATAAAAAGTTCGAACCTTTCTGTAAAATCATTGTCACCGTCTCTTTTTATCTTTGCCAGAGGAGAAATTTCAACAGGATGATTAATTACATATGTAGGTTGAATTAAATTAGGTTCTACTTTCCTTCTCATAATTTCATCAATCAATGAAGCCAAGCTATCTTTCTTTTTTACATCTAAATTTAATTTTTTACAAGTATCAAAAACATCACTATGACTTGCAAGATTAATATTGTACCCCGTATGTTCTTTAATAAGTTCATCCATGGTCTTTCTTGCAAACTTTTTTGAAAAATTAATTTTATGTCCATCCCATTCTATTTTTTTCATGCCTAAATCAGATATAACTTTTTTAAACATTTCTTCAACGAATTCCATCATAAAATTATAATCTGCATAAGCTTGATAAAATTCTAACATTGTAAATTCAGGATTATGACTTCTGTCTATTCCTTCATTTCTAAAATCTTTAGATAATTCATAAACTTTTTCAAAACCACCTACAATTAATTGCTTTAAATAAAGTTCTGTTGCAATTCTTAAGAAAAATTCTTGGTCAAGTGCATTATGATATGTTTTGAATGGTTTAGCATTTGCTCCTCCATAAATTGGCTGTAGAACAGGAGTTTCAACTTCGATATAATCATTTTTATTTAAAAAATTTCTGATAGAGTTAATAATCTTTGACCTTTTTATATAGTTTTCTTTTGTTGCAGGGTTAATTATCATATCAAGATATCTTTTTCGATACCTAAACTCTTTATCTGAAACCATATTAAACTTTTCACCATCTTTTTCTTTGACATCAGGGATAGGTTTAATATTCTTGCTTAAAATTGTCAATGAAGATACTTTAATAGTTAGAGCGCCTGTTTTAGTTTTAAAAACTTTTCCTTCAATACCAACAAAATCGCCAATATCAGTTAGCTTAAATAAATTGTAATTCTTTTCTCCTACATCATCTCTTGCAATATAAAATTGTATTTTTCCGTGTTGGTCTTGGATATGTGAAAAAGAGGCTTTTCCCATTTTTCTTAATGCCATAATTCTTCCTGCAAGAGAGACTTTTTTATCAATCATTTTTTCAGAAATATCTGCAGTTTTATGGCTACAATGATAACTGTAAGCATAAGGCTCAATTCCCATTTCGCGAATCTTTTTTAGCTTTTCAAGTCTATTATCAATTATTTGTTTAAGGCTTTTATTTTCCATTTTGAAAACTTATTTATTTTTTTCCATTTTATCTAACAAATAACTATACATGAACTCATCTAAATTACCGTCCATAATTGACTTAATATTACCAACTTCAAATTTTGTTCGATGATCTTTAATCATATTGTATGGATGAAAAACATATGACCTAATCTGACTTCCCCATCCTATATCCATTTTTTCACCTTCTAGTTCTTTTTTTGATTGTTTCTGTTTTTCAATTTCTAATTGATAAAGTTTTGATTTAAGAACTTTCATTGCTTGATCTTTGTTTTTATGCTGCGATCTTTGAGTTTGACATTGAGTAACAATTCCAGAGGGTATGTGAGTAATTCTGATAGCAGAGTCCGTTTTATTCACATGTTGACCCCCGGCTCCACTTGAACGGAAAGTATCTATTCTTAAATCTTTTTGATTTATTTCAATATCAATCTCCTCACTAATGGAAGGTGAAACTGAAACTGAGGCAAATGAGGTATGCCTTCTACTATTAGAGTCAAATGGTGATATTCTTACTAACCTGTGAACACCTAATTCAGACTGCATTAAGCCATAAGCATAATCGCCTTTTATTTCTATGGTACAATCTTTGATACCTGCTTCATCTCCATTTTGATAATCGATAACATTATAATCAAAACCTTTTGATTCAGACCACATTTTATACATCCTGAATAGCATTTCAGCCCAATCTTGACTTTCAGTACCACCCGCACCAGGATGAATAGTAACAATAGCATTATCTATATCATTTTTTCCGTTGAGAAGTAATTTGAGTTCAAAATCTTTTATAAGGCTAGAGAAATTTTTTAGCTCTTGATTAATTTCACTTTCATCTATTTGTTTTTTTATAAAGAATTCAAAGAGAACTTCAACATCTTCAGCTTTTTGAATTAAACTTTTTTTCATATGAATATCTTTTTCAAGGAATGATATTCTTTTCATTATAGAGGTTGTTTGGGAATTATTTTCCCAGAGCTCTGGTTTAGAGATTTGTTCTTTTAAATCTTTGAGTTCGGCATTTTTGGACTCAAAGTCAAAGATGCCTCCTTATTTGATTATATTTCTCAAAAGATAAGTTAAATCTATCTCTTATATCCATATACTTAAAAGAACTCCAATAGTTAACAAAATACCAGTTAAGAAATGTATTCCAATTGTCGATACATTGACAATTAATAATTCATACGGTAGCTGTTGAAGATTTGCATCTTCTTTTTCCCATTCCGTGAGCCAACTCATCCCTTTTTTATTTGCAAAATTAAAAATAGCTAATGGTAGTAAGGCTATAAGAGTAAAATAGTTTCCAGCATAAAAAGAAGCAGCACAAATAAGTAAAAATGAAATTATCATAAGATTTCTCCATACTGCAAAAGGTTTTCTATAATTTGCTTTATCTGATGGACCTGCAAGTTTAACGACCCAACTATTTTTATTAGCTGCTTTATCAGCATTATAATCTTGAAAACAATTAATAAATAATACTAGTGCAATAAAAATACCTACAGGAACGGAATATAATAGGGTTGCTACAGGGTCAATTGTTTGAGTAGGGGCTACAGCTTGATTTTGCATAAAAGCCGCACCGTATACCATAAGAGGACCAAAACCGATAAAGACAGCAAGATCTCCTAAGCCATTATATGCAAGCTTTAAAAAACCTGTGTACATTATTCCTAAGAATAAACCTAAATAACCAAGATACATTAAAGGAGAATTCCAATCACCATTAAAAAATTGATTATTCATTTCTAAACCAATAAAAAAGGTTGCTGAGAAAAATCCAATTGACAATAAAAGCATATTCGTTGGCGTAATTAATCCTGATTGAATAGATCTTGAGCCTCCATTAAATGGACTAGCTAATTTATTCATTTCATCATTTCTTGAACGATGATCAAAATAATCATTTATGTTATTTGTTCCTATTTGTGCAAATATTCCTCCAAACATTACTAACCAAAATATTCCCCAATCAAAAGATCCAAACTGCTTATAGGCTATAGCTGAACCTAATAAAATAGGAGCTATTGTAGCAGTAAGAAAAGGTGCTCTTACAACTGCAGCCCAATATTTTAATGTATTAGTAATATTCGATTTTACTTCGCTAAGAAAACTTGGTCTATTTTCAGGTAACTCCATCCACTCAAATTTTTCTTCAGCAAAGAAATCTACGTATTTAATCACAGTTGGTTTTATTTTATAATATCCTACAACATCATTTTGAATTAAAAACTCATCATGCATAAAATCTGAAAAGGCTTCTGTAACATTCAGTATAGCTTCTCTAGCTTTATTTGCTTCATCTTTATCTGTTATTTTGTGAGCATATCCATCAATCTGTAATTCTTTTATTCCATCTTCACCATCAGGTCTTATAACACATTGTACTTTTGGATTAACGGATATTTGAACTGCCTTTCTTGAAGGATTGAAAGTAAAGAAATAAATATCTGTACCATCATTTGCATAATAAACATTTGCTGCAGATGCATTACCTGCGACGCTTGTAGATAGAGTCATAAAATTTGCTCTATCTAAAAAATCCTGAATCTTTTCACTTAACATTTAATTCTCCTCTTTTAGCTCATTCATTTTTTCTTTGAGTATTTTACCTAATTCATCTCTTGAAAGTGCAGAACTTATAAAAAATCCGTTTTCTGCAACAGAAATTTTTCCTGTTTCTTCCGAGATTACAACTGCTATAGCATCGCTTTCTTCTGAAATTCCTAAAGCTGCCCTGTGTCTTGTACCCATTTCTGGATTCAAAGTTTTACTTTCAGTTAATGGTAAAATACATGCAGCTGCTTCAATTAGATTATTATGAATTACTACAGCACCGTCATGTAGTGGTGAGGAGGGATTAAAAATTGAGACCAATAATTCTGGACTAAATGTTGCGTTCATTGGAACAGCATCTGAAACAACATTTTTCAATGAATTTTCTCTTTCAAAAACTAATAAAGCTCCCCACTTATTTTTCTTTATTTCATCTATACATGAGAGAATATCATCCTGAATTTCGGTTTTTTCAATTTGAAATAACTTACTAATGATTTTATTTTGACCAACTGATGTTAGTAATCTTCTTATTTCAGGTTGAAACAAGATTACAAATACAACTACCCAAACAGTTTGAAATAAGTTTACTAGCCATGAGGTTGCTTTAAAGCCTAAAATATTGATTATAAAGCCTGCAAAAAATAGAATTAAAAGGCCAATTAACATTTGTCCACCTCTTGTACCTCTAAAGTATGAATAGGCATAAGAAAAAATGAAAGTTACAAGGATCAAATCAAATAGATCTGTGATTGTGAACTTTAAAAAACTTATCTCAAAAAGATTCATATTATAATTTAGGTAATTAAATCAATTGGATTGAAAATTTTATTCGCAATAATTAATGATTTTTTTGCGGCTAATACATCGTGGACTCTGAAAATTTTTGCTCCTTTTTGTAAACCAATTACATTTGCTGCAATAGAACCTTCCAAACGATCTTTTTCTTCAACATCAAGCGTGAGTCCAATGAATGACTTTCGTGATGCACCTAGAAGAACTGGAAAACCAAGATCAACAAAGGAATCTAAATTATTTATGATTTCAAAGTTATGCTCAACGGACTTCCCAAAGCCTATGCCTGGATCAATAATTATATTTTTTTTATCAATACCAGCATTTATTGCACACTTAACTCTTGAAGAAAGATAGTCTTTAATTTCAGTTATTAGGTGATCGTATGTAGGATTATTTTGCATGTTTTTTGGAATGCCCTTCATGTGCATCATTACAATAGGAGAATTGTAATTTTTTGCAACCTGAAGCATATTTTCATCAATTTCCATAGCACTTACATCATTAATAATATTAGCTCCAGCTGTTATTGCTTCTTCTGCTACCTTAGATTTTGTTGTATCAATGGAAATTAGAATGTCGTATTCTGATCTAATTTTTTCGATTACTGGAATAACTCTAGAAAGCTCTTCATCTGTTGAAACTGGGTCTGCAAAAGGTTTAGTTGATTCACCACCAATATCAATAATATCTGCGCCTTCTTCAATCATTTTTACAGAATGAGTAAATGCATTTTCTACTTTCAAAAACTGTCCTCCGTCTGAGAAAGAATCGGGAGTAACATTTAATATACCCATAATTAAATATGGTTTTTCAGATTTGACTAACCAATTATTGAAAGCGTTTATATTCACGACTAATTTTTAGAAATTTTATTTCCAGCCATCATTAATTTTATGTCAGACTCATTGATGGTCTCGTGTTCTAGAAGCTGATCAGCCATTAAATGCAAAAGTTTGATATTTTTTTCTAAAATTTGAAGTGCAGTTTTTTGAGCATTTTTTATAATTGAAACAACCTCGTGGTCAATTTTTTGAGCAGTCTCTTCGCTATAATCTCTATGTGATTGTATTTCTCTTCCAAGAAAGATTTCTTCGTTTTTCTTTCCAAATGCCATTGGACCCATAATATCACTCATACCCCACTCACAAACCATTCTTCTAGCGATACTAGTGGCTCTTTCAATGTCATTGGATGCTCCAGTGGTAATCTCATTTAGAATTAATTCTTCCGCTGCTCTTCCACCCATCATAACTGCTAAACGGCTCAATATATAAGTTTTAGAATAACCATGTTTTTCATCAATCGGTAATTGCATTGTTACGCCCAATGCTCTTCCTCTTGGAATTATCGTTACTTTATGAACCGGGTCTGCTTCAGGAGAAAAAAGAGCAACTACAGCATGTCCTGCTTCATGGTATGCTGTGACTTTCTTTTCATGATCGGATAGTACCATACTTTTTCTTTGAACACCCATAAGTACTTTATCCTGTGCTTCTTGAAAGTCTGAATTATCAACACTTGCTTTTCTTCTTCGAGATGCAAGCAGTGCTGCTTCATTTACAAGATTTGCAAGGTCAGCACCAACCATTCCAGGTGTACCCTTAGCAATATCAAGCAAATTAACTGATTTTGGTTTAATTTTAATTTTTTTGGTATGGATTTTTAAAATTTCATGTCTACCATTTAAGTCAGGTACATCAACAACAACTTGTCTATCAAATCTTCCAGGTCTCAAAAGCGCTGAATCTAGTACATCAGGTCTATTTGTAGCACCCATTACAATAACACTACTGGAATTTTCAAAACCATCTAATTCCACAAGCAACTGATTTAAGGTTTGCTCTCTCTCATCATGACCGCCTCCTAAACCTGCGCCTCTTTGCCTACCAACTGCATCTAGCTCATCTATAAAAACAATAGCAGGAGCATTTTTATTTGCTTGCTCAAAAAGATCTCTCACTCTTGAAGCGCCTACCCCAACAAACATTTCGACAAAATCTGCACCACTTATACTAAAAAAAGGTACATTTGATTCACCAGCTACAGCTCTTGCTAATAATGTTTTACCTGTTCCAGGTGGCCCTACAAGAAGAACGCCTCTAGGAATTTTACCACCGAGTTTTTCAAACTTTTTTGGACTCTTAAGATATGCAATAACTTCTTCAAGCTCTTCTTTAGCTTCTATACAACCAGCTACGTCTTTAAACTTTACTTTTTTTTGTTTTCCTGAAAAGATCTTGGCTTTACTTTTTCCAAAACTAAACACATTATTCATTCCGTTACCAGATCCTTGCATTCTCCTTAAAAGAAATAACCAAAAGGCGATGAGTAATAGCCAAGGTGCAAAACCTAATAACCATCCTGTCCAATCAATCTTTTCACCTTCAAAATTGTATTCAATATTTTTCTCATCCCAAATTGAGATTTGCTCTGAATAATCTGCAGGAAGAAAAACAACAAATAATTTTCTGTCTTGAAACTCAGCTCCATTCTTGTTTATCAAAGTTGCTTCTTCAAAAAGTTCTCCGTGAAATGAATTATCATTTTCTATAGAAGCTGATTTAATTTTATTTTCTGCTAATAATTCCTTATAAGAATTGTATGAAATTTCAACTTCATTAGCTGATTCATCTGGTAAAAATGCAAAAGACGCAATAACAAAAAAAATAATTGCGAACCAAATAAGCATTGAATTAGAACTGTTAGAGTTCTTTTTTTTGTCAGGTTTTTTATTTGTTGTATTTTTCATTGGTGCAGAATTTAAGAAATATTCATAAAAAAACTAATTCCTATAAAAATTAAGTTTTGCGATTTTTTTTGAATTTTTTGATAATCTATAATTATTACTTAATTGATGACCAGCAACCCATACAATTTCTGTTCCATTACAAACTACAAAAGTATTTTTTTTATCAACATAAGAGATTTTTTTATCATTTAAAAATTTTGATACTTTCTTTTTACCATTCATCCCTAAAGGGTAAAAGTAATCATCAGATTTGATACTCCTAATGGTTAAGTTACTACTGATTTTATCTGCATCGATATATTCAGTATTTCTGTCTTTTGAGAATTTTTTAGGCATTTTTTCATAACTCCACTTAAAAGTGAAATTTTCAATTAATTTTTCTTCGTCAACAATTACATTTTCTGAAAAACTTGAAAATTGTTTATTTGATATTACAATCTCTTTCCTATCGAATGTGATTACATAATTATTAAGATTTTTTTTGCTTCCAGTTTTTCCTTTTTTTAGAAAATCTTTTAACTCTTCTACCATATTTTTATTAAAAGACTGATTGTTTGAAATACATAATCTTTTAATAATGTTTAATTTTAATAAAAATGGATAATTATTGAAATTATCTAACTGTAGAAAATGTAAGTCACCTTCATGGGAGTAGTAATCAGATTCAAAAAAATTATCAGTGTTGTACTCAATTAACTCATTAACTTCATTAATTCTATTTTTTAAGCTAGTAAATGGTTTTTCAATATTTGGTTTTATGGAATGTAATTTTGAAAAAATATTTTTTCTTAAAAAATTTCTCAAAAATTTTTCATCATTATTAGTAGGATCATCCAAATATTTAAGATTATAACGATCAGCATAATCAATAATATCTTTTTTAATAAAGTTTAACATCGGTCTAAAAATATGTTTTTTCTTTTCCCTAATGCCTTTGAGACCATTAAAACCAGACGAATTGAGAATTTTCATAAAAATAGTTTCTGCTTGATCAAGTGAATGATGTGCAGTAAAAATATAATCAGCATTAATTTCATTTTTAATGTTGTACAATAATTTGTAGCGCTTATCTCTTAGTTTGCTTTCAATATTTGAATCGATTTGATTAGCATTTATACTTTCAGTATAAAAATCCCAATTATTGTCTTTAGCAAGATTTTGAACAAAATTTTCCATTTTTTTAGAATCTCTATGAAAATTATGATTTATATGTGCTACAGATATTGTGTATTGACTAGCAATTTCCTTGCATAAGTGCATTAAAACGGTAGAATCCAATCCTCCAGAAACAGCTAAAATGATGTGTGATTTAGCTGGAATATTATTATAAATTTTTTTGTTAAAGTTATTTTGCATACTTCATTAAATATGGATTTGTTTTCAATTCTTGTGCAATAGAAGTTTGTTCTCCATGTCCAGTACAAAGTATTGAATTTTTATCAAAAGAATTTACAAAACTTTCTAATGATTTTTCCATATCTAATGGATTAGATGCAGGTAAATCTGTTCTACCAATCGAACCCTTAAAAATTAAATCACCACAAAAAATGATTCCATCAATTTCAAAGCTCATGCAACCAGGAGAATGCCCTGGATTGAAAAAGCATCTGAATTTAAAATTATTAATTTGTATTTCGGTCTCATTTTTATCAATCCAATTTGTGATTTTAGGTTTTTTAGCTTCAACTTTCCAAAATCCTGCAAGTTTTTCATAGTTTTCTATCAATAAAAAATCTTCTTTACACATATAAATAGGAATGGAATAACTGCTTTGGCATTTCTCAGCTGAGGCTATATGATCTATATGAGCATGAGTTGCTAGAACAGCAATTGGATTTAAATGATTATTATTAATGAAATCATCAATGAGCTGAAATCCAAGACCTGGATCTATAATAATAGCGTCTTTATTTTCATCAAATAAAATGTAAATGTTCTCTTCCAGAAGGTTGGAAATAATACATTTATAATTAAACATTAAACTCTATCAAAAAAGAATGGACCTAGAGTATTAATCTTATCTTGATAAGAATGTGGATTTAAGAATCTGACAGTAGCTGCAATACTCGAAAGTATAGAATTTCCATCTTGAGGTGTAAAACAAAATCCAGAGATTTCATGATCATTTCTCACATTTATTGATTCTTCGACAATAACTGTTTGATTAAGAATTCTTCCATAGAGACCCTGATCTCTTCCAAAAGAAAATACTTCATTTGTAGAATGATGTTCAGTTAAGGCAATTCTATCATTGCCTTTCAATAAATCAATTACTTTATCTTTAGATGTAGGCTCTTTTACTTTCAAATTAAACCATACTGTATGCATATATTGAGAATTAACTTTCATTGCAGATGAAAATAAATCTAAATCTAAATTCATCGTTTTAAATAGACCTGCAGCATCTTCAGCATGGTGGGTTCCATATAAAGGATGTCCATGATTATTTACTGTAGGGGCTGGTACAAAACTACCTGTTTGACTAATGTCATTACTTCTTCTAATGCATACAAATTTTCCATCAACAAGATTATCTGGGGAGATACTTAAAGCAATTGTGTTAACTAAACAAGCGATATTATGAGTATTGCATGAAACAATCTGTAAAAATTGATCTTCAGAGTTAATTACATGATCATTTATTCCTCTTGCATATTTTTTACCAAAACCATTTTCACTACCCTGAGCAAGAAAACCCTTAACCTTATCAGTATATTTTTTATAAAAATTTTCTTTGTTGCTATGACCATGTCCACTTGGAGTGCAATCAATTACAACTGAACTTCTTGAAATAGCTTCATCCATTGTAAATTCAGGATCCAAGCCAATTTCTTTAAAACTTTCAACTCTGTCTTCAAGTACTGATAAACGAGCGCCCTTAGAAATTAAATTTTTAATCTTTGGGGCATCTTTTGTTAAAGGAGAGTGTTTATGAAAAGTAATTTCATCAATTCCTAAGTTACTTTTTTGTTCACATAAAATTCCAATCAATGGTTCTCCGATTGTTCCTGTTCCAACGATATGTACGACTTTTCTATCCATAATTAATTTCCCCCAAATTAATTTTTATATTTTTTTATATTAATAATGAACCATAATAAAATAGTTATAAATACAACAAAAAGTGCTGACAAAAAATAGGATAGATAATTATACATATCTGTCCTCAATATCTTGCTTTTTAAGTACTGCAATTTTTAATGATAACATTAAAAACATTAAAACAGTGAAAGAAAGTAGAGAAAATAGAAAAGGATTTAAAATACCAGAAGGTTGCTTATCCATTCCGAGCTGAGGATGAGATTGTATTTCAGCAGCCCAAAAATTAACTGATGCAAAAATAATTGGTATATCAAGAAATGCAATTATTCCAATTATTGCACATATAAGAGCAACTCTTTGTCTATACAGCCCAACATTTCTCAAAATAAAGTATCCAACATATATCAAAAATAATACTAAAGTTGTAACTAGTCTTGGCTCCCAAACCCAAGGTTGTCCCCAAATAGGAGTCGCCCAAATGGGTCCAGTAATTAAAACAAGCATGGTAAAAATGGTTCCTATCTCTGCAGCAGCATACCCTATTCTATCATATTTTAGATCTTTTTTAACTAAATACATAATTCCACTTAACATAACTATGAAATATGCAAGAAAACCAGACCATGCAATAGGAACATGCAGATAAAATATTTTTTGAGCCCATTCCTGTAAAGGAACCATTGGAGTGAAAAAAATCATCCAAATTAAATTTATAGACATCAGAAGTAAACAGACTAAAAAAAGTGCTAAATTCATTATTGTTTAATCAATCTCCCAAAAAGATTTATCCCTAATACCATAGACATTAAGGCGAAAGTTAATAAAATCATCCAAGAATCAGTATATAAAATTAGCTCATCTTCTAAAATTAAAGTTAAAAAAATACTGGAGGCATTTACTAAGATTGGTACTATAATAGGAAAAAAAATTAAAGGGAAAAGAAATCCTTTTATATTGGATACATTTGTTATTAAAAAAATTAAGATTCCAACACCTAAAAGTCCAAAATTGGATAATAAAAAAAGGGGTAAAAAAAATAATGTTTGCTTGGAAATAATAGTTTCAGTGAAGATAAAATAAAGTGAAGAAATAATTATTTGAAGCATCAACATAATAAGGCTAAAAGAAACAACTTTTGATAAAAATAATAGCCATAAATCTTTTGATGATGAATACAATAAATCATAGATACCATACTCTTTTTCTCTTGCAAATGAATTCTCGATTAGTTTAACTGAACAAAAAGATATGACTATCCAAAAAAATCCAACAAAAATAGTTATGTCAATGATTTTTGCTGGTGGAAAAGAAAATAAAAGAAGTAAAAAACATGCGACTGAGAAAAAAAGCATAAAGAATAAATTATTAGTCGACTTTCTTTCAAGAAAAAATTCATTATAAATCATATTAAATAACATTTTGAACTAGATCCTGATTTTTAATTATGAAGTTTTTGGTTGATATTTCCTTACTTTTCTCAATCATATGGGATGAAAAAATGATTGATTTATTATTTTTTTTCCAATTTTGAAATATATTTTGAAAAATCTTTATTCCATCTTCATCCAAATTACTAAAAGGTTCATCTATCAATAAATAGTCCCAATCAATATTCATTGCAATTAATAGCTTATTCCTTTGCAAATTACCTCTTGAAAAAAATTTTAGCTGTAAATGTTCTAAGCTCTTAATTTTTAGCTGCTTGAGTGAAAGACTGAAACATTCTTCATCAAAGAATTGGCCATATTGACGCAATATAATTTTTAAATTTTCTTCAATAGTCAACTCTCCAAAAATATTTGGTTTATCACTTAAAAAAACAAAGTTTTTATCTGAAATAATTTTTCCACTATCAAAGTTTATTAAATTAGCTAAGCATTTTAAAAAAGTGGTTTTTCCTGAACCATTAGGTCCAGAAATAGAAATAATCTCACCACCACTCAAGCTAAAGTTTATATCATTTAAAATTGATTTATTTGAATATTTTTTGGAAAGTTTTTCTACAGAAAGCATCACTTAATTTTATTTATTAATGGCCAAAAAACATAGGCAATTACTATAAATAGAAGGAAAAAGATAAAGATTTGATTGAACCATTCCATTATCTTCTAATTCTATTTGGCCAAAATGCAAATAGCGATCCAACAACCATTAAAATTCCACCAATCCATACCCAATTTACAAGCGGATTAATCATAATTTTAAAGTAACCTAAATTCTTTTCTGCGTCATATGCTGAAAAAATAGAATACACATCCTTTTGAATTGTACTATAAATATCTAATTCGCTATGAGGTTGTCTTTTTTCAGGATCTGAATTCCAATAGAAATATATTCTTTTTTCGGGCTTTAAATTTGTTAATAATTTATTTTTATCATCTATTACATCTATATCACTCATAAATGCATAATGATTATCTCTAGCTTCACTCTTTATACTATTTAACTTGAAAATATAATTGTTAAAATATATTTGCTCACCGGGAGAAAGACTAAATTCTTTTTCTGATTCAAATGCTCGTCCAATAAAACCAATGAACAATAAAACAATACCTATATGGACTAAATATCCACCATTTTGATGTCTATTACTCATAAACATTTTATAAGTCGCAATTATAATATTACTATTTCTCTTTCTAAATTTTTTAAGAGATTTGTAATATTCGCCTAAAATTGATGATAAAGTAAAAGAAACGCCCATTATGGCAACGAGTACATAAAAATTATATTTTACAGAAAAGATGAAATATAATGAGCCAACTAAAAAACTTGTAGACATTGGTATTAAAAAATTTTTTCTAAGAACTTTATATGAGGTTGATTTCCAGGAAAGTAATGGACCAATTCCCATCAAGAAAAGTAGAACTAATCCAATTGGGACATTTAACTGATTAAAATATGACTGACCAACATAAATTTTTTCTCCGTCCCAAGCTTCAGATAAAATTGGGAATAATGTTCCCCACATAATCGTAAAGCACATAAGTATAAGTATTAAATTATTATATAAAAATCCTCCCTCTCTTGATGTAAAAGAATCAATTTTATCATCTGTTTCTAAATAGGTTTTTCTACGCAAGAACCAAAAAACAGTATATAGAATTAAAACAGATAAGAAAGTGAAGAATAGTGGTCCTAAATTTTCAGCTGTAAATGAATGTACCGAACTAATAACCCCACTTCTTGTGATAAATGTACCAAGAACAACAAGTAAATAAGTTGAAGTAGCAAGCAAAATATTCCACTTTTTAAGCATTCCTCTTTTTTCTTGAATCATAGATGAGTGAATAAATGCAGTTAAAGTAAGCCACGGCATCAATGAAGAATTTTCTACTGGATCCCATGCCCAATATCCACCCCATCCCAATTCATTATAAGCCCAATACCCTCCAAGAATTATTCCTGCAGATAAAAAAGTCCAGACTATAAGTGACCATCTTCTAATTGATCTTACCCAATCAAAAGATACATTTTTTGAAATAGATGCTGCCATTGCCATTACAAAAATTATTGTGCATCCTGTAAAACCAACATAAAGTATTGGCGGATGTATAGCCATAAAAAAGTTTTGTAGTAAAGGATTTAATCCATTTCCATTTTGTACTACAATATCTGAAGAAACAGGTTCAAAAGGGTTTGCAATGAAACTAGATAATATAATAAAAAATGAAAAAATGAATGTTAGAATTAGATACGAATTAAATTTTAGGTTTTCCATTTTTTTTAGAGTTTCAAAAATATAGATGACTGTAAAAAGTGATGTTATAAAAGACCAAAAAAGTAAAGAACCTGCCTGTCCTGCCCAGAGTGCAGTCACCTTATAAAAAGTTGGAGTTTCATAACTGGTATACTGTGCGACGTATTGAAGATTAAAATTACTTATTAGCAACTCATTTAAAAGGCAAAAAAACGCTAAAAATATACAATAACAAGTTGACAAAATAGATCTTTCACTTATATCAAGGTATGTTTTATCATTTCTAAGCTTGTATAGACATAAAAAGATGAATGATGAAAAAATTAAACCACCAGCTAGACTTATCGCTATGCTACCAATTTGAGAAATCATTATATCTTTTCAACATTCTTCAGGTCACCTTCATATCTTGAAGCACACTTTGTCTGAAGTTCTTTTGCAGTTATTAAATTGTTTGAATATGATCCCGAAACAACAACTTCAGCATCATCTGTAAAAAGGTCTGGACGAATACCATAATAGTAAACTTTTACACTATCTTGATTTTGATATACATAAAAAAATGCTTCTAACTGATCATCTTCTGAAATTTCGATGGAGTTAGGTTTTATATTACCACCTAATTTAATATTTGAAATATCAGATTTCTTATTGATTAACTCTTGTACTGAATAGTATTTCATTGTTAACGAGTCATCTTGTTTAATATTTGTTAAATATACAATCCATCCAACAATGACTATAAAAATTAAAAATATTGAAGTACTTACTTTATTCATTTATCAAATCCCAAAAGTTTCTTGCCATTCACCATACTCATTCTTCATTACTTCGACAATTTCTCCGACTGTAGCTCCTGCCTCCGCAACTTCAACTAAAAATGGGACTAAATTTAAATCTTTTTTGCAAGCAACACTCAATTTTTCCATTTTTTCTTTAAGTAATTTATTGTTTCTATTTTTTCTTAGTTTTTTAATTTTGTTTTCTTGTGTCAACTGAGCATCTTTAGAAATTTTTAAAATTTCAATGTCAATCTTTTCATTTTCTTCGATAAAATCATTTACACCTACAATAACTCGCTCTTTTGAATCAACAGATTCTTGGAAAATAGATGCTGATTCCCCAATTTTTTTTTGAAAATATCCTTCTTCGATAGCATTAATAGTACCACCCATTTCTTCTATCTCGTCAAATATTTTCATTGCTTGATTTTCGATTTTATCTGTTAACTCTTCAACGTACCATGATCCACCAAGAGGATCTGCAACATTTGGAACTCCAGTTTCATAAGCTAAGATTTGTTGTGTTCTCAATGCTATTTTTGCGGCTTTTTCAGATGGAAGAGCTAGTGTTTCGTCAAGTGAATTTGTATGTAGAGAATTGGTTCCTCCCAGAACTGCTGACATTGCTTCAAAAGCTGTTCTAACAATATTATTTTCAGGCTGTTGTGCTGTTAAGGAGCAACCTGCAGTTTGTGTGTGAAACTTTAATTTTAAGGATGATTCTTTTTTAGCTTTGTACTTCTCTTTTAACCTTCTAGCCCAAATTCTGCGAGCAGCTCTATACTTTGCGATTTCTTCAAAAAAATCCATATGAGCGTTAAAAAAGAAAGATAATCTATGAGCAAAATCATCAATTTTTAATCCTCTTTTTAATGATTCATCAATGTATGCAAAACCATTATTTAGTGTAAACGCTAATTCTTGTGCAGCAGTTGATCCAGCTTCTCTAATATGATAACCACTTACCGAAACTGGGTTATATAACGGCATATTTTCAGAACAATACTCAATTATATCTACTACAAGTTTAACTGATGGCTCTGGGGGAAATATCCACTCTTTTTGAGCCATATATTCCTTTAAAGCATCATTTTGAAGTGTACCTCTTAAGTTTGCTATGTCAATACCATTCTTTTTAGCTAAAGCTACATAAAAAGCAAATAAAATTATTGCTGGACCATTAATTGTTTGAGAAACTGAAATTTTCTCCAAATCTATGTCCTTAAATAAAATTTCCATGTCTTCTAGCGATGCAACATTAACTCCACAAACACCAACCTCTCCAACAGATAATTCATGATCGGGGTCATATCCCATTAATGTTGGCATGTCGTAAGCAACAGATAGTCCTGTTTGACCATTTTTAAGCAAATATTTATATCTTTCATTTGTTTTTTCAGGCGTACTAAAACCGGAGAACTGCCTCATTGTCCATAGTTTACCTCTATACATATTTTTATGAATACCGCGTGTGTAAGGATAAGTACCTGGGTTTATATCATAAGATTTCTCTTTATGTTTTGAAGAGTAAAATTCTTGCAAATTATCACCGCTAATACTTTTAAAACTTCTATTTCTATCTATTTTCTTAGTCATTTTTTAAGTTTTTAAAATTTATAATTTTTTCGGCTAATGAGGAACAATCAAGTCCAACTTCTTCAAGTAAAATATTTCTCGGTCCATGATCAATAAACTCTCCAGGTATACCTATATTTATGATTGAATTTTCAAGGTTTAATTTCTTAGCCCATGAAATTACACCTTCACCAAAACCGCCATCGACAACACCTTCCTCAATAGTTATCACTTTATGAAATTTATTGAAAGCGTTTCTTAAGAATTTTTCATCCATAGGTTTTATAAATCTGCAATTTACTACCTCACATGAGATACCTTGTTTTTCAATAAGCTCAGATGCATCAATAGCCCTCTTAACCATTGAACCAACTGCTAAAATTAAGATATCTGCTCCTTGCTTGACTGTTTCCCAAGAACCAATTTCGATTATTTTAGCATCTTTATTATCAAAGTAAATACACTCTTCTTTTGGATATCGAATAGTGAAAGGAGAATTTGTGTTTTTTGTAGCTGTAAAAATTAAATCTCTCAGTTCATTTCCGTCCTTCGGAGCAGTAACAATTATATTTTGGATACATCTCAAATAAGATATATCTAAAACTCCATGATGAGTAGCACCATCTTCTCCAACAAGACCAGACCTATCTAAGCAAAAAATTACAGGAAGTTTTTGGAGAGATATGTCGTGAATTATATGATCAAATGCACGTTGAAGGAATGTAGAGTAAATTGCTACAACTGGAATCTTATTATTAACGGATAAACCTCCACTAAATGTCACAGCATGGCCTTCAGCAATCCCTACATCAAAGAATCGATCTGGAAATTTTTTTGAAAAATCAACTAAACCAGTTCCTTCTTTCATGGCAGCAGTAATGGCCACTAAGTCTTCGTTTTTTTCTGCTAAATCACATACAATTTCTCCAAAAGCATTTTGATAAATAGGTACTGAAGATTTTTTCTGTGGGGCTTTTTTCTTTTCTTTGACTCCGTGGAATTTAACTGGATCATCTTCCGCATAATCTAAACCCTTACCTTTTTTTGTAATAGTATGTAATACAACAGGTTTGTCTAATTCTTTAATTTTATCCAAAACATCAATTAATTCCTCAATATTATGACCATCAATTGGCCCAAAGTATCTAAATCCTAAATCTTCAAAAATTGTTGTTGGGAAAAAAAACTTTTTAGCACTAGCCTCGGTTTTTCTTAAGATATTTACAAATAATTTACTTGGAAATTTTTTTATAGTGCGATAAATCAGTTTTCTGATCTTATTATACTTTCTGTTTGTAGCAATTTTTACTAAATAGTTTCTAAAAGCACCTAAATTAGGGCTTATAGACATATCATTATCATTTACAATTACCAGTAATTGCTTTCTAACATTACCTGCATTATTTAATGCTTCAAAGGCTAACCCCCCTGAAAGAGCACCATCCCCAATAATACTTACAACTTTATAATTTTCATTATTGAGATTTCTTGCTGAGGCAATACCCAGTGCCGCAGATATTGAAGTTGATGCGTGTCCTGCACCAAAAATATCATATTCGCTTTCAGAGCGTTTCAAAAATCCGCTTAAACCTTTATATTTTCTGATTGTATGAAATTCAGAAAATCTTCCTGTTAAAACCTTATGTGCATAGGCTTGGTGTCCTGTATCCCACACAATTTTATCTTTAGGAGCATTAAAAACGTAGTGTACAGCTGTAGTTAATTCAATCGTACCTAAAGTTGGAGCTAAATGTCCTCCTATCTTATTTATTGTATCAATTATATAATGTCTTAGTTCACTGCAAACTTGATTGAGTTCGCTAACAGGTATTTTTTTTAAATCTTTTGGACTATGAATTTTATCTAAATACTTCATCAATTACTCTTAAAACACATTTCATGAATCTTTGTTTCATGCATCAATTCCGGGTGACAAGTTATAGCAAAATGTTTTCCTTGTCTCACGCCGATAATTTCATCATTTCTAAGTGCAAAAACACTACAATCGTTTCCTACGCTAATTATTTTTGGTGCTCTTATGAAAAGAACTTCACAAAGACTTTTATTTTTACCATCGATTACTTGTATTTTATCAGAAAATGAAAAAACTTGCCTTCCATAAGCATTTCTATCAATTTCTATATCTAATAAACCTAGATTTAATACTCTTTCATCGAATGAATTTCTACTCATAATAATTGCTCCAGCGCACGAACCCAAAATTGGATTATTTTTAGCAAACTCTTTAATTTCCGAAACAAAGTTTGAATTGTCTAGGAGCTTGCTCATTGTAGTAGATTCTCCACCGGGAATTATTAAACCGCTTATCCTATCAAGATCCTTTACGCTTTTAACTTGCAATGATTCTAAATTAATCTTTTCTAATATATTTAGATGTGATTGAAAATTACCTTGAAGTGCAAGGACACCAATCATTATTAATCACCTCTATTAGAAAATTTTTCTTCTTCAGGAATATCGGACATAAGAATACCTTTCATGGCATCTTTCAAGTCATAAGAAGCAACCAAAACATCCTTTGCATTATGATAGTGAGCAACAGATTTTACAATAGCATGAGCTCTTTCAGATGGATCTTGGCTTTTAAAAATACCAGAACCAACAAAAACAGTTTCAGCTCCAAGTTGCATCATTAAAGATGCATCTGCAGGAGTAGCAATACCTCCAGCAGCAAAATTAGGTACTGGAAGTTTTTGATTTTTTGCCACCTGTTCAATAAGCTCTAATGGCACTCTATATTCTTCAGCTTTTTTTGATAAGTCAGCAGATTTTAATTCATTTATTTGAGAAGTAATCATTTTCATATGTCTTACTGCTTCAACAATATTCCCACTTCCAGCTTCTCCTTTGGTTCTTATTAATGCAGCTCCCTCATGCACTCTTCTTAAAGCTTCACCTAAGTTTCTTGCTCCACAAACAAAAGGTACTTTAAATGGATGCTTATCAACATGAAAATGCTCATCTGCCATAGTTAAAACTTCACTCTCATCTATAAAGTCAACTTCCAATGCTTCGAGAATCTGAGCTTCAGCAAAATGTCCTATTCTACATTTTGCCATTACAGGAATAGATACATTATCCTGAATTTCTTTGATCATATGAGGATTACTCATTCTAGCTACACCACCATCTTTTCTTATGTCGGATGGAATCCTTTCTAAAGCCATAACAGATACAGCCCCAGCATCTTCAGCTATTTTAGCTTGTTCAACGTTTGTAACATCCATAATTACCCCACCTTTTAACATTTCGGCGAGACCTACTTTAACTTTGAAAGTGTCTTTTGTCATAAATAATTTCCTCTTCGTATGTATTTGTGATTTCTCTGATTTTTTTTATTACTGATTCGATAATCCAGTCTGGAGTTGAAGCTCCAGCAGAAATTCCAACGGAATTTAAATCATTTGTAAACCAATTGGAATCAATTTCTGTTGCATTTGTCACTTGATGAGTATTTTTATTTCTTTCAAGGCTTAATTCAGCTAATCTTTTTGAATTTGCACTTGTAAATGAGCCTATGATGATCATGAGATCAGCTATTTTGGAAAGCTCTTTTATTTGTTCTTGATTTCTTTTTGTTGGAAAACAGATTGTATTTACAAATCTTAAGTCAAAAACTTTTGTCATTAAGATATTAATAATTTCTTGGACGTTTTCAATTGTCTGTGTTGATTGGCTAACAATGCCAGCTTTTTTTGTTTTTCTAAATGCGTTAGCTTCTTCAATATTAGAAATAATTACTGCATTTTTAACTTGGCTTGCAATACCAATGACTTCGTCATGACCATGATCTCCGATAATAATTATTTTTCTACCATCTTCTTCCAATTCTTTAACATCTCTATGTATTTCATGGACTAATGGACATGTAGCATCTATAATATTCATTTTTTTATCTTGAGCTTCTTTCCAAACGCTTGTTGAGGTTCCGTGAGCTCTAAAAAGAACAGGTTTATCTTTTGGAATTTGATCTAATTTCTCCACAACCTTGACACCTTTTTTCTCAAGGTCATTTACAACACTTTCATTGTGAACAATATCTCCAAGCATATATACTTCACCATATTTTTCACTCATATCATATGCGCTCTTAACAGCGTCTCTAACACCAAAGCAATAACCTGATCCTTTAGCTAAGATAATCTTCATTTTTCTTTGTTAATGTAAGTTGACATTAAATTCAAAACAGTTGTTTTAACATCTGCAAATTCACCTTCAACAAGAGCTGCAGCTGCAAAAGGATGACCGCCTCCACCCATTTTTTTCGCAATTTCATTTACTTTAAAGTTTCCTTTTGAACGAAAACTCATTCTAACTTTTCCTTGTAAATCGTATAACATAACTGAAACCTCAACACCCTTTATACCTCTGAAAAAATCTGTAAATCCATCGAAGTCATGCTTTGTTCCATTTACTTCTTTAATCATATCATGATTTAATGCAAACCACGCAAGCTTTCCACCACAATCAAAATTTAAATTATCAATGACTTTTCCAAGCAATTTTATTCTGCTCCTTGAGGAGTTTTCATAAATATCTTGATATATTTTTGATATATCTAATCCCATTTTTATTGCTTCAACTGCTATTTTATGACTCAAGTCGGTTGTATTGCTGTGCCTGAAAGAGCCAGTATCAGTTAATACGGCAACATATATTCCAAGCATAATATTTTTATCAATGGCAGTTTTATCAACCTCCTTAAGAAATGAATATATGATTTCTCCAACGGAACATGCATTTGTATCAATATATTCACTACTAAATAAATCGTTTGAAGATTTTATATGATGATCAATACTCAATGTTTCAATTTCATTTTCTTCAACAAGGTAGGCTAAATCTCCCATTCTATAAAAATCCCCAATATCTAAAACTAATCCTAGATCTGCATTTTTTATAAATGCGGCAGACTCACCATCAAGTTCAAAAAAAATATTTTCTTTGTTAAGAAAATTGTATGTTTCTGGAACTGGTGAATGATTAATTATCATACAATCTTTACCTAAAAATTCAAGGTACTTAAACATTGCGTATGCAGAACCCATGCTGTCGCCATCTGGATTAATATGGGATGTAATGAAAATTTTATGATTTTCATCAATTTTTGATTTAATTGAAGAAAAATTCATATTTATCTTTTCCAGGTAGTCTCGGATATATTATTTTTTTTATTATAATTTCTTGAAAGAACAAAAAAATAGTCTGACAACCTATTAAGATACATAATAACTGGATTTTCTTCTAATGTATCAGAAAATAAATCAACAGTAGTTCTTTCAGCTCTTCTTGTCACTGAGCGAGCTACGTGAATATTAGATGAGAATGAATCTCCACTGGGCAGTATGAATTCTTGAAGTGGATCAAGTTCAGAATTTAATGCATCTATTTGTTTATCTAAGTCTGTTATCATTTTTTCGTTAATTATTGAATTTTCAAAAGAGTTCAAAGATATCTGCCCACCGATATCGAATAAGTTATTTTGTATTTTATGTAAGAATTTTTTGGTATCATCATCTTTACAATTAAGAGCACAGACCCCAATAATGCTACTCAATTCATCAACATCGCCAAGTGCCGATATAATTTTATCACTTTTGAAGACTTTTTCTCCAGTGGCTAAACCTGTTTTACCTTTATCCCCAGTTCTTGTAGTTACTTTTGTAATTCTCATTAGACTATTCCTGACAGATATAAGTGAACTAAAATACTTAATATATAACCTATGAAAATTATTCCAGTCCATCTAAGATGACTTGAAAAAGTATAAATACCTTTTGCTTGTCCCATCAAGGCTACTCCTGGAGCAGAGCCTATAGATAGTAAACTTCCTCCAACTCCTGCTGTTAAGGTGATTAATAACCACTGATTTAAATCCATCGTAGTGGTATCATGCATTTGAATTACAGAAAACATTACAGGAATATTATCAATTAGTGCTGAAATAATTCCCATTAAAGAGTTAGCAACTGTGAAACCTAAACCATCATATAGTGTTGTATTTATCAATGCTAGATAACCAATTTTTGATAAGCCGGCAACACACATAATAACACCATAGAAAAATAATAATGTATCCCATTCAGCTTGAGCGATCTGTTTAAAAATTCCAAATGGCTGATCAGAACCGTCTCTTGTGATTTTATTTGATGAAGAAAAAGATCTTTTTAAGTAGTAACCATAGAGCTGGAGAAGGCTTAGTCCAGTCATCATTCCAAAGACAGGTGGAAGATTTAAAAAGTTCTTAAATGAAATTGCCAATGCTATTGTCACCAAAAATAAAAGGCTGATTGTTATCGCACCTTGTTTCAATATAACCGGTGGATTTTCAACATCCTCAGCTGAACCCTTTATGTAAAAGCTCATAATCGCTGAGGGAACGATAAAATTAACTAGAGAAGGTAAAAAAAGTTGAAAAAACTGTGTAAACTCAACATAACCTGCTTGCCAAACCATAAGAGTTGTAATATCACCAAATGGACTGAAAGCTCCTCCTGCATTTGCTGCAACAACAATATTTACACAACTAATGCTTGTGAAGTTTTTATTACCTTTTCCAACTGCAAGAACAACGGCACACATTGTTAGGGCTGTCGTAAGATTATCTGCAATTGGTGATAGAAAAAAAGAGATAAAACCAGTTATCCAAAATAATTTTTTATAGGAAAAATTTTGAGATAACAAAATAGATCTAAGTTTTTCAAACACATTTCTCTCAGACATTGAGTTTATGTATGTCATTGCAACAAGAAGAAACAGCATTAATTGATTAAACTCATCAAATGCATGCATAATTTCTTTCTTAACTGCATAAGAATTGCCAGTTTGAACACCAACCCAAGCGATCATTGCCCAAATGATTCCAGCAGCAAACATTACAGGTTTTGATTTTCTTAAATGGGTTACCTCTTCTGTCATTACAAAAGCATAAGCTACTACAAATAACAAAATTGATATTATTCCAACTGGATGATTTAGTAATTCCATAGGGCGTAATTTAATTAAAAAGGAATGAAATAATTATTAAAATCGTACGTTTTTTTTTAAATTTTAAAGTGGAAACTTTATTACCAGTAATTGTAATTATAGCCCTATCAATGTTGGCGATGAATTTAGGTCTTATATTTAAAAATAAACCTCTTAAAAAAGCATGCGGAGATTCTCCTGATGGTTGTGAAATCTGTGGAGGAGAACCTGAAAATTGCGAAACTAATATTTAATTTTTCGGAAATTTCTCAGATGGTATCTGTACGAATGTGCCATCATTATTAACTAAAATTACTAGCGACTCAAGCTTATCAAACTTTTTAATAGAATCTGAAATTTCATTAAGCTTCATAGTATAATACATTGTTGATAATGCATCTGCATCCATACATGACTCTTCTGAAATGATAGAAATTGATCCAATTTGTGATTGAACAGGCTTGCCTGTTTTAATATCTATTTCATGATGATAAAATTTGTCATCATAAATAAAATAGTTTCTATAATTACCAGATGTTGCTATTGATAAATTGTTTAAAGTGATAATTTTTTCGATATCATTTGAAAAATTATTAATTGAGGGTGTGTTTATGCCTATTTTCCAGTCTTTGGTGGTCGACTTTGTTCTAATCTCACCGCCAATTTCAACAAATACCTCGTCATAATTTTCTAAAAAATTAAAAATTTTATCAACCGCAAAACCTTTAGCTATTGAACTTAAATCTAATTGAACTCTAGAATCTTTTTTTCGCAATTTACCATCATTAATTTCAATAAGATTTTGACCAACAAATTGTTTAACACTATCTATTTCAGCTTCAGTGGGAGGGTTTAAAAATTTTTCTGGACCAAAACCCCACAAATTTACAAGAGGCTGAACAGTAATATCATATCTTCCATCTGATAGTTCATTATACTTAAATGACTGCTTAACAACATAGGAAAAGTCTTTTGATATATTGAACCATTCAGTACTCTTTGAAGAGTTAAATTTTGATATTTCACTTTCAGGAATGTAAGTAGACATTTCTAGATTAATATTTTTTAAGATTTTTTCAATTTCCTTTTGAACTATTTCAACTTCACTACTATCTTTTTTTTCAGAAGAATATTTGATATTGTATGAAGTTCCCATTGTGGAACCTTTTATTGAGATAATATCTAATTCAATACTATTATTGTTTGGACTAGAACAAGATATTAATGAAAATATAAAGACTAAAAAAAATCTTTTAGCCAAAATCATCATAAGCTATCATATCCTCTTCAACTCCTAAATCCCATAACATTTTTTGGACAGCGCTAATCATCATTGGAGGACCACATAAATAATATTCACATTCAGTAGGGTCTTCATGATTTTCAAGATGCATATCAAGTGCTACCTGGTGAATAAAACCTGTAGGACCTTCCCAATTATCTTCAGGTAGTGGATCTGATAAAGCAACTTGATAAGTGAAATTATCAAACTCTTCAGCTAATTCTTTAAACTCATCATCGTAAAACATTTCCTTGGCAGATCTTGCACCATACCAAAATGAAATTTTTCTTTTTGACTTTTCTGTTTTTAATAAATGAAAAATATGTGATCTTAATGGAGCCATTCCTGCCCCACCTCCAATGTAAACCATTTCTCTATCAGTATCTTTTATATGGAACTCTCCATATGGTCCTGAAACAGTCACTTTATCTCCTGCTTTTAAATTAAAAACGTATGACGAAGCAATACCTGGAGGAACACTTGGCATATTTGGTGGAGGACTAGCTATTCTAATATTTAGCATGATGATATTACCCTCTGCAGGATGGTTAGCCATAGAATATGCCCTAAATACTGGCTCAGTATTTTCAGCAGTATACTGCCAAACATCGAATTGATCCCAATCACTAGTATATAAATCTTGTATTTCAAAATTTTTATATTCAATGTCTTTATAAGCTGGAACATCAATTTGAATATAACCGCCAGATTCAAAGTGAATTGGATCATCTGCAGGAAGTTCTAATATTAGTTCTTTGATAAATGTTGCTACATTATCGTTTGATTTAACAACTGCGTCCCATTTTCTTATACTGAAGATTTCATCAGGTACTTGAATCTTCATATCATTTCTAATTTTAACTTGGCAGCCTAATCTCCAATTTTCTTTTTGATCAGATCTTGATATGTAAGCTTCTTCCGTTGGTAGAATATCACCACCACCCTCAACAACTTGGCACTTACATTGAGCACATGTACCCTGCCCACCGCATGCGGATGGTAAATAAACGTTTTGTGAAGCAAGAGCTGATAAAACTGTTCCACCAGTATCAACCTTAATTGATTTATCATTATCATTATTTATCAATAATGTTACTTCTCCTTGCGGCAGCAAAAAATTACCTAAAACGTTTAAAATAATAACAAGTGATAAAATCACTGTTGAAAAAACTAATACTCCTAAAAAAATATCATTCATTATAAATCTATCCCCGAAAATGCCATGAAAGCCATGGACAGTAAACCTGTTAACAACATTGCCATTCCAACACCCCTCAGTCTTGGAGGAATATTAGAATATCTAATTCTATATCTTATTGAAGCAAGAGCTACAATTGCAAGAAAAAATCCTACACCTGAACCAAAACCGTAGACAACTGTTTCTGAGATAGTATATTCTCTTTCAACCATAAATAAAGATCCCCCTAAGATTGAGCAGTTTACAGCTATTAAAGGCAAGAAAATTCCTAAACTATTATACAAAGATTGTGAGAATCTTTCCATAAACATTTCAACAAGCTGGACCATAGCTGCAATAACAGAAATGAATACAATTAATTTTAAAAATCCCAAATCTGTATCAACAAAATCATCGCTTATCCAAACTAGAGCTCCTTTCGACAATAAAAACTCCCATAGTACCCAATTAATAGGGGCTGTAATAGTCAAAACAACAATAACTGCCATCCCAATACCAACGGATGCATCAATTTTTTTTGAAATTGCTAAAAATGAGCATAGGCCCAAAAAATATGCTAAAACAATGTTTTCGATAAAAACAGCTTTAGTAAAAATACTTAAATAATGTTCTAAGCCAGTCATCTAAGCATCCTCCTCAACGCCAGCCATTTCTCTTTGAACCCATATAACTAAACCTAAGATGATAAATGCTCCAGGAGATAAAACTAAAAGTCCAACATTTTCATATCCTGCAGCATACCATGATTCAGGAATTCTCCAAAGAACATATCCTGCTCCACCATCAGGTAATGTAATTGTTCCTGCCCCAAATAATTCTCTGAAGAAAGAAACAATGATAATAATTAGTCCATATCCAAAGCCATTTCCAATACCATCTAAAAAGGCTTTTGATGGACCATTTTTTAGAGCAAAAGCTTCTGCTCTACCCATTATAATGCAATTTGTAATAATTAAACCTACAAAAACTGATAATTGTTTACTCATATCATATAGGTATGCTTTTAATAGTTCATCAACAACAGATACGAGTGATGCAATTACGGATAACATAATTACAATTCTTACTCTATTGGGGATATAATTTCTAATTAGAGATAGTATTACGTTTGAAGAACACAAAACAAAAATTACAGCCAGAGTCATAATTATTGCCTGATCTAGTCTAATTGTAACAGCTAATGCAGAACAAATTCCTAAAACTTGAAGTGATATAGGATTATTAACATTAATTGGATCGCTAATAATTTTTTTTGATTCTGAATTAAATAGTTCCATAGTCTCTTATTTTATCTAAGGTTTTCTCATATCTTAATAAATCTTCTAAAAGAAAATCAGTGACACCATCAGCAGTTACAGTAGCTCCTGAGATTCCATCTACTTGATGGATAGATTCCATGTTTGTGTCAGAATAGTCAACTCCACCTTTAACGACTTTTATGCTAACAATTTTACCGCTTGTATTTCTAATTTTTTTTGGAACATATGATATTGAACCACTTGCATCTTTTAATGGGTGATTTATGAAGTTGTCAGTAAACCACTTCTTTTCAACCTCTCCACCAAGACCAGGCGTTTCACCATGTTTGTAGAATTGAATTCCAAGTACTGATTCTGTATCTGGATTCAATGCAATATAACCAAAAATTGTTGACCACAAACCTTTTCCAGCAACTGGTAAAGCTATACCTTTAATTTCATTATTATCTTTTCTAATATATATTGGAAGGACGTCAACATTTTTTTCAATATCAATTTCTTCAATAGCACATTCAACAACTTCTCCTTCAATATTTACACACTTTGCATCAATATAACTTTTAAATGTTTGCTCAATAAGCTCATTTGAGAGAAGAAGATTTTCGTCAAAATTTAAAGATCTAAGAATAGTCTTTTGTACATCAGCTTTAAGGTTTTCCTCTTGAAGATCTTTAATACTATCTTTAGTAAATGATAGCATTGATCCCAATATGATTGTTACAATAAAAACAAATCCTAATGTATAATTATTACTGTGCATTTCTACTTAACCTCATTTTAATATTTGATTGAACGACATAGTAATCTATTAATGGAGCAAACATATTCATGATAAGTATAGCTAAGAAAACACCTTCTGGATACGCTGGATTAATTGAGCGAATGATTACAGTTAATACTCCAATCAGAAATCCATAAATCCATCTTCCTGTGTTAGTATGAGAAGAAGTAACGGGCTCTGTCGCCATAAAAACAGTTCCAAATAGAAAACTACCTAATAAAATATGTTGTAAAGGAGTAATGGTTAACATTGCATTTGGTGTACCACCAGATTCTAAGATACCTTCAACAGTTAACATACTTAATAAATTAAAGAGAACTGCTGTAAAAACTAAACCAATAACACAAGAAACCATAATTCTCCAAGATGCAATACCACAATAAATTAGAAAAATTGCCCCTAATAAAATTAATAACTTGTTAGTTTCACCTATTGATCCGGGTATTAGTCCCCAAAAAAGATTTAAATTAGAATAATCAAATTGTGAAATATTTGCATATAAATTCGATGCAGTATCATATTCTGCAGGATTAGCAGGTACTGCTAATGCTGTAGCTCCAGTGTATCCATCAGGACCAACTGCCCATACCTTATCTCCAGAAATTTTTGTTGGAAATGCGAAGTACATAAATGCTCTTGATGTGAGAGCAGGATTGAAAATATTTGTTCCAACGCCACCAAAGATTTCTTTTCCAATTATAATACCAAAACTTGTACCAACAAATACCTGCCACAAAGGTACATCTGGTGGCATTGTTAGCGGAATCAATGCACATGAAACAAGAAAACCTTCATTCACCTCGTGTTTTCTTACAATTGCGAATGTTATCTCACAAATTGCACCAGCAATGAATGTAATTATTAAGATAGGTAGAACGTATGATAATCCAAAAATAGTGTTACCAATGATACCTTTTTCAACTCCTAATGCAAGAGAATTAAGGTAACCAATATTGTATGCTCCAAAGATGTAGCATGGAATTAGAGCTATTACCACAAAAAACATTGTCCTTTTAATATCCATATTATCTCTAATATGCGGACCACTACTGGTTTGTTTATTTGTGGAGAAAAAAATTGTGTCAGCCGCTTCCCATAAAGGATATGCCCATGATAGAGGTTTACCCTTCTCAACAAATTTTCCTGTTTCGCTAAATATTTTTCTTAAAAAATTCATAATTACTGATCAAAATAAATTGTATCTAAACCCTTTCTAATTATTGAACCAACATCAGACTTGCTTGGACAAACAAATGAGCATAAAGCTACATCTTCTTCATCGCATTCATATATTCCTAATTGCTCCATTTCATCAATGTCATTCGCTTCTATACTTCTGGCAAGAGCATTTATATGAATGTCCATTGGAAAAACTTTTTCCCATGCGTCAATTGGAACAAATGCTCTATTACTTCCATTTTGTAAGGTAGTAAAGTTAAATGATTTTTTGTTTGAACCAAAGTATGCATTAAAAATACTATATCTCGATTTTCCTCCTGGATGCAACCATCCAATAAAAGGTCTTTCATAAGATTCTTCAATAACTGAAAACATCGAATGATAAAAACCTAAAAAACCGTCCAAAGAAACTTGCTTTCCAGTTAAAACATCTCCAGATATTACTCTAACATTATCAATTATTAAACTACTCTTATGAGAAGAAAAACTAGCTCCTAAACGTGACTTTACATAGCTTGGATTGACTGCTGGTCCCGAAACATTAATGGAAATAGAAGGATCAAAATATCCTTTCGAAAATAATTTACCTAATATAGGCAAATGAAATCCCTTGACAGTCCAAACCACCTCGTTTGAATTTATCGGGTCAATTTTATTTAAAATAACACCTATGTTACCTGCTGGATGTGGTCCATCAACTTCAATTAAATCAATGAAATCTATTGAAGATAAATATGAAAACTCGTTTTTGTTTGTTGCAACATATAATTTTCCATCTGTTAGCTTTCTAAGATTTGATAATGCTGATATAATATGATCTTTTTGAGAGTCTAAAGTAAAAGATAGATCGGTACTCAAAGGAGCTGAATTTACAAGACT
>CACOSI010000009.1 GCA_902629855.1 uncultured Fidelibacterota bacterium
AAGGGTGATATTTTTTATATATAAAGAAATATTTTTGGCAGAAAAAACAACAATGAGTGCAATACATACTGATGATACAGTTTTAATGGCCGTTTCTTTTAATAATAAATTATTTGAAAATAACTTTAAACGATCATTCATTGATAAATCATTTAAAGAAAGCAACCTCTGGTTTTCAATTATCATATCGTTGAAATCAACAAGAATATTGTTGATCATGGTTGCTGTAATCCATATAGATGCACTATTGAAAATGACAAAGAAAAAGGCAGCTATTGTTGAAAGCACCAAATATGGCCAATGTGCTATAACAAATCTAAATAATCTTTTAAGTGATGATTCTTTAATTTTATCTTTCATATATCATTTTTGAATGATTTATACCTGCTTCTACAAATTGCTCACCGAAAACTTTAAAACCAAGTTTTTCATAAAAATTAACAACTGCTTCTTGCGCATGTAAATATATAGTGTCATCTAAAGAAACTTGGGTGAGTATAAAATCAACAATTTTTGATCCTAGACCAAGATTTCTGTACTCTTTAAGAACAGCAAATCTTTCTAATTTGATTCCATGTTTAGTTTTTCTCCATCTTCCAGTAGCAACGGCTGATTCATCTAAAGAACAAATAACATGAAATGACTCATTTTCATGCTCTATTTCTATTTCGATAGGAACATTTTGTTCTTCCACGAATACTTTTTTTCTAATTTCAAGAATATTTTTGTATTCTTTCTTAGTATTTACTAATTGTATTTTTAAGTTCATTTTAACAATTTTGACAATATATAATGTTTAAACGAACACTAACAACATTTCTTGCTTTTATTTGTCTTCTTTATTTTTTAAGTGCAGATGATAAATATTCATCTTTTAGAGACCTAAAAAAGATTCCTGATGGTATGAATATAATTCATAAAAGTGATGGTGATACCGCTATTGTTGCAATTCATGGTTTCTATCCTGCATATTGGATTGAAATTCATCATGAATGGGTACAACCATTTAATTATCTTGTGCAGCAAAACATAAATACTTTTTTTTACAAATATGATTGGAATGATTGTCCAAGTAATGTTTCAAACGATTTTAAAGAAGAGCTTAAATTTTTATTAAATACTAATCCCAATATTACTAATTGGCAGATTGTTGGTCATAGTATGGGAGGAAGTGTTGTAATGTTTACAAATCAATCTTTAGACTTTAATAATAAAATTACATTTAATACTGTGGCTACTCCTGTTAATTATGTTAGAGAGAAAACACCTTTTTTAATTAGAGCATATGAATTTCTTTTTAGAAAAAATTGTAAAGAAACCATTAATAGTCTTGATTACGAATTCGAAAATGGTTTTATTAATAAACATGTTCAATGGAGAAATCTCAAAGAATTCGATTCTCAGTTTAAGAATTACAATTTTGATCCCTATGACGGCTATATCAAGGATTCAATTGTTTTTCAATTCCCTGATAGTATAAATGGTGAAAGAGTTGGTCATACATCAAGCTTATACTTTGCTATTTTAGAAATTATTAACTAAAAATTTTCTTCAAGCTCTATTGATACTGGACAGTGATCAGATCCCATCACATCTTCATGTATATCTGCATCTTTTACAGATTCAACAAAGGATTCATTAACAAAGAAGTAATCTATTCTCCAGCCTATATTTCTTTGTCGAGCTCCAAATCTATATGTCCACCATGAGTATCTTTCCGGCTCATCATGAAACAATCTAAATGTATCTACATAACCATTCTCCATATACTCGTCCAATTGAGCTCTTTCAACAGGCATAAATCCAGAATTTTTTTCATTTGCTTTAGGGTTTGCTAAATCTATAGGATTATGAGCGGTGTTCCAGTCCCCTGCAACAACGACATTATTTCCTGATTCAACTTGTTCATTTAAAATAACAAGTAAATCATCATAAAAATCTAGTTTATACTGAAGTCTATGCTCATCTTTTTGACCATTTGGAAAGTATATGTTATATAAAAGAAAATTATCAAACTCTGTTATTAAAACCCTTCCTTCTCTATCATACTTATCAATACCAAGACCGTATTGAACATCTAATGGTTCATTTTTGCAAAAGGTAGCAACTCCACTATAACCTTTTCTTTCTCCTGAATGCCAGTATCCATAATAACCATCAATATTTTGAAGTGATTCTGTTAATTGTTCATAATTTGCTTTGGTTTCTTGAATACAAAGTACATCTGGAGCAACATTATCTATCCATTGAAGAAATCCTTTCTTCTCAATTGCTCTGACTCCATTAACATTCCATGAAAAAAGTCTCATTTAAAGATTTACTCCTTTAATTTTGAAATTATATTAATAAATTTAACTATGAACTTTAAAGAAGAATTCAAAAAAATAATTGATGAAAATAATATTGTTCTTTTTATGAAGGGGACCAAAGAATCACCTTTATGTGGTTTTTCAAATACCGTTGTAAATGTACTTAATCACTACGGTGTTGATTATAAAGACGTAAATATTTTAGAACATGCCGAAATGCGTCCTGCATTATCAGAATTATCAGGTTGGCCAACATTTCCTCAGCTTTTTGTGGACGGTGAACTTTTAGGCGGATGTGATATAACTGTTGATATGCACCAAAATGGTACTTTATTAGATGCTTTAGACGTTAAATCTTGATAAAAGAAAGTCTATTGTAAAAATAATATCTTTAGTCTATATTTTGCTACGTTTTTGGCCCGTTCGTCTAGTGGTTAGGACTCATGGTTTTCATCCATGCAACAGGGGTTCGATCCCCCTACGGGCTGCAAAATTTTCCCTATTCATAAATAAATTATTTTCTTATAAGAAAAAATAAACCGACCAGTCGGTTTTTTCTTGTCTTTTTTAAAAATTCATATTTATATTCAATTGTCAATATGAGTTAGTTGGGCGGGGGATCCTTGATTGGTTCAATTAACGTATTTATATCTCAATTCTACAAATACTACCATTCTCCCGCCTTATCTCTTTTAGACTAAAACTAAGATTATAAAAAATTTTACGAAATGACTTATTTATTATAAGTTTATTTTAAAAGATCTAATGCTGCTAATCCTACTTCGTAACCCTTATTAGATTCATTATTTCTACTTCTTTCAAATGCTAATTCAGCATTTTGACAAGTTAAAATTCCAAAGAGAATTGGAATATCAGAATTAATCGAAATGTCCATTATTCCTTTTGATACTGCTTGACAAATATAGTCATAGTGATCTGTATCACCCTTGATAACACAGCCTAGTGTAATTATGGCTTTAAATTTTTTAGTTTCGGAATATTTTTTTGCAGCTGCTGGAAGTTCGAATGCACCTGGAACGCTAATAATTTCAATTTCTTCTGAAATTAAAGCTCTTTTACACCCTTCTACAAGGCCATCAACAATCTCTTTATTAAAATCACTTTTTATTATCGCAATCATTAGTCTAATATATGATTAAGTTTCTTTTTTTTAACTGACAAATACTTTTTATTATGCTTTGAGGGTTTTATTACGACCGGTAATCTTTTTGTTATCTTTAAATCATGTCCTTCTAAACCAATAAGTTTTTTTGGGTTATTTGTCATCACAATTAGTTCTTTTGCACCCAAGTCCTTCAAAATCTGAGCGCCTACTCCATAATCTCTCAAATCAGCTTTAAAGCCTAAAGCATTGTTTGCTTCAACTGTATCCATATTTTTCTCTTGTTGTAGCTTATAGGCTTTAATCTTGTTCTTAATACCAATTCCTCTTCCTTCTTGTCTTAAATAAACAATAATACCAGAGCCTTCTTTTACAATTTTTTTCATTGCAAAGTCAAGTTGACTACCACAGTCACATCTTAAAGAATGAAAAATGTCCCCAGTTAAACACTCCGAATGAACTCTAATTAAAATAGGTTTTTTTGTATTTATTTTTCCAAAAGTAAGTCCGAAGTGAACTTTATTATTATAAATATCATCATACATATGAAGATCAAATTCACCAAATTTTGTTGGAAGTTTTATTTTTTCAACTTTTTTGATAATACTTTCTTTTTTTCTTCTAAATCTAATTAGGTCTTCAATTGAAATAATTTTAAGACTATGTTTCTTGGCAAATTCCATTAGCTCTGTTCCTCTAAGCATTTCACCGTCATCACCAATTATTTCACAAATAACTCCACTCCTTGAAAAACCTGCGAGTTGAGCTAGATCCATACTTGCTTCAGTGTGACCAGCTCTTCTTAATACTCCACCGTTTCTTCCAACAATTGGAAAAATGTGCCCTGGTCTTGCTAAATCTGTAGGTAAAGTTGTATCACTAACAATTGTTTTAACAGTTTTACACCTGTCTGATGCAGAAATTCCAGTCGTTGTTCCTTTAACAGCATCTACACTTACAGTAAAAGCCGTTTCATGAAGACTAGTATTTTTTTGTTGCATTGGTTCAAGATCTAATTTTTTTGCTCTGGTATTTGATACTGAAATGCAAATTAAACCTCTCCCTTCTTTCGCCATGAAATTAATATTTGCTGGAGAAACAGCATCGGAAGCCATTACTAAATCACCTTCGTTTTCTCTGTCTTCATTATCTAAAACTACTACCATCCCACCAGATTTAATCTCTTTAATCGCTGAAGATATAGAATCGAATTTCATCTTTTATGTCCTAAAAAGTTTTCAATATATTTTCCTAGAATATCAACTTCAACATTAACAGAATCTCCTGTAGTTAAATTACCAAAAGTAGTTAATTCTATTGTATGAGGAATTAGTGCTACATCAAATGATCTTACATTTTTTTTGGCGATGGTTAAACTTACGCCGTTTAGAGCAATTGAACCTTTTTCAACGATATATTTTTCTATGTCTTCATTCATTTTAAAAGTCCAAACAGATGATTTTTCGAAATGTTGGATATTTGTAATTGTAGTAATACAATCCACATGACCTTGAACAAAATGTCCTCCCATTCTTGTCGAAGGAAGCAATGCTCTTTCTAAATTTAGCTCATCATTTTCTTTCCAGAATTCAGCAGTAGTTCTATTTAAAGTCTCATTAACTAATTGTACTTCAAAAGAATTTTTATTAAATCTCACTACTGTGAGACAAACACCGTTGCATGAAACACTATCATTTATTGATACTTTAAAAGAATCACCATGATTTAGACGTAAAATCACGCCGTCCTCATTTCTTTCAAATGAATCAATAACTCCTTTTGCTTCTACTAATCCTGTAAACATTATTTTTTGTATATTTTTTTAATATCATTTTTAAATAATACTTCTGATACCAATTTTAAAGATGAACGAATTCTACCAAAATCTTCACCACGGTAGAAAGGTATACCTTCATAAAACTTTTTTGGAGAAACATACTCGTGAATTTCATCGTAAAATCCACTTCTTATAAATGAAGTAATGGTTTTTTCTCCCCCTTCAACAAGTAATGATTGTACATTTTCCTTAAATAAATTGTCAAGAATAATTTTAATATTATGGTGGGGCTGATTTTTTAATAATTCTTTTGTAAATATGATAGGATTTTTTGTTGATACCTTCAGACTAGAATTGATTGGATTTGATGATAATATAACAATACGAGGATTTTTACCAATACCATGTGAATCAAGACTTGGGTTGTCAACATTAATTGTATTCTTACCAACCAAAATTGCATCACATCCTGATCTAGTGACATGAACGTCTCTTCTTGCATCTTCTTCCGTAATCCATTTAGAGCTTCCATCAAGCCGTGCTATAAACCCATCTTGCGTTCTTGCAAATTTTATTATTACATAGGGTCTTTTCTTTTCAAAAAAAGTAAAGAATCGCCTATTAATTTCTCTTGCTTTATCTTCACAAACTCCAATCTCAACTTCGATTCCTGCTTCCTTGAGTTGCTTTATTCCTCCCATCGCCTTTTCGTTAGGATCTTTGGATGCTAAAATGACTTTTTTAAACATTTTTGATTGAATAATAGCACCTACGCAAGGAGGATTATTGCCAAAATGTGCACATGGTTCAAGTGTTACATACAAATCTGCATTACTAACTGGAACATCAAGTGATTGTATGGCATTTACCTCAGCGTGATTTGTGCCAAACTCTTTATGATATCCTCTAGCAATAATCATATTATCTTTGACAATCACACAGCCCACTAGCGGATTAGGAAACACTTTATTTGGATCAGCTTTTAATGCTTCTCTAATGGCTTCTTGCATAAAAAAAGTCTTATTCATTTATTGTTTTAATTATTTGAGAAATTTGGCGATTAATCTTTGAAAATGATGAACACCTTGTTCACGAGTAGGAGAAAACCTTCCAGATTGATAAAAAGCAGATTGAATTCCTTTACTTTCATTTTCAACAATGAATTCATCTTCTCTTTCAACTTTATCAATATCATTTCCAGCTCCTTTATGAAGTTTGGTCTCATCATAGATATAAGTTAAAAAAGAAACTTTGGTACGATTAATACTTATCGGTTTTACAATATTGACAGATAAGCCCCAAGGATAAAAATTGAACATCATATTTGGGAAAACCCAGTAATAGTAAGCCGCTATTTTTTTTCCATAATCAATATGATCTTTTGGAAGGTCAAAAACTTCATTTGAATCATCTGAGTAACCAATCTGTAAATTAGAATACTTGTATAGTTCCGTTTTGTAACTCCCATAATCTAAAACCTTATTTAAACCTTCATGAACAAATGGAATATGAAATCCTTCAAGATAATTATCGCAATATAAAGCCCAATGAGCTTGAACAAGATAATCCTTGGACATACTACTATCAAAGGAAAACTGTTCAAGTGGTAAAAAACCGACTCTTTCTTGCATTGGTTTAATGACTTCTTGAAAATCAAATGATGGGTTTAGACCAGCAAATAAAAAAGGTCCCCATTCATATAATGGAAACTTATATAAATTATCACAGTCTCTTGGAAAATTTTCTGCTTTAGAAAATTCAGGCATCGACTTAAAATTACCTTGCAAATCAAATGATCTTCCATGATAAGCGCATACAATTCTTTTAACTTTATCTGCACCAAGTGCTAAAATATGTCCTCTGTGAGTACAAATATTTGACATACAATTAACATCACCATTACTATCACGAGTCAATAAAATAGGTTCAGATAAAAATCCATCAAGGAGTGTTAATGGTTGAATAGAATTTGTTAGCTTAAGACCTGAGTTATCTCCAAGCCATTGCCAAGATTTTAAGAAAATTTTTTCCTTCACTTCGTCAAAAACATCTTGATTCTTGTAGAATATTGATGGCAAAGTTTCAGCCTTAGAAATATCTTGATGAACGCGAAATTTCATGTGATTAAGTTAAAAAAGGAATCCAAATTTAAAACCAAGATGCGTTGAACCATGTCTATTTGAAATGCTTGGTTCAAAATATGGCTTTCCAACTGTAGCGCGCTCTAAAACAAACGGTAATGCTACTTCGAAATAATTACTGCTTAGATTAAAGGATTCAGTTTCACCTTCATTGATAAATGAATCGTAAATATTTTTTTCATTAGTTATATGAAGATTAATTCTTGGGATCATGAAAAAGCTTGCTGCCGTTTCGATTTCTTTGTAAACACCAAACTCTAAACTATAAAATTTTCCATAAAAATCCTGATTTAAAGCGTCCAAATTATCACTTGTATAGCTGGAATTACCATATCTGAATCCTAATGATAGGTTGACTGGAAGTTGCTTTGGAAATATCGTTTGGCTTTCATTTATGTAATAAGTTAAACCAAAAGAAAAACCCTTATCGCCTACTTCTCTATTTTCAACACGAAAATTATCAATGAAATTAAAAGAATCATCTCCTGAGGTATGAGCATTATTTTCATCAATGAAATACTCATCTTTTCTATCAAATAGAGAATAGCCATAATTTAAATCTATGCTAACTGTTCCATTGTATATATAACCAACATTTAGGTTATTAGTAAATGAACTTCTAAAAAATTTTCCTTCTCCAAAAAAATCAACATTTTGATCGTGCTTCATAGAAACACTAAAACCATTAAAACCTTCTGGGATGATATTTGTTTGAGCAGGAAGAAATGTAATTGATAAAATTAGAATAAGTTTTCTTAATTGTTTCATCTAAAAATTTAATTAATAATTAGGGTTATAATTTCATTTTTTATTTTTTTCAATAACAGATACTAGTCTGTCATATATTAGTTCGGTTTGCCTTGGCGCACCAATTAGAATATCTTTTACAATTCCGGATTCATCAATGATAAAATGACCTGGAGCAACAGGAGTAAATTCGTAGGAAAATGCTCTTTCTATTTTACCTTGCTCATATTTGAAATCAACTTCGGATATAAACTGTTTTATGTCTGCTATACTATCAAAGCTTAATGCCAAAAACTTAATATTATCATCCTTATACTTTTCAACCAGTTTATTTAGATAAGGCATTTCGGCTATACATGGACCACAGTTTATATACCAAAAATTTATAACTAGCATACTACCTTCAAAATCACTAAAGGATTTGATTGAACCATTTATCATGTCAAACTGTTCTTTGGGAAGAGGTTTATCAAGCCACTTATCTTGAACTCTTTTCATAACTACAGCACCGCGACCACCAGAACGCATCAATTTATTTTCTTCAATTAAATCATCTACGACAGAATCTTCAAGAAAACCTCTTAAATCATCATAATCTTTAAATAATATATATTCTGTATTCTTATTTACATCATCATATCTACGTAATGCTTGTAAATTTTCTTGATTTTCAACAATACTATCTTTTTCAGTCTCAGTTAAGTATAAACCTTTAGCATTTCTAAAAACGACACTGTTGGATGGACGAGTATTGTTGCTATGTTTTAATTCTTTTTTTTCGTTAGCAACTTTTTCTTCTGGAGCGATATTCTTTTTCACTGTTGAAGAATTTTTATCTGTCTGACAGCCTAAAATTATTATTGCTAAAAATATTATGTTTATCTTTTTCATTTTTGACGTTTGAAATATAACCTAAGAATAAATAAAAATGATATTAAAATGCATAAAACACTAAACCATAAAAAAATATTTTCAAAATTATCTTTAATCCACTGTGCGGTTTCAGACAGTTCTCTTGTAGATAGTTCTTCTTTTTTTATCAAAAACATATTATCTTTCCAGGCAATTTAAGCAAAAAATGATAAAATTTTTAATACCAACGCATTATTTATTAATTACCTTTATAGGTTTCACGATTGTACTCCTATTAAGCGGTTTTACCTATAAAAAAATATCAAAAAATGACAGCGAGATTGCTGCATTGTCAAACTTTTACGACTTAAAAGCTGTAGGTATTGATGGTGAAGAAATTTCGTTCAGTGATTACAAAGGAAAAAAAGTTTTAATTGTTAATGTAGCTTCTAAATGTGGCTATACTTATCAATATGCTGAAATGCAAAAACTGCAGGATCTTTATGGAGAAAAAGTCATCGTTTTAGGTTTTCCATCAAACGATTTTTTATATCAAGAACCTGGCAGCAATGAAAAAATTGCAGAGTTTTGTGAATCAGTATATGGAGTAACATTCCAAATGTTTGAAAAAATTGCCACAAAAGGCAAAAATCAAAGTTCAGTTTATGAATGGCTTTCTAAGTCTGAGCTTAATGGATGGAATAATCAATCTCCTAGTTGGAATTTCTGCAAATATCTCATAAATGAAGAAGGTAATTTAATCGGTTTTTTTGATGCTAGAGTTAAACCATTATCTGATGAGATTACAAGCTTGTTATGATTAGAATAGTATTTACATTCTTATCTTTATTATTAATCTCGTGCTCATCTCCAAAAAAAGAATATAGTGTACAAAAATTTGGTGATGAATTTATACCAAAATCAGTTAAAACTTTTGGACAAGTTATGGAAAAGCCCTCAGATTTTATTGGGCAAAGTATTACACTCGAAGGTGAAATTGTCGATGTTTGTCCAATGAAAGGTTGTTGGATTGAAATCAAAGACTTTGATTCTGAAAAAACTCTTAGGGTTAAAGTTCAAGATGACGTGATTATTTTCCCTCAAAATTCAAAATCTAAAAGAGCAATTGTTCACGGAATTTTTTCTAAGCTAGAATTTTCAGAGGAGCAAGCTATTAATTGGAAAGTACATTTAGCTGAAGAAAAAGGCATTGTGCTTTCAAAAGATGAAGTTGTATTGGTACCAAGCGATTTAGTAGAATATAGAATAAAGGGTATTGGTGCTCAAATTTTCACTGAATTAAACTAGATATACATCATAATAAGGCTAACGGCCATAACAATCATTCCAATTGTCACTCCAATAATGGCATCACTAGGTTGTCCATAATCCTTTGCAACTGGAAGAAGTTCATTTAAAGCAACATAAACCATTATGCCTGCACATAAAGCAAATGAAATCCCAAATAGGGCTTCATTAAAAACTGTTCTAAAAATTAAAAAACCTATTAAAGCACCCATAGGCTCAGCTAAACCAGATGCAAATGAAATAATAAAAGCTTTTCTTTTACTTTTTGTTGCATAATAAATGGGTACAGCTACAGCAATTCCTTCTGGAATATTATGAACGGCAATTGCAGTTGCAAGAGTTAGCCCAATTGCAGGATCATATACAGTAGCAGTAAATGTAGCAAACCCCTCAGGAAAATTATGGATAGCAAGTGCTATTGCAGAGAATACACCTGTTTTTATTAGAATTGATTCATTTTTATCTTCTGATCTTGAAATAAAATCAGCGATGGATTGATGATCAAATAGTTGGTCAATCAAAAGCATTAATAGAAGACCCATTACAAAGCCAGTGACACTTATAAGCTTACCAAAAGTTGCGCCATAAATTATCATTAAAGATTCAAAGGATAATTGCATCATTTCCATAAATGATACATAAATCATTATTCCAGCAGATAAACCTAAAGCAATTGCTAAGAATCGTTTACTCATATCTTTTGTATAAAGAGCTATGAGACTACCAATACCAGTACTTAGTCCAGCAAATGTTGCTAAAGCAAACCCTAGATATATATTATTTAATTCCATAATTTCTTTTTTAATAATTTTAAAAAATCAATATAGAAAAAATAGAGGAATGTATAAAATGAAAACTTTATTAATTATACTAATAATTTTTATAAGCTTTATAAAAGGATCTGATAATATGAAAACAGTTGATTACTTAGACATAGAAAAATTTATGGGTAAATGGTATGTTATTGCAATAGTACCTAACATGATCGAACAAGGAGCTGAGAATTCTTCAGACATCTACAAATTAAATGATGATGGCACAATAGACATAACTTATGATGCAATAAAAGATGGTAAGAAAAGACAGATAAAACAAAAAGGCACTATTGTAGATAAAAAATCTAATGCAGATTGGACTATTCAAATGAGAAAACCTTTTATTCCTTTTATGAAGTTTGCCTTCAAAGTTGTTTATTTAGATGAAAAATATGAGTATATGGCTGTTGGATATCCTAAAAACACAATGGGATGGATAATGGGAAGAGAGCCCTCAGTTTCAGAAAGTAAATATGATGAAATTATTAATGAGTTAAAGAAAGTTGGTTATTCAAGAGATCAATTTGAATTTGTTAAGCATAATTAATGTTGATGATCAATTCCCATAAGATTAAAAGATAAATAAAGAACTCCAACTAAAATAATCAACACAGCTGCAATTAAATTAGTATTAAATCTACTGTTAATATTATTTAGTTTATCTGAAAACTGATCCTTAAAAAATAAAAATAATGCCATTATTCCTATTAACGTTAAAGCAATTCCTAGCACGTAAATGAAGATTGAACTGTACAAAGTATAATTATCTTGGGAAAACTTTGTCGAAGCAATCAAAAGCACAGCAATAGCAGAAGGACATGGAATTAAACCGGCAACCATACCAGTAATGAATGGGCTAGCAAACTTAGCATCATTGAAGTGAAAGTGCATAGGATCATCACAATCATGCTCATCTTCATGCCTAACTTCCTTCAAAGAAATATTCAAAAGATATATTCCTAGTAGAATAATTAAGAAAGGCCCTAAAAATTCTAAAAAAGGGAAATGTTCTCCACCTTCTTTCAATAAAAAAGCAATTAAAGAAAATAAAGCAAAGTGGGTCATAATTAATCCACTTATAAGTTTAATAGAACCTAAAGCTCTAATAGACCCTCCACTTAGATAAGCCAATATTAAAGTTTTACCATGTCCTGGTTCTAGAGCATGAAACATACCTAAAATAAAAATTATACTATAAGTAAAGTTATTACTTAAGATTAACTCAAGGCTTTGGATAAACTCATTCATTTTTCTTTGGTATTGGGTCGTACCCACTACCTCCCCATGGATGGCAGCGTGTAATCCTTATGCAAGATAAATAAAATCCCCTTAAAAAACCCCACTCTTTTAGAGCAGAAATACTATATTCGGAACACGTTGGTTGAAATCGACAGTTACTTCCTAATAAGGGAGAAATAAATTTTTGATACACCTTAATTATTTTGATGAAGGAAGAAATAAGAAAATTATTTATCATCTTCAAAGTCTTTATAGAGCATGCTTGTCTGAATATCTTTGTTGTTTTGATATTTACCACTTTCGTATGGATCATAATCACCTTCAACAGAATGGTAGAAAATTTGACAAATTTCAACTGATGGATAAATTTTTATTGGTTGAACACAAAAAATTTCTAGTGTCCAATATCCTTTAAAACCAACATCTCCAAATCCAGCAGTAACATGAACAAAAAGACCTAGTCTTCCAATGGAAGATCTTCCTTCCAGCATAGGAACAAGATTATGTGTTTCGGTATATTCAACAGTTCTTCCCAAATATAACTTTCTACTATCAAGAAGTAACCCATCTTCCGGAATAATGATTTTAGATGCAGGATTATCTTTTTTCATATCCAATGGTGTTTTATCATAAACCATTAGTTCATTATGTAGTGTTAGATTATAACTATTTGGATTTATTTTATTCTCATCAAAAGGATTAATAATTATATCTTTATCTTTTCTTTTAAGTATTTCTTTTCCCGATAAAATCATAAGCTGTATAGGTTATATAATTTTTTTTAGGTTACAAAGTATTTTTTGTATCTTTGGCTATGGATTTATTAACATGGTGGCAAACACTCCCTTCAAAAATGGACCCTGTTCTTTTATCGATCGGACCTTTTTCAATTTATTGGTATTCAACAATGTATTTGGTTGCCTTTGGTGTAGTATATCTAATATGTAGCAGACAAATAAAAAATGGAAAATTTAAATTAATAAATCTAAATCAATTTGAAGATCTTCTTACGTGGTGTTTCATTGGGCTTCTTATTGGTGCAAGACTAGGTTATGTGATTTTTTATAATTTTGATTATTATTTGTCTCATCCTCTTGAAATACTCCTTCCGGTAGCATATAGAGACGGTAGCTGGGTTTTTACTGGTATAGCTGGTATGTCATATCATGGAGGAGTAATTGGTGTGCTAACAGCTATTTGGCTTTTCAGCAGAAAAGTTAATTTACATTTATTTGTTTTGGCTGATTTTTTAACTGCAGCAATTCCGCTAGGATACTTTTTTGGAAGAATTGGAAACTTTATCAATGGTGAACTCTATGGCAGGAGCACAGATTCATTTATTGGAATGTACTTTCCAAACGCGCCTGGGCAATTTTTAAGACACCCCTCACAACTTTATGAAGCTTTTTTTGAGGGAATTGTGCTTTATTATGTTATCAAAATGTTCAACAATAAAAATTTAGGATTTAACAGTGGAATGTACGTTTTTGGATATGCTTTCTTTAGATTTTTTATAGAATTTTTTCGACAGCCTGATGCTCATCTGGGTTTTATTTTGTTTGAATTAAGCATGGGTCAAATATTATGTATTGTCATGATGCTGAGTGGAATGTACATATGGTACGTTGGTAAAAAAGATAGTCTTAAAACTCAAACTTAAATGTTGGCTCATTTATTGTCATCGTAGCTGATTGAACATTTTTTTGTGTATAAATATTGATAATATTGCGTTGCTTTTCATACATATCCATAAAAATAGAATTGAGAATTGCAACACTTGAAGGAGAGTTAAATGTATCTATTTCAAGTAAAAATAATGTGAAGTCACCATCAATTTTTTTGCCAATAAATTTCCAATAATGGTCTTGAATTATAAAATTCTCAGATAAGTATTCAATAAGAAATTCATCTATATTTGGGTTTTCCTTTTCAGAACCTAAGTTTGCTAAATTAAAATTAGCATTTCTTAATAAAGCCTCAAGGTCATGCGTAAAAATTTGAATTGTTACTTCTAAATTTTTTGTATTATCGCTTACACGTACCTCTGTAGTTGATAAAAAAAATTGGTGACTAAATAATAGTGTATTTAGCAAAATTATTTTTAAAAATAATTTATACATCATTCAAAATATAAAATACCTACTTACCTTGTTGTTTAGCCCTTTGCATTGGGTTAGAACCACCATACCAAGTTGTACTATCGTATTTATAAACATCAAATAAGGTTGGTTCATTTTTAGGAGGCCAATGATTATTATCTCTGAATGTATCAGCAGTTTCTCTGAACGGATCTAAAGTAAAACTAACAACTTTTTTCTCAGTTTTAAAAACCTTTGATACCTCTGGTCTATTAAATCTCCAGATTTCAACAGGTATTCTCTCAACAGCTGTGGTTCCGTCTTCAAAGGTCATTTCGATTATCAAAGGCATTACTAAACCACCATGATTTTTAAATTTCATTTTATAGAAATGATCATTCCTTTTTGCTAATCTTCTTTCATTATCAGAAAGTTCTTCTAATAATTGCTCATACTGACTTTTACCGCTCATTCGCTCCATAATTTTTGCTCTCATCTCATCTGAAATATCTGCATCATTCAACATAGTTTCATATCTTCTACGTTGACTACTGTCAGTCAAATCTGAGAATTCATCATATGAATCGTAAAAATCTTTAGTTTTTGGATCTTTTTCAGTTACAGTTTGCTTAATATCCTTCTCGTCTAACATTGCAGCATAATATTTTTTATCTTCTTTCTCTTTCTTTTGAGCTGCTCTTTTCTTTTTTGGATCAATTTCAAGTTGAAACCACTCAACTTCTTCTATTGATAAATCTACATGATCATTGGTAAAAAACCATCCTCGCCAAAACCAATCTAAATCAACTCCAGATGCATTTTCCATTATTCTAAAAAAGTCAGAAGGTGTTGGGTGTTTAAACATCCAAGTTTTTGAGTACTCTTTAAAGGCAAAATCAAATAATTCTCTCCCCATTATCGTATCTCTTAATATGTTTAATGCTAATGTAGGCTTACCATATGCATTTGCACCAAATTGATAAATTGATTCTGAATTTGTCATAATTGGCATGATATTTGATTTATCACCCCTCATATATCTAACGATATAGTCCTGATTATTTCTTGGATGAAAAAGTTCTGAATCCCAAGCTCTTCCAGCTAAATCATCCATGAATGAGTTTAATCCTTCATCCATCCATGTCCATTGTCTTTCGTCTGAATTAACAATCATTGGAAACCAGAAATGACCAACTTCATGAATGATAACTCCAATCAATCCTCTTTTAGTATTTTCTGAGTATGTACCATCATCTTCTGGACGATAACCATTAAATGTTACCATTGGATATTCCATTCCCATGCGGTCAATATGAGCAGAAATAGCCACAGGGTATGGATAATCAAATGTGTAGTCAGAATAAAATTCAACTGTATGAGCAACGGCTTTTGTTGAATATTGGCCCCACAGAGGATTTGCTTCGTTTGGATAATATGACATCGCCATTACTGTTTTATCTCCTACTTCAACACCCATAGCATCCCATATATATCTTCTTGATGCTGCAAAAGCATAATCTCTAACATTTTCAGCTTTAAAATGCCAAGTTTTCTGTCTACTAGTCTTAGTTGCAAGATTGTCTAATGCCTCTTGTTCAGTTACAATTAAGACCGGCTCTTTAGCTTTCTTAGATTTCTCAAGTCTTTTAATTTGTTCCTCTGATAAAACCTCATCGGGATTTTGTAATACACCAGTTGCGCCTACTACAAAATCTTCAGGAACAGTAATTTTAACATCATAATCTCCAAAAATTAATGTGAATTCTCCTCTTCCTAAAAATTGCTTATTTTGCCAGCCATAAACATCATTGTACATACACATTCTTGGAAAAAATTGAGCTATAGTATAAATGTAGTTATCATCATCTTCAAAATACTCGTATCCTGATCTTCCACCATCTCTAATATGGTCATTAATGTTATACCACCATTTAATTTTAAAAGTATATTTTTCTCCAGGTTGAATTGGTTGAGGTACGTCAATACGCATCATAGTTTTGTTAATTGTAAAAGGAATATTCTTATTTTTCTCATCTTTGACGTGTTGAATTTTAAATCCACCATCAAAATCACGATAAAAGTTTTCAAGTGTTCTTGAAGATACTGTACTTCCTATTACCATTTTCTCATTTCCACGTTGAGCTGATAAATCTCCAGTTGATTGAATTTTATAAGAATCTGAATCGAGAGCTCTAACATTTTGAGTCAATTCCATCCACAAATAGTTAAGTGCGTCTGGAGAATTATTATAAAATGTTACCGTTTCATCTCCGTAAAGTCTTTGCTTATTATCATCGATTCTAAGTTTCATTTTATAATCAGCTTCTACTTGCCAATATTCATGACCTGGATACCCGGCTGCGGTACGGTACGTGTTTGGAGTAGTAATATCTTCATTAAGCTGTTTAAAACGATCTAAATTTATTTGATAAGAATTAAAATGTTTATTTTCCTCAAGTTCGACTGCATCTTGAGATAGAGAAAAAGTTGAAAGAATTATTAATAGTAAAAATGTTTTAATCATGTATGTCTCCTTTAAGTCTTCATGAACAATGTAAGTATCAAATAATGATGTTGTAAATAAAAAAAAGATGTTATCTTTATTGGATAAGGAGTAAAAATTATGGTTAAAAAAATACTATTTATTCAAAATCGAACTGGGATTAAACGTTCCAATTTCTTTGATCACTGGGAAAATATTCATGCACCTCATATGGTAAAGGTACTTAAGCCTAAAAAATATATTTTGACTTTTTTTGAGGAGGACTTTGAAAATGGATGTTGTGGGATGGCTGAACTATGGTTTGAAAATGAGAAGGAATATCAAGATGCAATGGAAAGAAGAAAAACTGAGTATGGCTCTTCAGATAATTGGCATGATGTTGCAAAAGCTTGGCCAGATCCTGATCGATATGAATATACTGGTAGAGAAATTAAAATAATTGACAACACATAATGATATCTAAAAGATTCTATGTTATAGGTATGACAGTTTTTTTTGTGTTATATGTTATGCTTATGTTAAGACAACCCAATATTACTTTTAAAGAAGGAGATATTCTTTTTCAAGATCTTGATTGTGGACCTCCGTGTGAAGCAATCGAAGCAGTAACACAAGGTTATAATGGTTCTCAATTATCACATTGTGCTATTATCTCAAAAGCCGGTACCTCCTTAAGAAATACAATTGTTACTGAAGCAATTGGAGAAAATGTCTCAAAAATAACTCTTGAAGAATTTTTAAATAGAAGCAATAAAGTTCTTGTTGGGAGATTAAAAAAAGAACACTCTAAGTTGATACCAATTGCGCTCCAACACATTGAAGATAATCTTGTTGGAAAACCATATGATTTCATTTTTGATATTACAGATGATACCTATTATTGCTCTGAAATTATTTATGAAGGACTACAATCAGCAGATATTAATCAAGAAATTATGCAACTTTATCCAATGACTTTTAATGAACCCGGCACCAATACTCCATTTGTACATTGGGTTGAATATTATGAAGAATTAAACCATGAAATTCCGGAAGGAAAACTTGGATTAAATCCTGGCGGCATGTCAAGATCAAAAGATATAGATATTGTTTATGTTTTTGATAAGCCCAGTGGTATGAAATAACTTTAGAGTTCAGATACAGTTTTAAGATAAATACATTCTTCACAATTATCGTTACCATAAGGAATTTCATCCTTTTGAAGACAATTATATATATCATCAACCATCGGATCAATCCAAGAGGTATCTAGTTCAAATGGAACTAAAGTTCTTCTAAAGTGCATTTCTTTTCCAAGATGCGGTTTACTTGCATCACCATTGTAATACATTAAGTACCCAGTATTGGAAACGTCAAAATTATTTTTTTGTAACAACCAGCTATATATTTCAAGTTGTCTTTTATATGACTTTCCGTTGTCATAAACGTCTGCAGATGAAAGAATATCAGCTTTTTTTGCTGTAGCTTTAAAATCAACAACAACAAGCTTATCATCTTCATCAATCATAATATCATCGACACCGCCATAGATTAAAAAATTGTGTTTTTCATCATTATATTGAATGCCAGTAAATGTGTGTTGCCATTTTTCAATATCCTCGTGAATGAAAGGTTTTATATTTAAACCATTCTCTTTAAAAATTCCGTGAGGTCTATCTTGTGATCTGCAATAGTCCATTTCTTTTTTTAACAAATCATCGACTGCACTATTTATAGCCCAGCCAGGCATTGGTGGCTTTCTTAAACCTATTTTTGCATCTTTATAAAAACATGTTGGACAATTAAAAAATAGTTCAATTTTAGATCTACTTATTTTAAAAATTTTATCAGGATTATATCTCCAATTTTCGCCGACGATAGGATTATAACTATATGCCATTGTGACTATTCAACCTCAAGTGGGTCAAAATCGCCTGACCATGCTAAACATTTTTGATCGTTTATTGCTATGTTAGAAATAATATTCAAATCTTTATTACTTATTTCAAAATTATCTAAATCTAAATTTTCTTTAAGCCTATGGAATTTCACAGATTTAGGTAATACTGGATAACCAAGCTGAATTGACCATTTTAAAAATAGCTGAGGTACTGTCACTTTATATTTATCAGCTATATCTTTACATGGCATAGCACCAGATTTCATATCTTCAGGTTTACCATTCCATTTTGAACCTTCTCTCCAATTTGGTATAGGCGCAAGTGTTGAATATGCAATTGGAAGTATATCATTATTTTTCATGTATTCATCCAATGGTTGTGGAATAATATGCCAAGGATGAATTTCTATCTGATTAGCTGTAGGCATTTCAATTTCTGCATCTTCTATTTCTTTGATGTGATGCACGTTGTAATTAGAAACTCCAATATGTTTTACTTTTCCTTGTTTTTTTAATTCAACCATTGCTTCCCATAATTCTAGTCTATTTTCTTTTGCGAAAGGATTATGAATTAAATATAAATCAATCTCATTTAATTGTAATAATTTAAGGCTTTGCTCACATGCTTTTATGGCACCATCAAAATTTTGATAAGGCTCTTCCTGTTGAGACATTCCAGGCCACATTTTGGTTGTAATATATATTTCATCTCTAGAAATTGCTGAAGATTTCAAAGCATTACCAATGCCTTCCTCATTCCGATAAACTTCAGCGGTATCAATATGCTTATAGCCTAAACTAATAGCATCTTTTGTAATTGATTCAGCTTCATCATTTGGAATTAACCAGGTTCCAAGTCCTATCATGGGTATATTAATTTTATTCATACAAGTATTATACGATTTTTTTTATGATTGTCTAAGTACTATAATTAGGAAAATCTAAATAGTGCTTTGTAAGCTCTTTTTCATTTTCAGAAGCATAATTTAAATGCCAATTTTTTAATCTAGGCTCCATTTTATGCTTAGCATATTTAGGTGCTATGGTAAATAATAGTATATAGGTTAAATAGCCTGAAGGAAGTAATACTCCGCTATTAACGCATGGATCAAGCTCCCAAAACTCTTTGTTAGCATGAACGTGGTGATCAGAATGTCTAGTTAAATTATAAGTTAAATAACTAGTCATTCTATTATTAGAATTCCAAGAATGATGGTATTGAACAGGATGACCTTTTATTCTTACTAAGCCATAATGTTCAATAAAATTAGTTAATTGAAAAATATAATTAGCAATTAATCCAATTGTAATATAAACAAACATAGCTTGCCAACTAAAGAAATAGCCAATCAAAATAAATATAGCAGAGGTTCTGATATATCCATTTATAAGTCGATTATGGAACGAGAAGATTTTTTTCTTTCTAATTTTTAATTGTTTTGTTTCAATGCTCCAGGCATGAACATGCTCCATAAAAAAAGCTTTAATTGAAAAAATAAGTGGATTTTCACCATGATTTGCGGTAACTGGATCATCTTCAATTACACCTACATTTTTGTGATGACCATGAATGTGTTCTATTGCAAAGGCAGGATTCCAAGCAGTGGCTAAAGCCCAATTACCTATTTCACAATCAATTTTTTTGCTAGTTCTATGAACAAGCTCATGACCAATATTTATCAAACTTAAGGCCATTTGTAATCCTAAAATTGGAATATATAATAAATGGTGCCATTCAAATCCTATAGAAATTTTATTTAAATAAATAAACAATACAGCCATAAAAAGTGGAACATTAATGAATAATGAGAAATCTAGAACAAAAGGAAATTTAAAATTATGAGTTGATTTATCGTCACCAAAGAATAGCTCACCAAAAACAATTGTTAAAACAACAAATAGAGCAAGAGATAATCCTATTGGACCATCAATAAAAATAGATAAACCAATTAACGTCGTATAAATTGGATTTAAAAAAAACTTTAAATATGCTAACACATATTAAAATTAAGAATTTTCTTCAAAGATTTCAATCCAACCACTAATCCACTTTTTTTTATCTTTGAGTTCTTTAAAACTAGCAAAGATTTTTATCTTTTTTTCACAAACAGAAAACATTTCAACTTTTTTATCTTTTTTAAAAATATTAACGACCTCATAATGACGCCAACCTTTAATTTTATTAACAGAAGTCCATTTGGAATTTTCAAGATGATTCATTTAAAATAATAAATTTAGAAGGTTAAAGAATTTTTTAGACTACTCTATCAGTTTTCCTGAATAATTTTTTATTTCCTTTGTATCACTAATTGCTTTTTCAAGATCATCAGATAATTTTTCAGTTGGTATACTTTCTACTTTTAAATTATCGTTATCAAGCTTTGATAAATAATTAACATTTTGTGATTCTTCTAATTTTTCAAAATCACTTCTTTGATGTGCTCCTCTGCTTTCTTTTCTTTCAATAGCTGATAAAATAGTTGATTCTGCAGACATGATAGATGCCTCCAAATCAAAAGCAATCATCAAATCCTCAAATCCTTCAGAATCTGGTCGAACATCAACTGTAGGTAATAAGCTTTTAAGATTATTTATTTTGTCAATGCCTGTGTTTAATCTATCTTCAGCTCTAACAACACCACAATGTTCCCACATAATATTTCTTAATTCTCTTTGAAGAGGACGAACAACATTTTTTCCGTTTTTAATAAATGAATTAATTTTATCATGAGCATTGTCTATTGCTTTCTTAGACCTGTATTGAATATCTAAGTTAATTGACCGATCTGCTGCATGCGCTCCAGCTCTTTTACCGAAAACTAAAATTTCCGCAAGTGAATTACCACCTAATCTATTAGCCCCGTGCAAACCCCCTGTGACTTCTCCAGCAGCATACAAACCTTGAATACCAGTTGTATGATTATCAGGATCAACTTTTATACCTCCCATTGAATAGTGAGCTGTTGGTGCAACTTCCATTGGTGATTTTGAAATATCAATCATCAAAGTATCAAGAAACTGTCGATACATTCTTGGTAGTTTTTCAATAATGAAATCTTTTGATTTATGACTAATATCGAGGAATACTCCACCATTCTCTGTTGCTCTGCCTTCAATTATTTCAGTATAATTTGCCATTGCAACTCGATCTCTTGTAGATAGTTCCATTCTTTCACTATCGTAATTTGACATGAATCTTTCACCGTTAGCGTTTAACAAATGTCCGCCTTCACCACGAACAGCTTCTGTTACAAGAGTACCAGCAATATTCTCAGGTATAACCATTCCAGTTGGATGAAATTGCACTAACTCCATATCTTGTAAAGTGCATCCGGCTTTTAATCCTAAGTAAAAACCATCTCCGGTATTCTCATCTCTTCTTGATGAGCTTTTTCTCCAAATTCTTGTATGTCCGCCTGCAGCTAATATAACTGAATCAGCTAAAAAGACAGTCCTTTCGCCATTTTTAATATCAAAAGTCATGGCTCCAAAACAAATACCATCATTTACTAAAAGCTCTGTAACATACTGTGAATCATGAACAGGAATTTTCATTTCATCAGCCCTTTTTATTAAGGTCATTAAAATAGATCTTCCAGTATAATCCCCTGAATAACAAGTTCTTCTATATGTATGTGCACCAAAAAATCTCTGATCAATTTTGCCATTGTCAAGCTTAACAAAATTGGCACCCCATTTATCAATTTCTTGTACTATCTCAGGAGATTCTTTTGCCATGAGTTCAACAGTTCTAGGTTCAGATAAATTATATCCTTCAATCATTGTGTCAGCAAAATGTTGTTTCCAGTTATCTTCTTTGTCAACATTACCAAAGGCGGCATTGATACCTCCAGCAGCAAGAACTGTATGAACATCTCCTTTTGCTCTTTTACCAATAACAACGACGTCAACACCTTTTCCTTTTGCTTCGATAGCAGCTCTAAGGCCAGCGCCTCCACTCCCAATAACTAGAACATTTGATATATGTGTATTATGTTTTTTTGACATTAATCCCCCGAAAAATGTGATATCAATTTTATAGTATAAAAATTTTGAAACAAAATATTTTCTAAATATTTTTTTTAATAATATGATATTTTTTTAATGGTTTTGTCAAAGGAGACGTCTAAGTCATAAACATCACTTAGAATTTCTTCTTTATAAACCTCATTAGGGGTCCCAAGCGCATGAATTTTACCTTTTTTAATAAAAGCAACTTTGTCAGAAAAATGGTATGCTAAATTCAGGTCATGTAAAATAATAAATATACCAAATCCTTCCTGTGATTTTTTCTTCAAAATTTTTATTAATTGTAATTCATGGGATATATCGAGATTTGCTGTTGGCTCATCGAGCATAATATATCTAGATTTTGTTTCAAAATCTTTATTATACATTTGAATTAAAGTTCTCGCAAAATGAACTTTTCTTTTTTCACCACCTGATAATTGATTAAAACTTTTATCAAAAAGATGTGAAATTTTACATTCATCTCCTACCTTAATAAGTGCATTATCAAATTTTTCCGTAACAAATTCTTTACCTTCTAACCATCCCATTTCAATTACTTCTTTTACACTGAAATCGTAAATTATTTCCTGAGATTGCGACATAACACTTCTTATCCTTGCACGATCAATTATACTTATTTTATCAAGCATGGTATCATCAAATTTTACTGTTCCAAAATTAGGTTGAATATCTCCTGAAACAATCCTAAGTAATGTTGATTTTCCAGAACCATTTGGGCCAAGCAATGAAAAAATTTCATTTTTTTTAATTTTTAATGAAACTTCTTTAAGAATTTCAAAATCTTTTACTGTATAACTGATATTTTTTATTTCAATACTCATTTATTTCTCATTCTAAAAATAAGCCAAAGAAAAAATGGTGATCCAATTGCACTAGTTATTAATCCCACAGGAAGTTCAGCAGGTTGGATTAATATTCTAGATAACAAATCCGAACTAACCATTAAAATAGCTCCAGTTAGTGCTGAACATGGAAGTAAATAATGATGATTAACGCCACCAAATAATCTAACTAAATGTGGAACAACCAAACCAACAAAGCCAATCATTCCAGTTAAAGATACACTTATACCGACAATAATAGCTGAAGACATTATAATATCAAATCGTAACTTTTTTATGTCAACTCCAAGCCTATAAGCCTCAGACTCACCAAGTTGTAGTAAATCGAGTTTCCTTGAAATTCTCAGTGTCCAAATTATTGTTGATAAGATTATTATTATTGCAGGAATAATAAGTGTCCATGTAACCCCTCCGAAGCTCCCCATTGTCCAAAAAGTTAATCCCCTAAGTTCAGCGTCATCACTTATATATGTTAGAATACCGATACCAACTCCTGCAAAGGCATTGATTGCAATTCCAGCAAGAAGCATATAAGTCATTCCTTCAAAACCAAAACCCCTTGTAATTATAAACAAAATAGATATAACAAATGCAGAACCTAATATTGCAGAAAATGGCAATAAATAAGGAGTTAATAAAAAGTCAGGAAAAAATTCTGCACTCATTGCAATCGAAAAGGCTGCGCCAAGAGCTGCCCCTGCAGATACGCCTATTAATCCTGGATCAGCAAGTGGATTTCGAAAAAGACCTTGTAAACAAGCACCTGACATTGAAAGAGCGGCACCCACAACAGCAGCTAATATAACTCTAGGAAAACGAATGTTCATTAAAACCTCTTTTTCAAGAGTCGTAAGTGAATTATTAAAATATTTTAGAACAGAAAATTCAAAACTACCTATTGAAATACCTACACCTATTATAAAAATAAGAATAATTGTAAGTAAATTGAAAATAGTGAATTGCTTAAAGGTTATATATCTAAAAAATCTATTAAATGTTTTAGACATCATTTGTTTATTGCTTTAGCTGCATCATAAGCACTAAAAATTGTTCTTGTACCAAAACCTAACATCGCCATTCCATCATCAATTACGAAGTTTTTATTTTTTCCAGCTGTCGTTTTTGCAAAAATTGGATGTTCAGTAATTGTGGCAACCTTTGAATTTTTGTGCATATCTCTTGATGGAATTAAAATATAATCAGGGTTCATTTCAATAATAGCTTCAGCCGTGACAGCTTTCCACCCTTTAAATGAATCAAATATATTTCGTGCACCGATCATTTCAATAAATCCATGTCCGGAAGTCTCCTTACCAGCAACAATTGGTGAGGTACCTTGCATACTGAGAATTAACATCACCTTTATATCTTTTTTTGTATTTTTTGCCGATATTTTTTTTAGTTGTTTAACTGTGGGCATAATTTTTTTCTTTATTGTTTTACTTACCAACTCTTCTTGATTAATAATCTTACCAATACAATTGATTTTTTTTATAATTCCATCAGCATTATGTTGCTCCGGAATAATTCTTAAATCAACAGAGGTTTTCATTATCTGTTTAATGACTGCAGGTGGACCCATATCATCTTCACCAAGCACTAATGAAGGGTTCATTGACAGTACACCCTCAGCTGATAAATTTCGAACATATCCAATCGATGGAAATTCTTTTGTCTGTTCAGGATAAACTGAAGTTACATCTAAGCCAATAATATTATCCTCTACGCCAATAAAATAAATTATCTCAGTGATAGAACCCCCGGCAATTATTATTCTCGATGCATCGTCAACAGTTGAGCAATCTTTTATCTGTGCTGAAGCTGTAGAAAAAAATAATACGAATATGATTGTGAAATATTTTAAAAGGTCTTTCATGAATGAATAAAAATTTAATGAGATTGAATCTCAATGCACAATAAAATTTGAAAAACTAAGATTTTGTCTTAAACCATCTGATTCTGCTGTTTACAATTTCAGAAAAAATATCATCTATTTTTTGGCTTACATATTTTGTTTCATGGCTTAATAATTTT
>CACOSI010000010.1 GCA_902629855.1 uncultured Fidelibacterota bacterium
TGCAAACCTAAATCCGGAGGAACTTTTTGGTATTGATTTTGCATATAATTTCAATAACCTTGAAAATTTTAAATTCTCTGTCAACCCATATTACTATGTTTACAATGATATGATTGACTTTGTTTATGCTATTCCAGTGATTGCTAGAAATAGGACAGATGTTAATTCAATGGGATTTGAGACTAAGTTCAATTTTGTTTTTGATAACGTAAACTTTGATCTTGGATACACATTTCTTGAAGTTGATGATATGAATGATTTGGATCCTATGTTTTACAGACCCAAACATAAGATAGTAGCTAAAACCTCTTTAGACCAAAGACTTATCAGGCATTCGTTTCTAATCAAATATCAATCAGAACAGGATTACCAGGATTTTCTAAGCGATGATTATGATTTCTCCGGAAATGAAATAAAATTTCCAGTTAATCAGCTTGATGGTCTTTTGTTAGCTGACTATGTAGCAATGTTTAAATTTAAAACTATGGATTTATCCTTGAAGATAGCCAATATATTCGATGTTGAATATGAACTAATTCAAGACTATCCAATGCCTGGAAGAATGATTTCATTAAATTATGAAATGAAATTCTAATCTCAATTTTTCTTGATAGATAATTTTTTCATAGTTAGTATCTGCGAAGTAATATTACAATTAAGTACTTAATTAAAGGGGAAATAAATGAATATCGCGAAAAAACTAACTGTTTTATCAGTAATATTTTCAATGCTATTCCTAGTTTCTTGTGAAGACGATAGTGATGATCCTGCAACTTCAGGAACATTAAATGTAACGATCAATTTTACTAACCCTGAAGCATGGCCTTCCGAAGGAACAGTTTTCTGTTCAATGGATTCAACTTGGCCACCAACAGGAGCACCGTATAAATCAACAACGTTACAAAGCTCACAAGTTCAAAATGGCGTAATATCTCTAGTTTTTGAAGATATTGAATTCAATACATACAGATTGCTTTCAGTATCATGGAGAGATCCTAATGATCCTAACCCTGCAACGAATCAGTATATTTGGGGTGCTCATAGTGGATCAATGTTTGAAAATGGTCAATTTGTATTTTATGCAAATGCTACACCATTTACTATGGATGAAAATACTTCTGAACTTAGTTTAGTTGTGAATGCTACGATTGTAACCGGTGGAGGTGGACCTCCAGGTGGTGGATCTTAAATTTCACACATTATATAAAAAAAGGCGATTTTAAAATCGCCTTTTTTTTTACTTCAGTCTATCAGAAACAAAACTCCAATTTATTAAACCGTCTAAAATAGCTTTAACATAATCTGGTCTAACATTTTTGTAATCCAAATAATATGCATGTTCCCATACATCAATTCCCATTAATGTATGTTCACCATACGCCAATGGATTTTCTGCGTTAGGCATTCCTTTAATTTCCAGTCCATTATCATTTTGGACTAACCAGCACCAACCACTACCAAAAACACCAACTGATTGTTGTGTAAACTGTTCTTTAAAATTATCAAAGCTTTCAAATGAATCATTAATCATTTCAAGCATTTTACCTGATGGCATTTTTTCGCCTCCAGGTTTCATTTGGTCCCAATAAATTATGTGGTTCCAAGCTTGCCCAGCATTATTAAATATTTTTTGAGCTCCATCATTGAAGCTAGAAACTACCACATCATCTAAGCTCATTTCATGATACTTTGTTCCTTCTGAAAGATTATTGAGCATTGTAAAATATGCTTGGTGATGTTTTCCATAGTGCAGACCAACTGTATCAGATGATATTATTGGTGCTAAATCATTTTGTTCAAATGGTAGATCTGGTAAAATAAATTTCTGATTACTCATAAAAACTCCTATTTAATGTATTATCTTTTAATAAATTTAAGACCAAATTATATTATAATTTAAATAAAAGAAGGAATAATTATGGCACAAGTTAAATTAGGAGATTTCATTGTAGATTTAAGTGGTGATTTGCCAGCAGTTGGTACTGATGCACCTGATTTTTTATTAGTTCAAGGAAAGACATTAAAAAACGTTTCACTTGAAGATTTTAGAGGAAAACAATTAATATTAAATATTTTTCCGACGTTAAATACACCTGTTTGCTCATCAGCAGCGCATAAGTTTAATAAGATCGCATCAGATTTAGATGATACTATTGTTCTTTGTATTTCAAGAGATTTAGCATGGAACCAAGAACAATTTTGTATATCTAATAGCTTAGATAATGCAGTTTTTCTTTCAGATATGAGAAATGAAAATTTTGGTCAAGATTATGGCGTATTGCACACTAATGGAAATTTTCAAGGTCTCCTTGCAAGAAGTGTTGTTGTAATTGGTAAAGATAAAAAGATTAAGTATTCTCAATTAGTAGATAGTACTGGAGATGAACCAGATTATGATCAGCTTTTAGCTAATATTATTTAGCAATTAGAACAGGACAATTACATTTTTCGGCAATACTAATTGGTTTACTTCCGAAAAAGTATTTTAGAAAAGGATTTTTGGGCGAAACTCCAAGAATTATAATACTATCATCTTTTGCATGCTCAACAATTGAATTAACTGGAGTACCTTCGAGAACTTTTGCATTATTTTTAATGCTATTTTTATTGAGTTTATTTATAGACTTTTCTACAAACCTGTCAATGCCCTTAATTGATTTTTTTCCTTCATAAACAGAAACAATTTCTACTTCAAGCTTGTATGCCTTAGCAAAATTAATAGCAGTCTCCAATGCCATGTTAGAACCTTGAGAATCATTGACTGGTAATAAAATCTTATATTTTTTATTTACTGAGTAATTTTTTACCACAAAAATTGAGCTATCTATAAATTGTATTAATTTACTATGTATACCTTTGTTTCCACCGCCACCTATAATTGTGATTTCTTGTTTATTTCTATCAACTTCACTTTTAAGCTGTTCAATTATTTCACCTGTTCTCATTATTAGATCAATTTTATCTGAATTTTTTCCCTTAAGGAGTACTTTCATTCTCGAATTCTCTTCATCTACTAATAAATAATCATCAAAGTTGTTGTTATTGTCTTTTTCAATATATTTTTTTGATACAAGAAAATCGTATGCCCATTCAAGAGTTCTGATGCCTGGGCGATAAAGCTCTCTATCATCAAGATTCTGATGAACGACACTAACATCCTTTTCAGAAAATTGACTTATTTTTTTTCCAACATAGGCAATTGTTGTTGATGCTTGAAAAGAGTTAGAAATTTTCATGCCTAGATCTAATGTAGGTTTTGAAAACTCTTTACCACCAATTGCAATTAAGATTTTCATATATTAATCCAGTAAAATTGCGACATCAAATATAAAATAATAATCGAAATAGAAAACATCAATATTCCAACACGAAAAAATAATTTAGTTGATACAAGTCCTGTTGAGTAAAGTATCATTGCGGTTGGTGATGATATAACCGTTAAAAAAGAAAAACCAGAAGCAATTGCTGACGACAAAGCAAATGTAATGTCTGTCGGTTGAAGTTCTATTGCCATAGGACCTATTAGAGAAACTGTGGCCGAGCTGGTAAAGAAGTTTGCAGTTAATCCAGAAATAATAGCCATTATAGACCAACTTATATTAAAGGAATTTGACGGTAGAGCTTCTAATAGATCATTAAATTTTAAAACTAACCATGATGATGCTCCTGTTTCATTTATTTGAAATCCTAAAGAAATCGTAGCTGCAAATAATAAAATAACACCCCAATTAGTGTTTTTATTTATTTCTTCCCATGAAATCATTCCAAAAATCATAAATGAAAGAGCTCCTGCCAAAGCTATTATTCCTAAGCCATATTTGTCGTTAAAAGTAAACCAAGAAAAAATAATGAAAACAATGATCAAGCAAGAAAATAAATGGTTAATATTTTTTTTAGTGTCGGAAGCTTGAACTTTCTTTTTGAATCCTTTTATTTGAATATTTTTTAATGATGAGGGGAAAGTAAATTGTAATACAAAATATGCTACAAGTAATTGTATTATTAAAATTGGGTAAGCATGTTTCATCCATTTCCAATAATCAATGTTTACATTGCTAAATTCTTGTAAATAATTTATCATGATAACATTCCTAGCACCACCTGAAGGAGTACCAATGGAACCTATAATAGTTCCATAAGCTACAGAAAACAAAGTTAAGAGAACTGCATTTTTACCATCTGTTTTTTGAGTATCAATATTTTTAATTACTGATAATCCTATTGGTAGCATAATAGCAATAACAGTATGTTCACCAAGAAAAGAAGAGAGTATCGCTGAAATTGTCATTAACCCCATCAAAAAAAGTCTTTTACTTTTACCGAAGAAATATATAATCATTCTAGCTAGCCTTATATCTAAACCTTGATGAACTATTGCTATAGCGAACATTAATGAGCCCATTACAAATAGAACTGCATCATTCATAAAAGAAGAAGCTACTTCGTTAGGTGGAGCAACTCCTAAAACAACTTGCAAAACAAGGGTTAATAATGCTATTGCAGGAAAAGGAATGGGTTCAAAAGTTACCAAAATAAAAACTAAAACTAGAATTATCAGACTATGATAAGCTGGTAAAGTTAGTCCTACCGGTGTTGATAGACTCAAAAGAAATAGAGCTATTAAAATACTATAAACAAACCATTTTTTTTGCGAAAACCAATAAAGAATTGATGATGAAATTATTTTATATGATTCATTCATTAATAGGAAATTTATCTATTAAATAAAAAAAAGTTAAGACTTTAGTTTAATGCTTGAATTAATACCAATATAGGCGTAATGTTTTACACGAAATTTGTAACATTTATTAACAAAGAATGCTAAATTAAAGTCCTGAAAAATTTTTTGATTTAATTAACATTAATTGTTGTATTAATTACAAGATTTCGATAAGAGTAAAAATGCAACTAGCGTAAAGGGATTACATGCAACTATTCCCAAGATGGACAAATAATTTTCCAGGAATTTTCCTGATAGGTGTCTTTTTGCTCATTTTTTCTTTGTCTTCTTTTATCTGGTACTATGGCTCACCTTATTACACTGATGTTGGATATGCACCTACACAGCCAGTTCCTTATAGCCATAAGTTGCATGCCGGTGATATGGGAATTGATTGTAGATATTGTCATGTTGGGGTTGAACAATCTTATTCAGCTGTGATTCCGCCAACTGAAACATGTATGGGATGTCATACTTACGTAAAAACAGATAGTGAAAAATTAAGACTTGTCAGAGAAAGTTGGGAAACCGGAAAACCAATTGAATGGGTTAAAGTTCACATGCTACCAGAGTATGCATACTTTAATCATAGTGTTCATGTAAATAAAGGAGTAGCCTGTATTTCATGTCATGGTAATATTGCAGAAATGGAAGTTGTCTACCAAGTTCAACCTTTAAGTATGGATTGGTGTTTGGACTGTCATAGATCAGATACCCCAGAAGTAAGACCTGTAAATCAAGTAACAAATATGTATTGGACCCCACCAGCAGATTATGACCAGTTTGTATCATCATGGGTTGCTGAGCACGGAGATGAAAGACCAGTAGGAGATTGTCAGAAATGTCACAGATAGACAAAAAAAATCAAGAATTTGTGAAAACAAATTCTCATGAGTACGCAAATGCTGATAATCATGAGTTTGGTTACTGGAAAAGTCTCAAAGATATTTCTTCTGACCAAGATTATGAAAGATACTTGAAGCAATCTGAGCATAATGTTGATAATAGTATTTCAAGAAGAAATTTTCTATCGCTAATAGCTGCCTCAGTTGCGCTTGCTGGACTTGAAGGTTGTAAAAAACCAGTTCAAAAAATTATTCCTTATGTTGAAGCAGAAATTGGTACTATCCCTGGAATTCCAAAATATTATGCAAGTACCTTACCATTTAAAAATAATGCATTAGGTGTTGTTATTGAAAATCATGATGAAAGACCAGTTAAGGTCGAAGGTAATGACAAGCATCCTACCAGCCTTGGTAAATCAAATTCTTTTGCACAAGCAAGTACATTGGATATGTATGATCCAGACAGGTTAAGAGGTTTAAAATTCAATGGTAAAAAAGCACAATGGACAGAATATATTGAATACGCAAAATCTTTAAAAAGAAATGACGGAAGAGGTCTCGCTATATTATCGCAAGAGTCATCTTCTCCAACAATTAATTCCATGAAAAAAGAATTAATGAAAAAACTTCCAAAAGCTAGTTGGGTAGTTTATGAACCAATAAATAATGAAAATTTATATGATGGCATTAAAAAGGCTTTTGGTAGAAAACTCCAACCATTTTTTAGATTGGAACATGCACAAACTATATTATCAATTGGTTCAGATTTTATGGGTGTTGATGACAATAATATTTATCATACAAGAAAATTTGCTCAAAATCGAGATCTTGTGGATGAAAATAGTACGATGAATAGACTATACGTTGCCGAAAGCTCAATTTCATCTACTGGTTCTAGTGCCGATCATCGATTAAATGTTCCAAATCACAAACTTAGAGAGATTTTGTTGGAGCTAGCTTATGAGTTAAAAGTTTTAGGACTTAAAATTGATGCTAAAAAGTTTAAATCATCAAACAATCTTTGGGTAAAAGCTGCAGCTGAAGATCTAATGAAACACAAGGGTGGAGAATCAATTATTCTTGGAGGAACACAGCTATCAAGTGATGTACATCATTTAATAGCTTCAATAAATTATGTTTTACAAGCACCAATTGATTATTATCCTTTAGACAGGTCTCAAATTTCTTCTACTAATCAGTTTGCTAAACTTTGTAGTAGAATGAAAAAAGGAGAGGTTGAACATCTAGTAATTTTAGGAGCAAATCCAGTATATGACTCACCTGCTGACTTTGAGTTTAGAAAGTTAATTAAAAATGTTCCTTCAACAGTTCACCTTACAAATATTATTGATGAAACATCAAAGATGTGTCAATGGAACATCGCTTTAACACATTATTTTGAGTGTTGGGGAGATGCAATGACCTATGATGGATTTGCAAGTGTTGTACAACCTCAAATTATGCCTTTATTTGATTCAAAGAGTGTAATTCAGGTTTTATCTCCAATTATTTATGATGAAGAAAAAAGTTCATATGACATAGTCAAAAGTGTTTGGAAAAGCAACATTATAAAAGAATCAAATTTTGATAGAAAATGGGAAAAAGTTCTTCATGATGGAATATATAATAAACCATTACACCAAAAACAAAAAATAAAATCATCCAAACCAAATTCAAAAATAATTGATAAACTAGAAAAACTTGAAGATGGAAAGTTTGAAGTTGTTTTTAGTCCTTCGTCATCAGTTTATGACGGTAGATTTTCAAATAATGGTTGGCTTCAAGAAATACCAAAGCCAATTACAAGCCTCACTTGGGATAATGCCGCTTTAATAAGTATGAAAGTTGCCAAAAAATTAAATGTGAAAAATGGTCAATATATTGAAATATCTCTTAATGGTAAAACAATTAAACTTCCTGTTTGGATTACGCCAGGTCAAAATAATAAAACAATTACTTTAGAGCTCGGATATGGAAGAGATTTTAAAGGTAGAATTGGTAATGGTGTTGGCTTTAATGTTTATCCAATTAGATTTTCAGATGCAGAGTGTTATGCTTTAAATGCCACAGTTATTTCAAAAACTGATACTTATCCTCTAGCATCAACACAAGACCATTATGGTCTTGAAGATGATAAATATGCTGCACCTGGATTCAAAGATCTAGCGAATGACGAAGTACAGTCAAGAATTCCTGATTTAGTTAAACAATCAACGCTTGATTACTATAAAGAGAATCCTGATTGGGTGCAAAAGAAAGTACTTGAACATAAGCCTGACAAGAAAAGAAGTTGGGAAGATCATTCAATGTACAACCCTGATTGGGATTATTCTAAAGGACCTCAATGGGGTATGTCCATTGATTTAACCAGTTGTACATCCTGTAATGCTTGCTCAATCGCATGTCAAAGTGAAAATAACATCCCAGTTGTTGGAAAACAGCAAGTTATGAAAGGACGAGAAATGCATTGGATAAGAATTGATAATTATTTTGCAGGAGATCCTGAAAATCCAGAAATTTCTACACAATCAATATCTTGTGTTCATTGTGAACTAGCTCCATGTGAAACAGTTTGTCCTGTTGCTGCAACAACTCATTCAAGTGATGGTGTAAACCAGATGACATATAATAGATGTCTTGGAACTAGGTATTGCGCAAATAATTGTCCTTATAAAGTTAGAAAATTTAATTTTTATAATTACACAAGGGACCTCCCAGAAGTTGTTCAAATGGCAATGAATCCCGACGTTTCTGTCAGATTTCGAGGCGTAATGGAAAAATGTACTTATTGCTATCAGAGAGTAAGTGCAGCTCGAATAAAAGCGAAAAATGAAAACCGCGAAATGAGAGATGGTGATGTGAAAGTTGCATGCGCATCATCATGTCCAGCTGATGCTATAAAATTTGGTGATATCACTGATCCAAATAGTGAAGTTAGTAAAGCTAAAAGAAGAAATAGAGATTATGCCTTATTAGCTCATCTAGGAACGGCTCCAAGAACAACGTATCTTGCTAAGATAAGAAACCAAAATCCTAAATTAATTTCTGGAAAAAGTTCTGGGGGGTACCAATCATGAATGGTCAAATAATAAAATCAAAAGCTGAAATTAGAGCTGAAAAACTTTTACCAGGTAATCAAGATTTTACTTCTATTACGGAAGATATAGCTGGAGTTCCAGAACAAAAAAATACTCCAATACAGTGGTGGCTTCTCTTTGGACTAGCATTATCATTGCTTGGCATATTTGCAGGAAGCGTTGGATTCCTTATTTGGGAAGGTACTGGAGTTTGGGGAATTAATAATCCCGTATTTTGGGGGTGGGCAATTATAAATTTTGTTTGGTGGGTTGGTATTGGTCACGCTGGTACTTTGATTTCTGCTATTCTCCACTTGTTCAGGCAAAATTGGAGAAATGCTATAAATAGATTTGCCGAAACAATGACTTTATTTGCTGTAATATGCGCTCTTGTTTTTCCAGGTATTCACGTAGGAAGAATTTGGGTTGCATATTGGTTTTTACCTATCCCAAATCAAATGGCAATGTGGCCAAATATGAGAAGTCCATTAATTTGGGACTTTTTCGCTGTTTTTACTTATTTCACTGTTTCACTACTTTTTTGGTACACTGGTCTTATACCAGATTTGGCAACATTGAGAGATAGAGCAAAAGGTTTAAAAAAGAAAGTTTATGGATTCTTTGCATTAGGATGGCGTGGTGGAAATAGACAATGGCAGCATTATGAATTAGCTTATTTAGTCTTAGCTGGAATATCAACTCCTCTAGTTTTATCAGTACATAGTGTTGTTAGTTCAGACTTCGCAACAAGTGTTATACCTGGATGGCATACTACAATTTTTCCACCCTATTTTGTTGCTGGAGCTATTTATTCAGGTTTTGGTATGGTAATGACATTATCAATCATTGCGAGAAAAGTTTACAATCTTGGACATATTATTACAGTTGAACATCTGGATAAGATGGCACAGATAATGCTTCTTACAGGTTGTATGGTTGGCTATGCATACTCTATGGAGTTTTTTGTGGCCTGGTATAGTGGAAATCCATATGAATCATTTGCTTTTGTTAATAGAGCATTAGGACCTTATTGGTGGGGATATTGGGCAATGATATTTTGTAATGTTGTAGTACCTCAATTTTATTGGTTTGAAAAATATAGAAGGCATATACCTTTTCTATTTATCACTTCAATTTTAGTAAACATTGGAATGTGGTTTGAGAGATTTGTGATTGTTGTAATAACTCTGCATAGAGATTTTATGCCTGGAGCATGGGCGATGTATAATCCAACAATATGGGATGTATCTATTTATTTAGGAACATTTGGATTATTTTTTACCGGATTCCTTCTTTTTTTAAGATTTTTACCAATGGTATCCATTGCAGAGGCAAAATTAGTTTTAACTGAGTCAGATCCACATCACGGAGATCATCATGAATAGTTATGGTATTTTAGCAAGATTTGATTCTCCAAAGTCTTTAATGCATGCAGCTGAAAAAGTTAGAGATGAAGGTTTTGAAAAATTTGACTGTCACTCTCCTTTTCCTATCCATGGAATGGATGAAGCAATGGGGTTAAAACGTTCAAAACTTGGATACTTAATTGGATTTATGGGAATGTCAGGTGCTTTATTTGGTTTTGGTTTACAATCCTGGATACATTCAATCGAATATCCAATGAATATTAGTGGTAAACCATTTTTTGCATATCCAGCTTATGCTATTATAACATTTGAATTAATGGTTTTATTTAGTGCAATTGGCGCTGTTTTCGGGATGATGTTTTTTAATAGAATTCCAAGATTTCATCATCCGGTTTTTTATTCAGAAAAATTTTCAGATGTTAGCAGTGACGCGTTCTATGTTAGTATTGAAGTAGATGATCCAAAATATGAAGAAAGCTTCGTTATTGATTTTTTAAAAGATATTGGTGGTACAGAAATAGAGGTTTTAAAAGATGAGATTTAATTTAGTCATATTATCATTGCTATTCCTTACTGGATGTTTTCGAGGTTCAAAATTTGAAACTTCTCCAATTCATTTAAATCCTAATATGGATAATCAACAGAAATATAGAGCACTTGAAGAAAGCTATTTCTTTGATGATGGTTCAACTATGAGAAAGCCTGTTGAAGGGACTATAGCTCGAGGAATGATTAACGAAAATTATGCTTATTTAAGTGGAAAAAATGATGATGGCTCTTACTTGAGAGATAATCCAATTGAATTATCAATGGATGTGTTGAATCGCGGTCAGGAAAGGTATAATATTTATTGTGCTGTTTGTCATTCTCAAGTAGGAAATGGTAAAGGTATAGTAACCAAGTATGAATATCCAGTAATACCTGCTAATCTTCATGATAAGAGAATAAGAGAACAAGCTGATGGTGAAATGTATAATACTATAGTTTATGGCCTTCGAAGCATGCCTGCATATGGATATCAAATCAATACAGAAGACGTTTGGTCAATTATCCATTACGTAAGAGCACTCCAGAGAAGTCAAAATGCTACTATCGAAGATTTACCTGAAGAAGAGAAAAATAAATTAAGTGATAACTCATGAATTTAAACCCAAATACATATACATATATTTCAAAAAGTTCTTATAACTTAATTTTAATTATCATTGGATATGTTGGATTGGTTTTAACTTGGTTTTTTGGAATTTCAGATAAAGTCTTCTATTTTTCTTATTTGACCTCATATTTTTATTGGCTAAGTATTATTCTTGGTGGAATGTTTTTCATAATGGTTCATTATGCTTTTTCTTCTACTTGGAGTGTATCAATAAGAAGATTAATGGAGAATACAATAATGTTAATTCCATTATTTACTTTGCCTTTTTTGCCAGTTCTTTATGGAATGGAAAAATTATTCAAGTGGTTGCCAAATCACTACTATTGGAAGACACATGATTTTGAAGCAGATCATTTAATTCAGCACAAACTTGCTTACTTAAATGAAGATTCTTTTATTTTTAGAGCCCTTTTATATTTTGTATTGTGGAATATTATATCAATTTATATCTACTATAATTCTATTAAGCATGATAGGACTGGAGAGATAAAAATTTTAGAAAATTTAAGATATTTTTGCATGAGTCCTATGGGGGTGTTCTTTTTCATAAGCCTTACAGGCGCTGGATTGGATTGGCATATGAGCCTTGACCCTCATTGGTACTCAACAATGTTTGGTGTATATACATTTGCAGGAGCTTTTCTTGCATTTTTAGCATTTTTAACTTTCACTATAATAAGAATGCAAGATCAAGGATACCTCAAAGGTATAGTTTCAACAGAACATTTTCACGATTTAGGTAAGTATCTTTTCGCTTTCACTGTTTTCTATTGTTATATAGCTGGAGCGCAATTTTATTTCATTTGGTATAGTAATATTCCTGAAGAAACTATTTGGTATTTACATCGATGGATTGGATCATGGAAAATAATAAGTGTATTATTGATAGTTGGTAAATTTTTTATTCCTTTTTTTATACTAATATTTAGAGGATCAAAAAGAAATATCAGACTACTGCAAGTAATGACAATATGGATTTTATTTATGCACTATATCGACATTAACTTTATAATAATGCCAACAGTACACAAAACTAATTTTCACTTTGGACTGTATGATTTATTTACTATGATAAGCTTTGCATTAATATTTGTTGGGGGTTTTAAATTTATAACTACTAGATCCAATCTAGTTCCTCTTAATGATACCGAACTTGTACATTCAATTAACCATAGGAATCACTAATGAATAATAATGAAGGATATGAAAGACAAGATATACCAGTAAAGCCTGTTTTGATTGGTGGGTTACTATTCATCGTGACTGTACTAATTACTCTTTTGCTATTGTACGAGTATTACATAAGAGTTATGGATTCAGCTACTTATGATTTTAAGTTGAGTAGAAAGCCGATGAAGCTTAATGAACTAAGAGAATTTGAAAAAGATAACTTAAATAACTATAAAGAATTAGAAGAAGATAAATATCAAATTCCGATTGAAAGATCTAAAGAGTTAATGCTAAATGAACAAAAGTAATTATTTCATAGCATCAATTATCTTTATAATTAGTTTTATTTTCCCACAACAATTGAAAGAAAATTTTCCAAGCGAAAGACCAATCGATATTATTGAAAATCTAGGCGGGTACATTCCCTTAGAAGAAAAATTTGTAGATGAAAGCGGTGAAATCATTGAAATAGGTTCCTTATTTGATAATGAAATTCCTACAATTTTAACTTTAAATTATTTTGAATGCCCTATGCTTTGTACACTTGTTTTAAATGGCTTAGCAGAATCAATAAAAAATTTAACGCTAAATTCTGGTGATGATTATCAAATAATTACAATTGATATTAATCCAAACGAGAAAACTCTTTTTGCTAATCAAAAGAAGAAAAATTATATCAAGGGTTATGGTTTACAAAATGTTGAAAAAAATTGGCACTTTCTTACAGGTAGTCAGGAAAGTATTAAAAGAATTGCAGACAGTATTGGCTACATTTATTATTATGACGAACAGAGAGATGAATATATGCATCCGGCTGCTATTACATTGCTTGGATCAGAAGGTAAAATTTCAAGGTATCTTTATGGAATTGAGTTTCCTAATAAAGACTTGAAGCTTGGAATTTTGGAGGCATCTGAAGGTAAAGTTGGTAGCACTTTAGATAAGATAATTTTGTATTGTTATCATTATGATCCATATAAGAATACCTACACAATTTTTGCTACCAATGTTATGCGTTTAGGAGGTATATTTACTATCATTTTTCTCTGCATAATGATAGCAGGATATTGGAAAAAAGATAAACATCTATTTGATAAGGGTAATTAATGTTTGATTGGTTGACAGAATTTTTCTTTCCAAAGCAAGTTTCCACTTTTGCAAGTGATATAGATAATCTATTCTATTTTATTTTTTACTCATCACTTGTTTTATTTTTAATTGTTGTAATTGGAATGGTTTATTTGTCTATTAAATATCGAGCAAGAAAAGATGAACCTTTAAGACTTACTAGCAGCAAGGATCATAGTAATTTATTAGAATCATTATTTTTTATTATTCCATTAATTTTAGTTTCAATCACTTTTGTTTGGGGAATAAGGTCATATTTAAAGATGGTTATTGTTCCTGATGATGCGATTGAAATTAAAGTTACAGGAGTTAGCTGGTTTTGGACTTTTGATTATCCAGATGGTGGTCAAACTTTGAACGAATTAGTAGTTCCATCAAATACGCCGGTAAAATTAGTCTTATCATCTAAAGATGTTCTGCATAGTTTTTTCATTCCTGTTATGAGAAGTAAGATGGACTGTCTTCCTAATAGATATAATGTTATGTGGTTTGATGCAACTAAAGAAGGTGTTTATGATATTTTCTGTACAGAATATTGCGGAACAGGTCATTCTGCTATGGGAGCTCAAGTTATTGTTATGAAGCCAGCTCAATATGAAGAATGGGCATCAGAGTTAGGTGCAGATGATGACAGCATTCCACTTGATGAATTAGGAGCAAGGTTATATACCCAAAAAGCATGTAATACTTGTCATACTGAAGACGGTTCCGCACTTGTAGGTCCTTCTTTTTTACAAACCAGTCAAATGTATGAACAGGAGAGAGTTTTTGATGATGGTACTTCCTCTGTAATTGATGACAATTATGTCCGAAGCTCTATACTAGAACCACAAACACAAATAGTTGCTGGTTATCAAGGAGTTATGCCAACATATCAAGGGCTTCTCAATGACCGTGAACTTGACGCATTAATTGCATATATAAAATCATTGGACGGAGATTCTCAAATTTAATGGTAAATTAAAAGGTTATTATGATTGAAAACGTAAAACAGAATTATTTAACGCATCCTAAAGGTATAATGTCATGGTTGCTTACCTTAGATCATAAAAGAATTGGTTTAATGTATCTTGTAAGTGGTATCCTATTTTTTTTCATGGGAGGACTATTAGCTCTGGGTATGAGACTTGAGCTAGCTGCCCCTGGTAATGATTTTATTTCGAGCGAACAGTATAATAATATATATACATTGCATGGAGCTATAATGATTTTCTTATTTATTATTCCTGCAATTCCTGGTGCGTTGGGAAATATTTTACTACCATTGATGGTTGGAGCTAAAGATGTAGCTTTTCCCAGACTTAATTTAGCAAGTTTTTACATCTATTCATTTGGAGCATTATTTGCTTTGTACACAATTGTGAATGGAGGAGTAGACACTGGTTGGACATTTTATACTCCTTATTCAACGCAAAGCTCTTCCAATGTTGTTCCAATGACTTTGGGAATTTTCATTATTGGTTTTTCATCAATTTTAACAGGACTTAATTTCATTGCTACTGTGCACAAAATGAGAATACCAGGCTTAACATGGTATAAATTACCACTTTTCGTTTGGGCATTATATGGTACCTCGCTTGTGCAAATTACAGCAACTCCAGTACTTGCAATAACAATGGTTCTTCTTATGCTTGAAAGATTTTTAGGAATCGGAATTTTTGATCCTGCTTTAGGAGGAGATCCGGTACTATATCAACATTTCTTTTGGTTCTACTCTCATCCAGCAGTTTATATTATGATTCTTCCTGCTTTTGGAATTATTAGTGAAATTATTCCAGTACATTCTCGTAAGAAAATCTGGGGTTATAAATTTATTGCATATTCAACATTATCAATTGCTTTTATTGGTTTCCTTGTTTGGGGACACCACATGTTTACTTCAGGGCAATCTGTTTTCTCACAGATAGTCTTTTCTTTTATTACTTATTTTGTTGGAATTCCTACTGGGGTTAAGATTTTTAGTTGGATTTTAACTATGTATAAAGGACAAGTTTCTTTTACGCCGCCAATGATTTACGCTTTGTCGTTTTTATTTTTATTTACAATCGGTGGTTTGACAGGTATTTTTCTTGGTGCAGTTGCATTAGATATACATTTACATGATACTTACTTTGTTGTAGCACATTTTCATTACGTCATGCAAGGTGGAACAATTGTTGCATTTCTCGGTGGACTTCATCATTGGTGGCCGAAGTCTTTTGGAACAATGTATAATCAAACAATAGCTAATATATGTGCTTTTGGTGTATTTTTAGGATTCAATGGAACATTTTTCCCTCAATTTCTTCTTGGTCTAAGAGGAATGCCAAGAAGGTATGCAACATATTCTGAACAATTTGTTGAACTACATTCTTATTCAACTTTTTGGTCAGGAATACTTGGATTTTCAATATTTTTTGCAATAGTAAATCTATTTTGGTCATTTATGAAAAGGAATAAAGTTGATCCTGGATCTAATCCTTGGGGAGGAATGTCACTTGAATGGACACATACGTCATCTCCACCTCATCCTCATAATTTTGAAACAGATCCCGTTTTTGAACATGGACCATATGATTATGATAAAGTTATTGTAGAGAAAACCTACAAAAAATGAGTCACGATAACTCATCTCCAAGTTTTTTTCAACACCATTTTCATGATGTAGAACAGCAGTATGAAACTTCAAAATTTGGAATGTGGGCTTTCATTTTAACTGAAGTTTTAACATTTGCTGGTCTTTTTGTAGCTTATATTGTTTATAGATCATGGTATCCAGACATGTTTGTTGGTGTTCATAAGTTACTTGATGTTAATAAAGGGTTATTAAATACGGTTGTTCTTATTACCAGTTCTTTGACAATGGCTCTTGCAATATGGGCAATTCAAAAAAACTTAAAAAAACTTTCTATTTTCATGCTCACTGCAACATTTGTCTTTGCTTTAGCATTCCTTGGAGTTAAGTATCAAGAATATCATCATAAATATGAGGTTGGACAATTACCAGGAAAGTATTATTCATACATGGGGCCTGAAGTAGTTGAAGTAATTAAAGACCAAGATAAAATTGATTTATATACAAGAACAAAAAATGTTTATTTTGATGCAGAAACAAATAGATTTTATAAAACCATGAATAATCCTCACATCTTTTTTAGTATTTATTTTGTTATGACTGGACTTCATGGTCTTCATGTAGCAATTGGAATGGGTTTAATTGCATGGCTTATATACAGCACAGCAAGAGGAAAGATACATCATAAATATTACACACCAATGGAAATGATAGGTATTTTTTGGCACCTTGTTGACCTAATTTGGATTTATTTATTTCCACTATTTTACCTGATAGGATAATGCATGTCTGATCACCACATAACGCCACTAAGAACATATCTTGTTATAGCTTCATGCTTATTCTTTTTATCTGGAGTTACAGTTTGGGTGTCCTACATAGATCTTGGTTCGTTTAATATTGTCTTAGCAATGTTTGTTGCAACAGTTAAAGCTAGTTTGGTAGCTTTTTTCTTTATGCATTTATTATGGGATGATAAAAAAAACTTAGTTTTATTTTTAATGTCTTTAATGTTTTTTGGAATTTTTGTAGTAATTACAATGATAGATACTGAATTTAGAGGTGCGCTTGGATTTAATCCAGAAACCAAAGAACCTATAACAAAAAGAGCACCTTTTTATGCTCAACTTCCTTTAACTGATACACATGGATATCCTGTAGATAGCCATGATGATATTCATCACGGAGATGATGACCATCACTAGATGAATAAATTATTTTTTCAATCTGCAGTTGTCTCAACTGCTTTATCATATCTATTAATCTTTGTAGGTGGCTTAGTAAGAGTATCGGGTTCAGGTCTAGGGTGTCCCGATTGGCCAAAATGCTTTGGGAGATGGATACCTCCAACAAATATTAGTCAAATTCCAGAATATATAGATCCGTCGTCATTTAATATTGTCCTTGCTTGGATTGAATACGGAAATCGTCTGCTTGGAGTTATTGTAGGATTATCTATTGTTGCCATGACCATGATTGCAATTATTTATATAAGAAAGAATAAAAAAATATTATTTAATTCATTATTAGCTTTATTTCTTGTTGGTGCAAATGGCGGGTTAGGTGCAATAGTTGTATCTTCAGTATTAAATCCTTTTATTGTTAGTCTTCATATGATTTTAGCGTTATTTCTTGTTTCTGTTTTAAGTTATTTATGTATTGAGGGTTATAAAATTGAGAACAATGATTCATTTTCTAATGTTTTTTTATCAAAGAAAATATCATTTAGCTTGATTACATTATGGATAGTAATTGTTATAGAAATTCTCTTAGGAACTGGAATTCGTACAAACCTTGAATTAATTGCTGTTGATAACCCATTATTTTCTAAAGGTGAACTTTTGAGTTCTTTAAATAATTATAAATATTTACATACTGTACTAGGATTTTCTCTATTGTTTTTAAGCTTATACTTATGTTTTTTATTTAGAAGAGATAATTTAGGATTATCAAAGCAATTAGTATATTTCATTCTTGTAATGATAATAATTCAGATATTTCTTGGGGAATTAATGATCTTCTTTGAGTTACCTCAACTCACTAGGCTTTTTCATACCTGGGGTTCATCTTGGCTTGTAGGAATAATAATTATATTGTATAATAGCCTTCAATATGAGCAAGCTTAGTAAAAGAATAATATTACTTTTTTTTGTAATTATTTCATTAGGATTCGTTGGACTTTTTGTAATTGATAAGGCAACAAATTCTCGTATAAATAATATTGGTGTAATTGGCAAGGTACCAAACTTCTCATTGACAAATTTTGATGGGGAAGAAGTCACTTCTTCCATCTTGAATAACAAAATCACAATTGTAAATTTTATGTTTACTCAATGCGAAGATGCATGTTTGATTATGTCAGAAAATCTAAGTCTTCTTCAAGAAAGATTTGCTCAATCAAATGATATCCAATTTCTATCTATAACAACAGATCCTGATTTTGATTCTCTTGAAATCCTTAATGACTATCAAAAAAAATATAGTAAGAAAAATAATTGGTTCTTTGCTAGGGGAAACATAATTGATATAATTAATTTGTCAGAGAAAGGCTTTTTTCTATCTGCAAAATTATTACCAGCAGGGCATTCAACAAGATTAATATTAGTTGATCAAAATAATCAGATAAGAAAATATTATGAAGGAACAGTTGATGTTAATATTTTTGAAATGCAGTCAGATATAGTTACACTAATCAATCAAATGTAATATGATCAAAAATTTAATTGAATTAACAAAAGTACGTATTGGTTTTCTTGTACTTATGACAACAATAATAGGATTTTATTTAGGATCAAATGGTTCTATAGTTTATGATTTGTTGGTTTTCACAATAGCTGGAACATTAATGTCATCAACTGGTGCTTCTGTTTTAAATAATTTCCTTGAAATAGATAATGACTCTAAAATGGAAAGAACTAAACATCGAGTTCTCCCAACAAAAAAAATTTCTAGAACGTATGCTTTACTTCTAGGTGTTATTTTGATTATATCTGGATTATCTATTTTATACCTTAAAGTGAATCTTATAACAACAATTCTTTCATTTGTAACAATAACTCTTTATTTATTTATTTATACTCCATTAAAACAAATTTCATGGCTCAATACTTCAGTTGGAGCTATACCTGGTGCAATACCTCCCTTAGGAGGTTGGACAGCAGCAACAGGACAAGTTGAATTAGGAGGAATTGCATTGTTTTTAATTTTGTTTTTTTGGCAACACCCTCATTTCTACTCTATCGCTTTTATGCATAAGGATGATTATGAAAAGGGTGGATTTAAAATGCTACCGAGTATTAACGGTGGAGTAAAACGAACAGTCGTTCATATTTTTTTACATGCTTTAATTTTGATCCCAGTCTCCACATTACCTTTCTTTTTTGGAGTTTCAGGAAGACTTTATCTTGTTGGAGCTTATTTTCTAAGTAATGTGTATATGCTTTTATGTTTACCATTTATTTTAGAACAGTCTTATAAAAATGCAGATTTAATTTTTAAAACATCGATTTTCTATTTTCCATTACTTTTAAGTCTAATAGTAGCGGATCTAAGAGTCTAGTTTATTGATTCTTTTCAGATGCCTTCCTTCTTCAAAATCAACTGAAAGCCATAAATTTACCACTTTAATTGTTTCTTCAAAGGATACAAACCTAGCAGCAATAGATAAAATATTAGCATTATTATGTAATCTCGAGAGCTTTACTATCTCTTCAGGTCCACCATAAAATACTGCTGCCCTAATACCTTTAAATCTGTTAGCTGCCATTGCTTCACCTTGCCCTGATCCCCCAAAGATAATTCCAATAGCTTCATTATTTGAGATATATTCAGCTGCTGGCATAATAAAATCTGGATAGTCATCTTTACTATCATTTTTATGAGCACCAAAATCTTTTATATGAAAGTCATTATCAATTAAATATCTTTTCAAATTCTCTTTCAGGTCAAAACCTGCATGATCAGTTGCTAAGACAATTTCTTTTTTCATTATAAATAATCCTCAATTTGTTTTTTAATTTTCTCAGCAGTAAAACCTAATTTTTTTGCTACATCATTCCCAGGTGCAGAATATCCAAAGCTATCAATTCCAATATTTAAACCATGTCTGCCTGTAAATCTTTCCCAACCTTGTTTACTTCCAGCTTCAATTGAAATCCTTTTTTTACAATCATTAATAAGAATGCTATCTTTATAATCATAATTCTGTTTTTCAAAAATTTCCCAACATGGTACATTTATAACAATAATCTTTTTATCAATCATATTTGCAACTTCTAAAGCTAAATGGAGTTCAGAACCTGAAGAAAAGATAATTGCATCAGGATTTTTTTCATTCTTAACAATATATGCACCTTTTTTAACTCCTTTTTTAATTTCTTCTGGACTCATCTCTATGTGAGGTAGTTTTTGTCTAGTAAGAAGAATTGCATGAGGGTTATTTTTTTCTTGCATGATAAGTTGAGAACAGAAAAATGTTTCTAATGCATCTGCAGGTCTATGAACAAATAGGTTAGGAATTTGTCTTAATGACATTGTTTGTTCAATAGGTTGGTGAGTAGGTCCATCTTCACCAACGAAAATTGAATCGTGAGTAAACTCATATAGAACATGTAATTCTTGAATTGCTGACAGACGTATTGCTGACCTCATGTAGTCACTGAAAACTAAAAACGTTCCACCGAACGGAAAGTGTTTTCCATACAATGCAATCCCATTCATTATTGTTGCCATAGGAAACTCTCTTACTCCAAAAGCTAAATTTCTTCCATTTGGATTTTGATAACTATAATCTCCATATGTTTTAACAAAATTTGTTGTACAATTTGAACCATCTAAGTCTGCTGACCCTCCAATTATATTTTCAAATCTCAATGCTAGTTCATCTAAACACATTCCAAATGCTTTCCTTGTAGCAATTAGTTCTCTCCCAAAATTTGGTATCTCCATTTCAGAAATATTATATTTGTGATTAATTTCATTTTTTTGAAACGAATTATCAGTTTCAACTACATTTTTTTTGAGATTTTCAAAATTTCTTTGAAAATGACTTTTTATTTCTTTTGGACAATAAAATTTTTTATCAGTAGGTAAATTCATTTTATTTTTAGACTTTACTATTTCATCTTCTGAAAACGGCGAGCCGTGTGAACTCGGGCTATTTTCTAAACTATAACTTCCATTCGCTATGGTAGTTTTACCAATTATTATACTTGGTAAATCACTTTCCTGAGCATTTTTTATAGCAGATCTAATTTGTTTGTGATTATGGCCATCAATTTCTTGAACATGCCATCCCATTGATTTGTACAAATCAATATAATTAGTTGAATCGACTCTCGAAGTTTCTCCAGCAATTTGTATATCATTCTTATCATAAAACATTATCAACTTTGATAATTTCCAATGACCAGCAAGTGTGCTGGCGCTCAATGCGATTGGTTCTTGAAGATCTCCATCTCCAGCAAGAACATATGTAAATCTCTTTTTGTTAGTATTTGACTTTGAAGATAAAATATTTTCGGCCAATGCTAAACCTACACCCATACCAACTCCTTGGCCTAAAGGACCGGTATTTGCATCAACTCCTGGCGTCTCAATTTCAGGATGACCAGGGGTTTTACTATTAATTTTTCTAAAATCTTTCAAATCCTGAATATCTAAAAAGTCACTTAAAAAAAGCATTGAATAAAGTATCATACAAGCATGTCCAACAGATAAGACAACTCGATCTCTGTTTGACCAATTAGGGTCTGAAGGATTAAAATTTAAAAATTCGGAATATAAAATATATGTAAAGTCAGCTAAAGACATTGGTCCACCTGGGTGACCAGAGTTTGCATTTGTGACACTATCCATCACAAGCCCTTTAATGATATTTACAGTTACGATGTCTTTTTCAAAAGAGCTTAA
>CACOSI010000011.1 GCA_902629855.1 uncultured Fidelibacterota bacterium
TCCTGGTTTGTTTTTTCAGCAACTTTTGCAAAAAAATCACCTGTATTTGCAAATCCTTTTGCATTTTCAATCATAAACTCTTTTAAAATTTGAAACCAAACTTCATCATTATTAATTACACTTCTTAAAGTATGCATTACCCATGCACCTTTCATATAAGTATCACCATGCAGGGCCCAATGATTTTCATTTTCTCTACCAACTATAGGTATTTCGTTAACAATTCTATTTTTAAGAGTATTTAAATAATGAACTCCAACTTCATAGCTGTCAAACTTGTCTTCAAAATATATTGATTCTGAATATACCTGCAATCCTTCATGAATCCATATATGTGTTGGATCTGATGCTGTAACGCTATTACCAAACCATTCATGCCCTGTTTCGTGAATAATCAAAGGGTCTATCACACCGTACATAGGCCAACTTTTACTTCTTACTCCATTATAAATACTAAATCCATTACCATAAGTTACTGCGGATTGATGTTCCATTCCTAAGTATGGTACTTCAATTAACTTATAGCCATCTTCGTACCATTGATAATCGCCAAAGTATTTTTCATAAAATCTTATAACTTCTTTTGATTGAGTAAAATAATTTGAAGCAAGCTCTTCATTATAATCTAGGACGTAATGATTCATATTATGAATGGTATTATCTTTAATAAAGGTATCTTGAACAGCTACGTAATTTCCAATTTGAACTGAAATATTGTAATTATTTATTGGGTTACTAACAAACCATTCGAAAGAAGATTTATCATCATTAGTAATTACATTTCTTAATGTACCATTACCAACTGCTACCATATTCGATGGAACTGTGTACACCATTCTTACACTATCACCTTCTGTTGTAATATGGTCTTTATTAGGCCACCATATTCGTGCACCCTCACCCTCACAAGAAACTGCAATCCAATCTCGCCCTTCTTTATCTTTTGACCATGTAAATCCACCAGCCCATGGAGGATTATCAGCGCTCTGGGGAACCCCATGATAAAAAACTGTAAACTCAAAAATACTGCCTTTTTTAATAGTTGAAACAAAATCGATTAATACTGCATCGAACTCTCTTGAGAAAGATAACTCCTGATTTGCATAAGTTACTTTTTTAATACTTAAGTTCTCAGCTAAGTCAATCTGTAGCTTATTTAAATCTCTTATGCTTTCAGCTTTAATTGTTACAAAACCATCCAACGATTTTTTCTCAATGTCAAAATCGATGTTAATATCATAAAATGATACTCTATATGACGATCGATTTTCGTTTAAACTTCCTATTAAAAGGTTATTTGGAGTTAATTCTGGCAGTTCATATTGATTTCCGTGAGGTCTATTTTCTTGACAAAATAGAAATGTACATACTAATACACTAAAAATTATTTTTCTCATAATAAGTCCTTGTTTTAAATATGTTATTAGCAAAAATGATATAATATAAAATGATACAAAAAAGAAACCACAGGACAATAGCAAAAGCTTCTTTAATCAAAAATAGAATGTAAACTATAGCCAAATAAACAATCCATTTAATCCAAGAAGGTTGTTTCCATAATTTAAATAAAGAATTCATTTGAAACCTTTTAAATAATTATAATACTCCATTGAATCATTATAAATAGAATCATATTCATTCTCAATGCTAATATCCTTTTTTTGATATTTTTCAAATCCTGTAGTTTCTATTACATTGTTGTACCAATGTTGCCACCAAATACCGTCATTAGGATGACTCCCTTTTTTCCATCTAAGCATTGATTCATCAAATTTAATATTGATGCTTTCGCACCAGTCAAGTAGTACTTTTTTAGGATTTTTGAGTAAATCTGCCGAATCTATAATCTTAAACCTTTGATTTGATTCTTTTAAAAACTTTGCAATTTTAAACTGCTGTGGGTAGCCCAATTCTGTAATACTATTTAACTTATTTTTAGCTGTATAAGAACTTATAACCTCTTTTGGATGTCTTAACAAAATGCAATTTTCACATTTTTTTATCCAATCTATTTTAGTAAAGTCAATTAAATGATGTGCCATATGCTTTTGATACCAAATAATTTTTTGATTAGGCACCTCACTTATTAATTGATTAACAATTTTATCATAATCTGAAAAATAATGATTGATTATCTTTTCATGCATTGGGTGATCGATTTGAGTCTTTTTTAAGTAGTAAGCATAAAATGGTTCATCAGTTACATATGTATCTTTTCTAGATGACCATGATCTCATGAGTGCAGTGGAAATATTTCTAGGTCCAGACCAACAAGCTACTATCATTCTTAATAAATGTTTTCTTGAATATGTTTGTTATACAAAAGTCTTATTTGATTTACTAAAGAATCAGCATTTGTCGATTTCAAATTTCTGCTTTCTATTTTTGAGACTGGAATGATTCCAGCAAAAGTACCTGTGACAAAGGCTTCATCACAATCTATTATATCATCAAAAATAAAGTCCTTTTCTAAAATAGGAATATCGTTTGACTGACAAATCATAATTGTTTTTCCTCTAGTAATACCATTTAAACAATATTCTCCAGCTGATGTCCAAACTTCATTATCCTTTATGAAAAAAAGATTTGTTGAATTACATGTACTAACGTTACCATGTGGATCATTCATAATACCTTCATCAAAACCCAAATTATTTGCTTCAATACTTGCTAAGATACAATTTAATTTGCTCAAAGTATTGTAATGTGTATTCAAAATGTTCTTAGCGGGTCTAATTATATTTACTCTTCCAATAGATATTCCTTCAGAGTATGTTTCAGGGCTTGTTTTTTTATGTTCTGGAATAATAACAAAATTAATGGGTCCCACATTCGCTTTCGGATTTTGATATGGAGTAATTTTATCTCCTCTTGATATAATAAGTCTAATATGAACATCGTTGGTCATTGAATTCTTTGATAGTACTTTCTTTATTTCTGATATTATGTCTTCTTTTGATAAAGGAATTTTAAGTGAAATACCGCTAGCGCTATTAAATATTCTATCAATATGGTCGTCAATGAAAATAAGCTGAGACTTATGCAATCGTATTCCTTCCCAAACCCCATCTCCAAGTAGAAATCCACTATCAAATACTGATATTTTAGCTTCAGATCTATGAAATAACTCACCGTTGATATTTATATAAATATCTTCATTTAAAGGATTTGATATATAGGAATGAGATCCTTTCATAAAAAAATAATTTAATTACTTTTCTGCTTGGCTTTTAATCCATTCAAAAGTGTGTTTCATTCCCTCTACTAATGGATAATTTGGTTCCCATCCAATTTTTTCTCGAAATAATTTGTTATCTGAATTTCTACCTCTCACACCTTCAGGGACTGGAAAACCATATTTTTTTTCAAAATCATCACCTTGTAAATTCTCAATTGATATATTTTTACCTGATAGATCTATAGCAATTTGAGCAAGTTCGTTAATTTGGACCATTTCTTCAGAACCAATATTTATAGGGTCGGTAAAATCTGAATCCATTAACCTTTGAACGGCTTCGATACATTCATCAATGTATAGGAACGATCTAGTCTGTAATCCATCGCCCCAAACTTCTAATGAGGAGTCGTTGCCTGCTAAAATTGCCTTTCTGCACATTGCAGCAGGTGCCTTTTCTTTACCTCCATCCCATGTCCCATCTGGGCCAAAAATATTATGAAATCTTCCTATTCTTACATTCAAACCATAATTTCTAGCGAATGCCATATACAATCTCTCGCTAAATAATTTTTCCCAACCATATTCACTATCCGGAGCAGCAGGATAAGCACTATCCTCTGAACACATTGGATTATCAGGATCCTCTTGATTATAAGCTGGATACATACATGCTGAGGAAGAATAAAACACTTTTTTTACCTGCTTTTTAACAGATTCATGAACTACATTTAAATTTATTAATCCAGAATTGTGCATAACATTTGCATCATTATCTCCAGTAAAAATATATCCGGCACCACCCATATCGGCTGCAAATTGATAAACTAGGTCCATATCTTGATTTATAACATTACTTACAACTATTGGATCTCTCAAATCACCAATTACAAAATCATCAGCTTCTGTTTCTGAAAATTCTGTATGTTTTAAATCAACTCCTCTAACCCAAAAACCTTCATTTTTTAATCTTTTAACCATGTGGCTACCAATAAATCCACCTGCACCCATAACAACAGCTTTTTTCATAATTTATATTCTCCTTTAAAAATAATACTTGTAAATAATTTAACACATAGGTTGATAAAAAAAATATATTAATAAATTTAACGAAACTTTACTGTGGGCCCACAGGGACTTGAACCCCGAACCTGCGGATTATGAGTCCGTTGCTCTAACCAATTGAGCTATGGGCCCAAAATCTGATTAAACTACTTTGACTTCTTAAATAACTCAAGTATTTTCCTAAATCATTTAAAATTTAGAACTAAAAAATGAACCCAAAACAAAAAAAATATGATGCTATCTGGCTTACGGGCCAACCTGCAAGTGGAAAAACAACTTTAGCTAATCTTCTATCAAAAGAATTATCAAATAATAATGAAAGCGATTTATTTTTTACAATTGACGGAGATGATTTGAGAGATTTATTTCAAAACAAAGATTATTCAAAAAAAGGTAGGTATGCAAATATAAGATTAGGAATGAGCATTGCGGCATATTTGATAAATAAAAATTATACACCGATTATTTCTCTAGTATCGCCATACAGAGAATTGAGAGAAGAATTCAAAGAAAAGTTTAATGTTTTAGAAGTATATTTACATACATCTGAAATAAGAGGACGAGAACATTTTTTTGTAAAAGAATATGAAAAACCTTTACACAATTTTTTGGATATAGATACAACGAATGATACACCTAAGGAAAGTTTAAATGAAATACTCAATGTTTATCGGTAGATGGCAGCCATGGCATGATGGTCATAGATGGCTTATCAATCAAAGATTAGATGAAGGAAAAAATGTATTAATATGTGTAAGAGAAGTTAGTAAAAGCGATGATAATCCCTATAACCCAATTGATGTCAAAAAAAATGTTGAAAAAGAATTGGATGATTTAATTAAGCTAAACAGAGTGAAAGTGATCGTTATCCCAGATATAGAATCTATTAACTATGGCCGCGGTGTAGGATATGAAATTATTGAACATAAACCTCCGAAAGATATAAAAAAAATTTCTGCAACTGAAATTAGGAAAAAGCTCGCGCTTAATGAAGAAACCACTGATTAATTTTTGAGATTGGTTTTAATAAAGTCCAAATTGGGAAAAAACCTAAATCATTATTTTTCCATGCATACCAACATTCAACTTGAGCTTTCAGTCTATCTTTAAAATTATTACTACTTTGTCCACCCTCCCTCATTCTAGTTACTATTTCAGGCAAATATTTGCATTGAATATTATGTTTAAATAATACTCTTACCATAAATTCGTAATCAGCAGCAATGGGGAATTTGAGACTGTAACCACCATAAATCTCATAGATTTCTTTTCTCAAATACATTGTTGGATGAGCAATCATCCACCCTAAATAAAAGTTTTTTTTATTAAATTTTCTAGATTTCCATAATCTTATTTTATCATTGATGTTATTCTGATTAGTGTAAATAAGATCTCCATATATGCCAGGTGCCTCGCCAATACTTTGACATAACTTTTCTATAATATCATCTGAATAAAAAATATCATCAGAATGAAGAAATCCAATTATATCTCCATTGCTATTTTTTATTCCCTTGTTAAAAGCATCATAACAACCATTATCTCGCTCGGATATTAGAATTGCACTTTTAGACTTATTTGCATTAATAATATCTAGAGTATTATCAGTTGATCCACCATCAATTATAACATGCTCAATATTTTTGTATGTTTGATTATTCACAGAAAGAATTGTATCCAAGATGGTTGATTCCGAATTAAAACTCGTAGTAATAATACTTACTTTCATAAAAAATTAGTAATTAGGGATATAACCTATCTCTATTAATGTAAAATTCGTAAGTAAGAGCTGGAGTTAAAAATATAATCGTAATCAAAAATATTTTTTCTAAAAAGCCTCTTCCAGGTTTATATGCAGATGTACTTGGAGCGTCAAGCAAGAAAACTGAAGATGTATTGTCTTTAGCATCAATTTTTGCAATTTCTAATTGGTCAGATAAGCTAATGAATAATTGGTTATGTAAAAGAATTTTTCGTTCAAGTCTTTCGCGCTGTAAGATAAGACTAGGAGAATCAATAGCTTTGTTATTTTCCAAAAATAATAAAAGTTCATTTTCTGAGTCATTTAATTCTTTTTTTACTTCTAAAAGACGACTTTCAATGAAAGCTTCCTTTTCTGCCCCTTTAATATTAGTAATTTCATTTGAATAGCTTATTATAGATTCAAACATTTTTTCGACAACTTGCTTTGATAATTCAGAATCATTTACTGCTATAAATGATATTGTATGCAGGAATGTTTCTTGATCCTCATTGTGAGACATTTCAGATTGAAGTTTCCCTTTAGCATAAGATAATTTTTTATCATATTCTGATAAGTTGTTAGATAAATTTAAATTCCTATTAATATTTGAGAGAATACTTATGGGATTTAATGAAAATATCTTATTATAATTTTTTCCTAAATGTTCAACCAAACTTACACTACTTCCATTTATAACATAATCATGCTCAAGGACAAAATTGAAGAAATTATCTGAATTTATATAGTCTGAAACAGAAAAACCTAAGCTATCATTGGATTGACCTCCAGCTAGACTACTTATAAAACCTAGTGATGAAGGAATTTTACTTGTCTGATCATAATTGGTGTAAAAAGATACAGATGATGAATAAGCTGGGGCTCTAAGAAAAAGATATAAACAAAAAATAAATAGTAAGATTAAAAGAGCTTTAAAATATTTTTTTATGACGATTAAAATAAAAAAAAATAAATTTGATAAATTGAGTTCGTTGTTTTCAATAATAGAATTCATAAGATTTAATCTTGATTATCAACTAAAATTAGAATAGCAGCGATATTTGCAAGTGTAGTGGATAAATCTGAAATGAAAGCTGTTATTTCAAAGTCACTAGGGTTAGGATCTCTTGGTACAAAAACTGAATCACCAGGATAAACTTTTTTAGCTCGACCTCTAAAAATATTAGCTTTTTCTATTTCACCATTTGCTCTTAAAACATAAGCACTTTTTTTCAAACTATATGGCATATAACCTCCAGCTAACTCTATTGCTTTTGACATTAACATACCATTTTTCGAAACAGATACAAAACCTTCATTATAAACATTTCCATCTACTCTAACCACGTTTGTTCTCGGAAGAATTGTGATTATATCTTTATCTCCAATTTCATAATTAAGGTCAATATTCCCTACCAACTCATTTTGCTCTGTTAATTCACCTTGCTGATTATAACTTTCAAAAGTTTTACTAACAGTAATACTATTTATAGAGCCTATTTCTGTTAAATTATTAGACATTTTTAAAGCATTTTCAAGTGTCATACCTTCTCTTAAAGGATAAGTTCCTGGCTTATTTACTTCTCCACGAACAGTGTAGAAAAGATCATTATAATAATTTGGATTTTCATATACAAAAATTCTATCGTTAATAGCTAGTTGAAATTCATCAGCATCATCATAATTAATATTAAATTCTACTCCATAAAAATCATTTTCATTCAATCTTAAAACAACGAGATTTTTATCAATTGTTTTACTGAAAATTGGGTCATCAAAACCACCAGCTAAATCTAAAATATCTTTCAAGGATGACTCTTTGAGTATTTTTTTACTATCTTTGGTAATGATTTCCTTAAGAAGTGGATATTCTCCAGGTCTTTTTACTCTTCCATAAACTATTATATCTGTTTCATTTTCACTGATCGATAATACTGAAAGAGAAGCGCCATTGTTCGATACAATTCCAGATAAATTGGAATGATTAATCGTAAAAGAAACTGTCGCTAAATCATTTGATTTACGCATGTTTATTGGAGATATATCTTTAAATATTAATTCATCACTTGCATTTGATGTTAAGCCACCGGCATAATTTACCAGATCAAGTAATGATTCAGATTCTAACAACTCATAGTATCCTGGATTTACAATTTCACCATCAATCAAATTTCTTTTTGAGACAACTGGTATATGAATTATATCTCCATCAAGCAATCTTATACTTGAAAAAGAATTATTCCCATTTACAAAAAATTCATAAAAATCAATATTAGCAATAATTTTGTTATGTCTAATTATTTGAATTTTTCTTAAAGAACCATTTTCAATAATCCCTCCAGCTTGAACAATAGCGGAAAAAGCATCAGAAAAAGGATGAATAAGATTTATTCCAGGGGTAACAATTTGACCTGTAAAGTATACATTAATTGATCTAAGTCTACCAAGCTCAACCATTAATTTGGTTGAATTATTATTGCCACTCAAAGTTGAATAAATCTTTGATAACTCGTTAGTTAGTAAAAGTTCCGCTTCTTTTAAATTTTTGTTAGACAAATTAATAAAGCCAATATTACTGTAGTAAATCATTCCATCTTTATTTAGTGTAAAACTTTCCCTTAAGTTAGTTTCACCCCACAATGATAAAATAATTTCGTCGCCCGCCCCTAACTTAAAATCGGGAGGTGTAGGAATATTATCAAAAAAATTAATGTCTCTTAAAAAATAATCGTAACCAAAATAACTACTTGCATCTTCATCAGGAGATGATTCTATATAAATGGTTTGTAGTGGTGTTGGCTCGACATTATCAGCGGTTGTAATACTCTCATTAGTATTTTCCTGTAAAGCATCTCTCAATTGATCAAGTTGTGATGAACTTAACCTTTCAATATCTGATGAAGAAAACTGCGAAAATAATTTGGTAAAAAATAGTAGTGTTATTAATAGTTTTTTAAAGTACTTTTTTTCCATGGAGATAATTTAGTTTTAATTATATTGTTTACAAATATTTCTTTCAAATTATTGTTAAATAAGATTGAAATTGAAAATTATTGTTAAATAAGATTGAAATTAACTTAATAGCTCTAAAAATTAAAAATTAAAACTTAGGCATATTAATGATATATAAAATTATTATTCCTGCAAGGGCAAATTCAAAAAGGTTGCCTGGAAAAAACGTAAAGCTTTTAGCAGGTAAACCATTAATTGAATTCTCGATTGATTATGCTTTAAATAATTTTTCACCGAATGAGGTTTGGATAAATAGTAATGATTTAAAAGTTATTGAATTAGCAAGAAATAAAGGTGTCAATATATTAGAAAGACCAGAATATTTAGCTAAAGATAATACTCCAACTGTAGAAGTTTTAAAATATCAAATAAATCATTTCAAGAAAAAGAATATTAAATGCGATGCACTAATTTTATTACAACCTACAAATCCATTAAGAAGTGAAAATTTATTAAGAGAAGCAATTAGTCAATTTGAATTGTCCGGAAAAAATAGTTTAGCTTCGTTTTCAACTAACGAAAGAAAAATTGGAATAATTAAAAATAATTTTTTTGAACCTTCTAATTATATGCCAGGTCAGAGATCACAAGATTTAGAAAGACAAGTTTATGAAAACGGTTTAATATACATAACCAAAAGTGAAAGTATTCTAAAAAACGAAATAATTACAAAGGATGTTTATCCATATGTATGTGACAATATCAATTCAAAAGTTGATATTGATTACATTGAGGATTTTATTTTTGCTGAAACAATACTAAAATCAAAAAATGAAAAAAAATAATTATATTAAAATCCAAAATAGAAAAATAGGTATTGATTATGCCCCTTTTGTAATAGCAGAAATTGGAATTAATCATGAAGGATCACTTAGAGTGGCCAAGAAAATGGTTGATGCTGCACAAAGAGCTGGTGCAGAATGTGTAAAGCATCAGACACATATAATTGATGATGAAATGAGCTCATTGGCAAAAAAAGTAATTCCTGGAAATGCCAACGTTTCAATTTATGAAATTATGAAACGATGTTCATTAAATGAAAAAGAAGAAAATGAATTAAAAGATTATGTTGAAAATAAAGGGATGATCTTTATTTCAACACCTTTTTCACGAGCAGCGGCAGACCGGCTTGAAAGTATGAATGTGTCTGCTTACAAAATTGGTTCTGGAGAATGTAATAACTACCCATTATTGGAACATATTTCACGTTTTAATAAACCTGTAATTCTAAGTACAGGTATGAATACTATAAATAACATATCAAAAGCGGTTAAAATTTTTAAATCTGCAAAAGTACCATTAGCTTTACTGCACACAACAAATTTATACCCTACACCAAATCACTTAGTTAGACTAGGTGCTATGAAAGAGTTATCAAAATCTTTTCCAAATAATGTTTATGGATTATCTGATCATACTATAACTAATCATGCATGCTATGGTGCAGTTGCTTTGGGGGCATCTATATTAGAAAGACATTTTACAGACCATAAAGAAAGAAAAGGTCCAGATATAGTTTGCTCAATGGATGAAAAGGATTGTAATGAATTAATTGAAGGAAGCAAAATTATTTGGCAAATGCGCGGAGGTAAAAAAGAACCTGCAGTTGAAGAAAAAATTACCAGTGACTTTGCATTTTCAACAGTAGTTACGATCAAAGATATCAAAAAAGGTGAAGTTTTTACCAATGAAAATTTATGGGTAAAGAGACCAGGAACAGGAGAAATTTTAGCTGAAGATTATAAAAAAATAATTGGTAAATATTGTGCAAAAGATATAAAAAGTGATAGTCATTTGAAATGGTCTCATATTAAAAAATGAAGAAAATTGTTTTTCTAACTGGAACAAGGGCAGATTATGGTAAATTAAAATCTTTATTATCCATATCTCAGAAAAATAAGTCATTCGAAGTGCATATTTTTATAACCGGTATGCATATGAATCCCCTTTACGGATATACTGCAGATGAAATTGTAAAATCAGGATTTAAAAATTTATTTATGTTCAGCAATCATCAGTCTATAGATTATATGGATAGAACACTGTCAAAAACTATTGATGGGTTTTCAGATTATGTATCGAAAATTAATCCTGATTTAATTGTAATTCATGGAGATAGAGTCGAAGCATTAGCTGGAGCAATTGTCGGTAGTTTAAATAATATTTTGGTAGCACATATTGAGGGAGGTGAACTATCAGGAACAATTGATGAATTAATACGTCACTCTGTATCAAAAATGTCTCATATACATTTAGTAGCAAATGAAAGAGCAAAAAAAAGGCTTATTCAGTTAGGTGAGTATGATAAATCAATATTTATTTTAGGATCACCAGACTTAGATTTAATGGATGAAAAAAGTCTTCCAAGCTTGAAAGCAGTAAAAAAATATTATGATATTACCTTTCAAAAATTTTCTATTGCTATGTTTCACCCAATTACAACAGAATATCATAATATAAAAGAATATGCCTCCAACTTCATTGAGGCGTTAGAAAAAAGTAAAAATGATTATATTTTAATTTACCCTAATAATGACTTAGGATCGCAAGAAATTCTGGAAGAAATAAATAAAATAGGTTCTAACAAACATATCAAGGTATTCCCCTCTCTTAGATTTGAATATTTTTTAAGACTTTTAAAAGAATCAGAATTTATTATTGGAAATTCAAGTGCAGGAATAAGAGAGGCTCCTTACTATAATATACCTACTATTGATATAGGTACCAGACAAAATAAAAGAGCAAAACTAGATTCAATATTTCATTGTGATTACAAATATGAAAGCATTTTAGATACAATTAAAAAGGTTCAATCAATCAAAAAAAGTTCAAATAAAGAAGATAAGTTTTACTTCGGAAAAGGTAGAAGTGATCAATTATTTATTGAGCTCTTAAATTCCAAAAAATTTTGGGAAATCCAACATCAAAAACAATTTCAAGAAATAGATTATAATGAATAAAACAAGAATTATAGCAAGGTTAGATATTAAAAATGATTATGTAATTAAGGGTATACATTTAGAAGGGTTAAGAAAAATCGGTAATCCAAATGAATTAGCAAAGAAATACTACAATGAAGGTGTTGATGAAATTATTTTTATGGATGCAGTTGCAGCCTACTATGATAGAAATAGTCTGACTGAGATAATAAATAGAGCCTGTGAAGATGTTTTTGTACCAATTACTGTTGGTGGTGGAATAAGAAAAATCGAGGATATACAAATCGCATTAAATGCTGGTGCCGATAAAATAGC
>CACOSI010000012.1 GCA_902629855.1 uncultured Fidelibacterota bacterium
AACGATGGTGGTGGAGATACAGGTGGCGGAAACAATAACGGCGGCGGTAATAATGGCGGCGGTAATAATGGTGGTGGTAACAATGGTGGTGGCACTACACCTCCTACAAATATTTCAGTAACCGTTTCAGCAGGTAAATATGTAATTAATGGAGTAACAACTGGTAACCTTTCACTTGAAAAAGGAATGACATATACCTTTACAAACAGTTCAGGTTCAGCTCATCCATTTAGGCTTTCTACTGCTATGGATGGCACGCATGGTGGAGGATCTACTTACAGCACTGGAGTATCATATAGTGGCAATGTACTTACGTTTGTTGTTCCTACAACAGCACCTACTACTTTATATTATTTCTGTACAATTCACCAAGGAATGGGTGGTTCAGGAAGAATATCAATTACAGGCGCATCCGGAAGTAATACTACTGGCGGTAGTTACTGATAAGAATGCCAATAGGCTAATCCTATAAAAACAAATTGTATAGGAAGTCTTCCCCAAGCAAGTTCTTTACTTATCTCAAGAACTGCTCCGTCAGTGACGGCTAAGTAAAGATTTGCTGGGAATACTAGAATCAATAAGTATATCAAACCCCATGCCGCATAAAATCTGGTTTTAGGAAGAACTAGAAAGAACCCAAATAAAACTTCGAAAAAACCACTAACATAAACTGCTTCATAATGTAACGGATAATTTGGAGGCATTATGGGTAAAAACCATTCTGGATCAACAAAATGCTTTGCCCCTACGTTTATATAGAAAACAGCCATAATACAAATTGTTAACATCTTAAAGCATTTCATCATACTGATATAGAACCTTTCCTAAAATCTGTTTTAGATAACTCAACATTTATTAAAACTGGATTACCATTTGCTGCATCTTTTTTTGCAGCTAAAATAACACTCTCAATTTCATTTTGGTTTTTAATAAGATAACCTATGCCCCCATACCCTTCAACAACTTTTTCATAAGAAGTAAAATCTAATTTTGTGCCAATATTACTTCCTAACATCGATTTTTGCTCTCTTGCAATTTGTTGCCATGAAGCATCATTACCTACTATAGCTATGACAGGTAAATTATGTCTACACATTGTATCGAATTCTGACAAGCTGTATGCGCTAGCACCATCTCCATATAAGATCCAAACCTCTTTCGATGGAAATGAAGATTTTGTATTAAGTGTTGAGATCTTTGCCGAAATGTAGAAATATGGGATGATGAATACAATGAAGTTCTTTTAGATAATTTAGAAAGTGATTTTAGCGAAGAAAAAGATTGGATTAATAGAATTAAAGAAGGTTAGTAACTAATAATTTATTATATTTAGAAATTGTAACAAAAGGAGAAAAAAATGGAATTAAAAACACTAGCAGATTGCGTAGCATATATTATAGTTTATGCTGGCGGATTTGATGGACATCATTCAGATGAAGAAGTACAAAAAGGTGGGTCTATATTAATGGGATTAATGACACATTTTGAATTAGATCAGGATGGAGATGGGGACGTTGATTCTGATGACGCCCAAATTGCATTTGAACGTGCTGTAAGTACTTACAATAATGCAGAAGATGGGAATACGCAAACAAAATATTTTCTTAATGGTCTTCATTTTGTAAAAGAGAAACTGGGTAAAGAAAATTTGCAGGTTCTTGCTACAAAATTAAAAGAAATGATGGAAGCTGATGGATTAGTAGAACAAGAAGAAAAGTTATTAGAAGTTGTTAATGAAATAGCTGCTGCTTGATAATTTTTAATTTACTAGTTCATACAAATGTATTTAAAAAAGGCTACTCAGGTAGCCTTTTTTATACATAAATTAATTTTTCATGTATAAAGATTTACCAAAAAAAGAAAAAAAGAAAGGGCCCATGGCACTTTCTCATAAAAATAAAACAGAACAAGAAAATAAATCTTTAAGAAATTTTATTGTTAAGTGGATGGCTGAAACTGAAGATTTTGCCTATACTGTTAGTAGAATACAGTTTCCTTCTTTTTTAAAAGCAATTGATGATGCTTGTCCACAATTTACAGACGATGAAATGAATTTTATTAATCATCAAATTAATTACGAAAAGTGTATTCCATCACTGTCTTACATTCAAGAGTCAGTATTTTCCAATGATACTAAGCAGGTATGGTGGGTTGCCCCATGCGTTTATTGGGGAGGAAAACTAGTTTCATGGGTTATGGTAGATAAGAATGGATTTTATGCACCTCACCCTGAAAATTGGGATGAACAGGATGACATTTCTGCAATTTTTAGTTGGGAGATGATTGAGAATATTTCATTTGAAATTGAAGAATTTGAAGATCATGCTATTGCTATATTAAATATTGAAGCAACCAACGGGCAAGAATTAACTCTTTACGAGTTTTTATCTCAAAATAAAGAAACTTCTTCGGCAAAAAATAATTCTTTCAGAGGATCATATTTAAGTGTATTTAAATCAATTTTTGATGTTAATTATAAAAATATCTTTTTCCCTCTTTGTATTGATTTCCTTTAATTCATTTTTCCATTCTTTACAATTTGGTGGGTTAATAATTTTACCTATTTCATGCATAATAATTGCTGGATCACCCAGAATTGATATATTCGGTTTTTTATTCAAAAATAAATCATTCTTGCATTTATTTACTGCTATGTATTCAGCTTTATTGTTGATTGAAAAGCCATAATTCAATCTAAAATCTAAAGGAACACCTAAAGCAACTACAACATCAGCGTGTTTTAATGCATGCTTTCTATTATGCTTAAAAAAGAAATCATTTTTACTATTAAAACAACCTCTGGCCATTCCCGATGTAAAAGTTGGCACTTCAAGCTTTTTCAGGCTCTTCCGAAACATCGAAAGATATTCTTTATTCTGAACGACTTGATTACCACAAATAAAAACAGGTCTTTTAGCCTTAACGATTTTTAAAGCAGCTTTATCAATTTTATTTTGATTTAAATTAAAGTTTTTATGAGAAAAAATCCTAACCGAAGACTTTTTTTCAGAGAACAAGTCATTTAGATATTTATTTAAATACCAATACTGAATTTTATTAAAAAAACCTTTTTTTGGTAATTTTTCAGAAAATTCTTTTCTTATATCCTCTTCAGGGTATAATAAATCTATTGGAAGTTCAATGAAAATTGGTCCAGGAACGCCTGATTTTGATTCATTAAGGGCATTTTGGATTATTGGTTTAATATCTCGCACCTTTTTAACAGAAATTACTTTTTTGACGTATTTTTTAAAAAGTGAAACTTGATCAATATCTTGTAAAGATCCTCTTCCTTTTAATAAAGTTGCAGCAGCGCCTCCAATTAGAACTAGAGGTGATTGAGCCATTTGAGCATTTTTGATTGCTGTAACTGTATTAGTAACTCCAGGTCCTGCAGTCACAACAGCAACTCCAACAGAATCTGTTAGTCTTGATACTGCATCAGCTGCAAATACTGTTGAAGCCTCATCCCTTACTTGAATAACATCAATATTGAATTTTTCACAACCAACTAAAATGGGCGAAATATGTCCTCCACAAAGAGTAAAAATTTTTTTTATACCATTTTCATTAAGACAAGAGGCAATTGCTATTCCAGCATGAGTTCTTTTAGGCATTTTTAACTATTATTTGAAGCTATATCAGTACTTGAATCATTTGTGAGAATAGACGAGTATGTTCCTTGATTTTCCAAAATATCTATAGCTTTTAAAACAACCTTATCATCTTTAAGATATACCTTATATCTACCGTCATAACCATTATAAAAGAAAGCAAATTCTCCAACAATCATTCGCTGAATTAATTTTTTCTCATTTTCAAACATTGTTGACTGAGTTTTTTCAATTTGTTTTTCAATTACACTAAAAGCATTGTTGATAAAAAGATTTTTTTCTTCATTTTTTGATAATTTTTCTTTTGCCTTTTCAAGATCATCTTGACCATCCACGTAACCATAAATTTTATTTTCAATGATATACTTCTCAAAATCTATCATTAACTCTTCATCTTTTTGAACTTCTTCAATTGATGAATATTTGGCGCTGTTTTGTTGAACAAACTTAAAATAAGCTCCGTTCCTTAAAATTGCCGATGCTAAAGGATATTCTCCTTCATCTTTTACTTCAATATCTGGGAAAATTCCTCCACCACCAGACACTTTTCTTCCAGATTTAGTTTGAAATAAAGAATCTGAATCCGCTTCTGAATTAGCTACTAAATCTTCATCAATAAAGTCTCTTTTTTGAATTGAACGTCCACTAGGAATAAAATATTTAGAATTCGTTATTTTCAAGGCAGTATCTTGGCTAATTCCAATAACAGTCTGAACCAAACCTTTACCAAATGACTCACTTCCTATGATAACTGCTCTATCATGATCCTGTAGTACACCAGCCACAATTTCACTGGCTGAAGCGCTACCGCCATTGATTAAAATAGCTAAATTAAGGTCGTCAGGAATTAAAGCAGTGGTCTTAGATTTATAATTTTTAATATTTCTTCCTTTCCTACCCTTTGTTGAAACTAATTCAAGATTCTGGGGTAAAATTAAGTCAAGCATGTCCAATGAAGCTGATAAAAGACCACCAGGGTTATCTCTTAAATCTATAATTATACTTTCAGATCCTAATGTAATTAAATCAATAATTGCATTTTTGGTTTCATCAGCTGTGTTGAGGGAAAAATTTGTAATTCTTAAATAACCAACGTTATCATTGACCATGCCAAAATAAGGGATATCCTTAATTGTTATTATATCTCTTGTAATAGAATAATCCTGAATTTCTCCTGAAACTGGTTTTTTAATAGTGAGAATAACTGTTGTACCTTTATCTCCTCTAATTTTACTTGTAGCATCTTTTAACTCAAGCCCTTCAGTAGGTTCACCATCAATTTTCATAATTGCATCCCCAGTGTAGATTCCTGATCTGGATGCCGGAGAACCTTCAATAGGGCCAACAACAGTTAATTGGTCCTCATACATGTAAATTTCTAGACCTACTCCACTAAATTCACCTTCTGTTTTAACAGATAAATCTTCTAAATCTTTTTCCTCATAATATTCAGTATAAGGGTCAAAGTTTGATAGCATGGAATCGATTACTCTTGATGTTAGCTCTTTAATATCTAACTCATGAATATATTCAGTTAACAAGTATTTATAGACAGTCATAATTTGCTGCTGAGATCGTGCAATTTCTCTATAAATATCTAATTGCTGACTCTGTACAAAAGAAAAAGATAAAACTCCCAAAAACAGTGTTGAGAAAATTAATTTTTTGAATCTACTCATAAATTAAATTTAGATTTAATGTGATTCCAAATTTCTAATTTAATATCTTCAATTGATTGTTCACCATTAATGACTATAAAACGTTCTGGTTCATTATCACATAATTTTAAATACTGATCTCTAACTCGTTGTTGAAAATTATCGCCTGCACTTTCAATTCTATCTCTAGAAACAGACATTCTTTTATTTGCAACCTCAATAGAGATATCTATAAAGAAAGTTAAATCTGGTTTTAAAGTATATGTTCCAAAATGATTTATATCGCTTAAAGAATTTACATTCAATCCTCTTCCTCCGCCCTGATAAGCAACGGTTGAATCAGCATATCTGTCAGCAACAACCCATTTACCATCAATCATTTGAGGAAGTATAACTTTATCAGTGAGTTGGGCTCTGCTGGCTATCATTAATAGAGCTTCAGCCCTGTCAGACATAGATTCTTCTGCATGTAAGAGTAATTTTCTAATCGATTCAGAAATCGGATCTCCACCAGGTTCTCTTACAAGCTTTACTGATAAACCAGCTTCTACTAACCCATCAAAGATAAATTCTGCCTGAGTTGTTTTTCCACAACCGTCTATTCCTTCTACGGAAATAAATTTTCCGCTAGAAATTGATTCTGTCATCATTTTTTCCTATCATAATTACTATTTCACCTTTCAAAGACTTATCTGAAATTCTTTGTATAACTTCTTTTAAATTACCTCTAATAATTTCTTCATACAACTTTGTTAATTCTCTTCCAATTACTACCTGCCTATTTCCCAATATTTCTAAAAACTGGTTTAAAGTTTTTAATATTCTATGAGGACTTTCAAAAACAATTATTGTATTCTCGATATCATTTAATTGTTCAATTTTTTTAACTCTTCCTTTTTTTTGAGGAAGAAAACCAATGAAAGTAAAAGAATCAGATGGTAAGCCGGCAACACTTAATGCCGCTGTTACTGCAGATGGACCTGGAATAGGTATAACATCAATCCCTTTTTTAATACATTGTCTAATAAGTCTATATCCAGGATCACTAATCGTTGGAGTTCCAGCATCTGAAATTAAAGCCACATTGCTTCCATCTACTAAAATATTGATAAGATTTACCACCTCTGAATCTCTACTATGATCGTGATAACTATAAATTTTTTTGTCTATACTATAATGGTTTAATAGTTTTTTAGAAACTCTTGTATCTTCTGCAAATATAAATTCAACATTATTTAGAACATCAATAGCTCGATAAGTTATATCTGCAAGATTTCCTATGGGTGTTCCCACAACAAAAAGCTTTCCAAGAGTTGACATTTTAAAGCTTTTTAAAGGCTCTTCTAAAACAGTTCATACCAAAGTCTATGTCTTCTTCAGTAACATTAAGATGTGGCCTAAATCGTATCGAATAGTTACCAGATCCTAAAAGTATAGAACCCTCATCCATAAGATGATTTGCTAAATGATCTCTTTTCTCACTTGAAGGTAAATCAAAAGCACAATACAATCCTTGTCCTCTAGCATTGGAAACTAAATTTGGAAATTCGTTTTGAAGATCATGAAGTCCTTGCAATAAATATTTACCGGTTTGAGCAGCTTTATCAACAAGTTTTTCTTTCTCAATAAGCTCGAGATAGATTGTTAATCTAACCATGTCTACCAAACTACCTCCCCATGTAGAATTTATTCTTGATGATTCTCTAAAAACATTCCCATCAACCTCATCAAACCTTTTACTTGCTGCAACTCCGCAAACCTGAGTTTTTTTACCAAAGGATATTATATCTGGATTAGCATTTTCAAAGTTTTGATGTGCCCACATCTTCCCAGTTACCCCAACACCTGTTTGCACCTCATCATAAATAAGAATTATATCATTCTCATCAGCTATCTGTCTCAGCATTTGCATAAACTCTGACCTAAAGTGATTATCACCACCTTCTCCCTGAATTGGTTCAATAATTATCGATGCAATGTTATCCGGATGAGATTTTATTGCATCCTTAATTTCCTTAACAGCCTTTTCTTCAAGTTTAATAATGTGTTCAAGGTTATCTTCAAGTGGGAAAGTAATTTTAGGATTTGTTACTCTTGGCCAATCAAATTTTGGAAAATACATTGTTTTTCTCTTATCAGGAGAATCAGTTAAAGACATTGTATAACCTGTTCTACCATGAAAACACTGTTTAAAATGAATTACTTTATCACCCTTAGCAGAACTACCTTTTTCTAAGTTTTTTCTTCTTTTCCAGTCAAATGCAGCCTTTAAAGCATTCTCTACTGCTAAGCCACCACCTTCAATAAAAAAGGACATTGGTAAATACTCTGGTTGAGCAACTCTGTTAAAAGTTTGAACAAATTCGGCCATTTCTTGAGAATAAACATCTGAATTAGTTGGTTTATTAATTGCTGCAATTTTTAGTCTTTCTGATTGCTCTAAAACGTAAGGATGATTATATCCAACTGACAATGAAGCGAACATTGAAAATAAATCTAGATATTCCTTACCAGATACTTTATCAACGAGCCAAGAACCATGTGATTTTTCAAGATCAATTATAGGAGACATTCCGTCAGCGAGCATACTTTTAGCTATTACATTTCTAATTTCAGATTTATTCATCTAACTAGTTCTCCTTTCGCTCTGGATTTTGAAAAGACCAAAAACCAAGAGTAACTATGATAAATACTAAAACACCTAAAGTTGCATAATTGTAATCTGCAGAGGAATACTCAATTAGATCATTAAATCTCCCAACTAATAGTGAGATTCTACCCATTACAGCAAAACCGAAGGATGCACCGAAACTAACCATAAGAAAGTAAATACCTAATCTTGTAAATCTTCCAAAATTTCCTGTTTGCTCCTTAGAAAAATAAAAATACATTAACGCACTTAAAGTACCAATAACAAGTACAATATTATTAAAGATACTATCTCCACCTAAACTAAATAATGGTAAAGAACCGCTAAATATATCTACTGAACTAGCTTTGACCTGGTTCAAAACGTTTGAATTTAGATAACCAAAAGCCTTTAAACCTGCAGCAATAGCTACTGTGTATGCAATTCCCCAACGTGCCATCCAATTAAATTTCTGAAAAACGCTTACTAACATCATTACTCCCAACAACAATGGGAATAAATAAAGAATATTGAACTCATGATTAAAATCAAATTCTAAACCTGTGAAAGCTAGTGGGCCATCTTTTGGAAACAATCTTCCAAAAAGATTAGGATAAATTTGTGTCCAAAAACTTATTGCTGCAACATATGCAGCGGATACACCCACAAATACGTGTTCAGCAATTTTATAAAATGGGTTATCTCTATAAAGATAAGAGAAAATTCCAAGCGTTAAAAACGCTGCAATCCATGCTCCTAAAATTGCTGAAAAACTCATATTAATACTTCCTGTCTCTTCGTTGTTTTATAAAAAATGCTAAATTCCCAAAGACAATAAATACCACAATAACAATATGGGCAAATGATTGCGCTGCCATTCCTTGAATTGCAATACCTGGTACATTAATTAATTTTTCATATTCCGCAGCGCCAGGCATGCCAGCTAATAATCCGATTAGCTGCCCTGTTTGCACATAAGGAATAACTTCATTTACCTGGACTGATGTGGTACCTGAAGACATAGGAACTCCAGTTGGATCTCCTCCATATTTTACCCATTCAAATGTTCCAGGATAACCTGCAGATCCACTATAAATGTATGCAAAATCGTTTAGATTTTTGATTCCATCCATCATTTCTATATCATCAATAAAGTTTCCGTTGGCATCAACAGTGTATACCTTTCTTAAATCACTAGCTAGCCCTTTAATCACAGCTTCAGCTCCAGGTCTATAGCCCAATAAGATATAATCTTCATATTCTTTAATATCAAACGTAGATACATTATCAGGATTATCTTCATCAGTAATTTCCTCTAAAGCATCCAATGCCATATAAATTCCATCTGGCCATAAACATGATATATAAATTTGATGACCGTTACGTAGCATATGACGTAAAACTCCAACATTCATTGGATGAATTTCAGGACGAGTACTTGGACCATAATCGAAAGAAACTAACACTTTTGAATTCTTTGGTATATCCTCAATTCCATCATAAAACTTTACAGTAGTAGGTGTTTCTCTTACCGGTAAGCTAATTGGCGTTAATAAAGGAATAAGAACAGCCAAACCAATTAACACAAAGATTACTCTTCTATCAACTGCACCAAGCTTTAATATTAAATCTTCTAAAAATTTCATCATTCACCTAAATATGATTTTTCTAAACCAAATATATATCTAAGACTCGTTGCGACAATTCCAAGTCCTATACCAATTAAAATTGCTCTTGAACCTGCTAAATTAGGTACAAGATAAATCCATTCTTGTAAAGCTGGTAAATAGAAAATCGCTGGTTGATCAATTGGCCAACCCATGGTCATTCCAAATCCAGTAATTAATCCACAACTACCTAGAATCCATCCAAAAACAATATTGCGGTTTTTGACATACGAATTAATTCCTATTCCAACACTGAATGCTACAATATACATTATTGTCCAACTAGATATAAGACTGCCAACAGGAACTCTTCCAAGCATAATAATTATACCAGCAACTAACAACAATGATGCTTCAAAATTTCTAGCTCTAAATGCTCTAAAAGACGCTGAAGCAACAAAAAAAGCAAGTAACGCAAACATTGTTGCAGATAAAGGAGAGAAAATATATTTAAACATCCATTGAAATAAACTTCCGTCAGTTTGAACATGAGCACCCCAGTCAACAGGAACTACAGTCTCAGCTGAACCTGAACCAAGAATTGCAGCCTCAGCAGCTTTTTGACTAAAGTAAACATCTTCACCAACGAAGTAAGCTCCTCTAATAAAGAAACCAATT
>CACOSI010000013.1 GCA_902629855.1 uncultured Fidelibacterota bacterium
TAAAATTTTAAGTACATCAATTAACCCTGAATTAGATTTTTTTGGTAAATCGATCTGAGATTCATCTCCAGTGATAATTGCTCTTGATTCAATACCCAATCTTGTCAAAAACATTTTCATTTGGATTGATGAAGCATTTTGTGCTTCATCCAAAATCATAGCGGAACGATTGATTGTTCTTCCACGCATATAAGCTAATGGTATAATCTCAATTATGCCTCTATCTAAAAAATTTTGAATTTTATTTTTTGGTAATAATTCATACAAAGCATCATAAAGTGGAGCTAAATAAGGATCAATTTTATCTTTTAAATCTCCGGGAAGAAATCCTAAATTTTCTCCAGCTTCAACAGCAGGTCTACAAAAAATTATTTTTTCAATTTCGTGCTTTTCCAGCAAAGATAGTGCATACGCTACAGCTAAGAAAGTTTTTCCTGTTCCAGCTGGTCCAACAGAAATTATTATGTCGTTTTTTAAAAATGCTTTAACGAGATTTTTTTGTCCATCGGTCCTTGGAAAAACAGGTCCTTTTTTTCCATAAAAAATAACATTTTCAACAGAAGTATTTTTGCTTTCTAATGCACCATTCATGGCAATAAGCTGATTAATATCCTTTGTAGAAAGATTATTACCTTTTTTAATAGAATCTATCATTTGATTTAAAACTGAATCGAAATGTAAAATATCTTTTTTAAGACCTTGGCAAAAGATATTATTACCTCTGATATTTAAAGTAATCGGAAGCTTTTTTTCTATAAAAGAAATATTTTTATCACCAACACCATAAAGATTGGTTAGATCTACACCTTTAATTTCAAACGTCTTTTTCACTATCAAGTACCTTTATTCCTAATTCATCAAGCTGGTCTTTTGAAACATGACTTGGAGCTTCCTCCATCAATGCTGAAGCAGAGGTTGTTTTCGGGAAAGCAATAACATCTCTAATATTATTTACCCCAGATAGAAGCATAACTAACCTGTCCAAGCCAAAAGCAATTCCACCGTGAGGAGGGGTACCATATTTAAGCGCGTCAATGAAGAAACCAAATTTTTCTTTGATTTCATCATCATTAAGGTCTAAAATTTTAAAAATGTTTCTTTGTAGTTCATTGTCATAGATTCTTATTGAACCACCAGCAACTTCATAGCCATTTATAACAATATCATATCCTTTTGAAATAACTTCTTCAGGGTTATTTAAAACTTTATCAATATCCTTGTCTTTAGGAGCTGTAAAGGGATGATTTACTGAATCAAACCTTTTTGAATCTTCATTCCAACTGAAAAGTGGAAAATCAACAATCCATACTGGTTCAAATATAGAATTATCTTTTAATTCAAGTTTTTCAGCAATAAGGTTTCTAATTCTTCCTAAAACATTAAGAGTATTACTTTTTTTATCACCAACCATAAATGAAATTGTATCATCTTTTAAATTTAGTTGATTAATTATTTCTTTTTGAAGATCATCACTAAAAAACTTTGATATACCACCCTCAAAACTTCCTTCTTTAACTTTAAACCAAGCTAATCCTTTAGCACCATGTGATTGTGCATAAGAATCAAGCTCATCTATCACCTTCCTTGAAAAGAAATCAGCATTTGGAGCGCTAATTAACCTAACGTCCTCCGCATTTTTAAAAGCATTAAAACCAGATTTATCAGCTAAATCTTTGAAATCTAAGATTTCTAAACCAAATCTTAAATCTGGTTTATCAGTACCATATCTTTCAATTGCATCATAATAGGATAATATTGGAAAAGGTTTTTTCATACTTACATTTATTACTTTAGAAAAAACTTCTCTAATTAATTTTTCAATTGTATTTCGTACATCATCTTCATCCACAAAGCTCATTTCAATATCAATTTGAGTGAATTCAGGTTGACGATCTGACCTTAAGTCTTCATCTCTAAAACATTTGACTATTTGAAAATATCTATCTAGTCCAGCTATCATAAAAAGCTGCTTATACATTTGTGGTGATTGAGGCAGAGCGTAGAATTGGCCATTATGAACTCTGCTAGGAACTAAATAATCTCTTGCTCCCTCTGGTGTAGATTTCATAAGAACGGGAGTTTCTATTTCCAAAAAATTATTATTTGATAAAAATTCTCTCACAATCTGAGATGTTTGATGTCTTATGATTAAATTTTTCTGAAGATCATTATTTCTAAGTTCTAAATATCTATACTTTAATCGATGTTCTTCTGTAGAAGCTTCCCTATCATGTATTGATAAAGGAAGTGGTTTTGCATTACTTAATACTTTGATACTTGAAACAATTACTTCAATATGTCCCGTACTTAAATCAGGATTAATTAGATTATTATCTCTTGGAGAAACAATACCTTCAATTGAAATCACATCTTCCATTGATAGAGTTTTGCCAATCTTTAATAGACTTTCATCATTTAAAACTAACTGAGTCTTACCGTACCTATCTCTCAAATCAACAAAAATAATTTGTCCATGCGTTCTAACGGAGTTTATCCAACCAGCAAGTGATACGGATTTTTTTACATCGCTTTTGCTTAACTCCCCACAATTATGTGTTCGAATACCCATCTTCGACAATCTAATGATTATTTCTCTATTTCTTCTGCATTTTCAACCAGAAGTAAAACTTTGTCCTCTAAATCATCAGATGGATCAGAATTTATGTCAGCTATACCATATGAACATGAAAATCTAACTTCCTTTTTTTCAAGCTTTAAAGAAATAACTCCTTCGGTAAGATTTATAATTGAGTTAGTATGATTTTTCATAATACCAAAATATCCCTTATCTCCTGGACATTTTGCGTATGTTACATCATCAAAACTAAATGTTTTGACAGGAGTAACAATATCTAGCTTAAAAGATTTGCTCACTTTTTACCTTTTTCAATAGCTTCATCGATTGAACCTACGTATGAAAATGCATTTTCAGGTAAGTCATCCACTTCACCATTTAAGATAGCTTCAAAGCCTGCGATGGAATCTTCAAGTTTTACATATCTTCCCTCAATTCCAGTAAATTGCTCAGCTACGAAGAATGGTTGAGACATAAACTTTTGCATTTTTCTCGCTCTTGAAACAACCATTTTGTCATCATCTGAAAGTTCATCCATACCAAGAATTGCAATTATGTCCTGAAGATCTTTGTATTGCTGTAAAGTAGACTGAACAGCTCTTGCAACATTATAATGTCTATCACCAATTACTCTGGGATCAAGAATTCTCGACGTAGATGTAAGAGGATCAATAGCAGGATAAATACCAAGTTCAGCAATTTTTCTTTCTAAAACTGAAGTTGCATCAAGGTGAGCAAATGCAGTTGCAGGTGCAGGGTCTGTTAAATCATCAGCAGGAACATAAATAGCTTGTACAGATGTAATTGACCCTTTCTTAGTTGATGTGATTCTTTCTTGAAGATCTCCCATTTCTGTTGATAATGTTGGCTGGTAACCAACCGCTGATGGCATTCTTCCCAACAATGCAGACACTTCAGAACCGGCCTGAGTAAACCTAAAGATATTATCAACAAATAGAAGCACATCTCTACCTTCATCATCTCTGAAATATTCAGCCATTGTTAATGCACTCAATCCAACTCTAAGTCTTGCTCCTGGAGGTTCATTCATCTGACCAAAGACTAAAGCTGTTTTATCTATAACGCCTGACTCAGTCATTTCTGCGTATAAGTCATTACCTTCTCTAGTTCTTTCTCCAACACCAGCAAATACCGAAAATCCACCATGCTCCGTAGCAATATTTCTAATCAATTCTTGAATAAGAACAGTTTTACCTACTCCAGCTCCACCAAACAAACCAGTTTTACCACCTCTGGTATATGGTTCCATTAAATCAACAACTTTAATACCAGTTTCAAACATTTCTGATGAAGTAGTTAGATCTTCTTGTGCGGGTGCAGACCTATGAATTGGGGATGTTGCTTTATTTTTAACCTCTCCTTTTTGATCAATTGGGTTACCTAATACATCGAACATTCTTCCTAATGTTTCTTGACCAACAGGTACAGATATTGGCTTTCCTGAATCCTTCACAGCCTCACCTCTTACAAGTCCATCAGTAGAATCCATAGCGATTGTTCTTACAACTCCTTGACCTAAATGTTGTGCAGTTTCAAGAACGAGGTCACTACCATCTTTTCTTTTAATGCTTAATGCATTCATGATTTCAGGAAGATATCCTTCATCAAATTTTACATCAACTACCGCACCAGTTATTTGTAATATTTTACCTTCATTATTCATTTTATGTCCCCTTAATCGACTAATGCTTCGGCACCGCCAACAATTTCTAGCATTTCTGTAGTAATTGCGGCCTGACGAGCTTTGTTAAATTCTAATTTCAATTCTTTAATAATTTCTTTTGCGTTTTCAGTAGCATTATCCATTGCAATCATTCGAGCAGCTTCTTCACTACTATATGATTCAAGTAACTGTTGCCACATTTGAACATTAATATGCTTTGGAATTAAAGTTGATACAATTTCCTTTTTTCCTGGTTCATAATCATAATTATAGTTTGTAACGTTGTAATCCTTTGAAAAATCAACAGGTAATACTTTTTCCATAATTAAATCCTGTGATGCCAAAGTTTTAAATCTATTGTAAATAACATTTACTTCATCAATTTCATTTTTCTCAAAAGCATCTATAAATGATTTGGATATATTTGATGCTGTTTCGTAGTTCATATCTTTCCAAAAATCAAAAAATGATTCTTTGACATTGAAATCTCTTTTTGAAAAATATTCGGAAGATTTCTTCCCAATACAAAATAGCTGAACATTATCTTTTCCTATTTTTTCGATTTCTTTTTCAGCCATCCTAATAACACCTGAGTTGAATGAACCAGCAAAACCTCTATCACTAGTAATTATAATCATACCTACATTTTTAATATCTCTTTTTTCAACAAGAGATACGTCAGATGAACTTATTTGAGGAAGAACTCTGCAAATAAGTTCTTGAGTATTTCTTGAATATGGCCTAGATATTTCCATCTTTTCCTGCGCTTTTTTAACCTTAGCAGCAGCAACCATCTTCATAGCTTTTGTTACTTGCTGAATGCTAGTGACTGATTTTATACGTTCTGAAAGATTTTTTAAATTAGCCATGTCTTAAAAGCTCTTTTTAAATTCCTCAATTGCTTTATTCATTTTACTACCCAAGTCATCAGATATGTCTCCTGATTTTTTCAATTCCTTTAGGCAATCTTTGTGTTTAGTTTCGAAATGTTCTAATAAACCAACCTCAAACTCTTTGACGGATTCAAGTTCAACATCATCAAGATAACCTTGGCTAGCTGCGTAAATAATTGCAACTTGTTTTTCTGTTGACATTGGTACGTATTGATTTTGCTTTAATATTTCTACCATTCTTCTACCACGAGTTATCTGAGCAGCGGTAGATTCATCAAGATCAGAAGCAAACTTAGCGAAAGCTTCTAACTCTCTAAATTGAGCTAGATCAAGTCTAAGCTTTCCAGCAATTTTTTTCATTGCCTTAATTTGAGCACTTCCACCAACTCTTGAAACTGATAGTCCAACATCCACTGCAGGTCTTACTCCTCCATTGAATAAATTGGTATCCAAATATATCTGTCCATCTGTAATTGATATTACATTTGTAGGAATATATGCAGATACATCACCTTCCTGAGTCTCAATGACAGGCAATGCAGTAAGTGATCCAGAACCTAAGTCTTCTGATAATTTTGAAGCTCTTTCTAAAAGTCTGCTATGAAGATAAAAAACATCACCTGGAAATGCTTCTCTTCCTGGAGGTCTTCTTAAAACTAAAGACATCTGTCTATAAGCAGTAGCTTGTTTAGACAAATCATCGTAAACAATCAAACCATGCATACCATTATCTCGATAATATTCTCCCATTGCAGATCCTGAATATGGAGCTATATATTGTAATGGTGCAGGGTCTGAAGCATTTGCAACAACAACTGTTGTATATTCCATTGCGCCATTAGATTCAAGTTCAGCAACAAGCTTTGCGACTGTAGAAGCTTTTTGTCCAACCGCAACATAAACACAATAAACGGGGCTATCTGTTTCATGTGTAGATTTTTGATTAATGATTGTATCGATAGCAATAGCAGATTTTCCAGTTTGTCTATCACCAATAATTAATTCTCTTTGGCCTCTACCTATTGGAATCATACTATCAATAGATTTTAATCCAGTTTGTAAGGGTTCTTTAACTGGAAATCTTTGCATAACTCCAAGCGCTTTTCTCTCAATTGGTAGTGTTTCTTTGGCATTTATGGGTCCCTTACCATCCATTGGCTGACCTAATGGGTCTACTACGCGACCTAATAATTCTTTTCCAACAGGAACTTCAACAACTTTACCAGTTCTCTTAACAGTATCGCCTTCCTTTACAAGACTACTGTCTCCAAACAGTACTGCACCAACATTTTCTTCTTCAAGATTAAGTGCCATTCCAAAAACATTGTTAGGAAATTCAACAAGCTCAGAACTCATCACACTTCCTAGTCCACTTGTTCTTGCAACTCCGTCTCCAATTTCTAGTACTTCGCCAACCTCATTAACATCAACGTTATCATTGATATTTTGGATCTGACTTCGTAGTAAATTTCCGATTTCATTTGTTTTAATATCCATTTATACCCCTACTAATTTTGATTTTGCGTTTTCTAATTTTGTCTGCAAACTGCTATCATACAGTTTATCGTCTACTTTAATTTTGAGACCTCCAATTAACGAACTGTCAATCTCAAAATTGATTTTAATTTGTTTATTAATAAGTTCACTCAATGAGTTTTTTATATCATTTTTATGACTAGAATTAATGTCAGCAGACGATGTTACATCAACGAATGCAATATTTAATTTTTCCTTTGAAAGCAATACAAAATTATTTGCAATATGTGAAATGAGATTAATATCATCATTCTCAATCACGACTTTCAAAACTTCAAATAATATTTCATTCATTGAACTTGAAACAGCATTTGAAAATAGATTAATCTTTTGTTCAACTTCTATAGTTTTAGACTTAAAAAAAGCATTAACATCAAGATCAGACTTTAATGCTGAACTAAATTCTTCAAGACTATTACTTACACTATTAAAATCTTCAAATGAGTCTACTGCATCATTTAAAAGATTAGAATAGATGTTGATTTTTTTAAGATTTTGCTTCATCTACCTTCACTGCTTCTAGTGATGACTTAACAAACTTTGAGTTATCTTCATCATTAATATTTCTTTGTAATACTTTTGTAGCAAGTTCTAAGCTTAAATCAACGACTTCTTCTTTGATTTCTTTAATAGCACGCTTCTTTTCAATATCTATTTTTGATTTAGCATCATCGAGAAATTCGTTTGATTTTTCTTTTGCGTCATTAAGGATTTTATTAGCTGATTCCTCTGCTTTTTGCTTACTATCACTTACAATAGTTTTACCTTCTTTTTTTGCCTCATTAAGAATTTTCTCTGATTCTTCTTTTATTTTTTCCAAATCAGTTTTTGCACTTTCAGCCATTTTTAAAGACTCGGCTATATCCTTCTCTCTTTCCTCAAGAAAATCAAGTAATGGATTCCATGCAAATTTCTTCAGTACAAAAAGTACTGTTAAGAAAATAACTAATGACCAGACATATGTGCCTAGCTCTGGCGTTAATAATGGGTTCATATTATTTCCTTATATTAATTATAGAACTAGTGATAATAATCCTAGCAAAATAGCTGCACCTTCAACCAAAATAGCTAAAAGAAATGTTTGTGATCTAATTTCTCCAGCTGCTTCAGGCTGTCTAGCGATAGCTTGTGCTACTCCATAACCAATTAATCCAATACCAATACCGGCACCAATTACTGCTAACCCTGCTCCCATAGTGAGACTCCTTTTTTTGTTAGTGATCTACGTGTATAGCCATTCCAATAAAAACGGCTGTTAATAATGCAAATACATATGCTTGTATTACTGCTACCAATAATTCAAGCATAGTTAAACCTAGTGCTAAAGAGACTGAAAAAGGAGCTATTCCAAATCCTGCAAACCCTCCCAGTTCTGCTGTTGCACTAAAAATAAATGTTATAAAAATAATTAAGGCTATATGGCCTCCCATCATATTCCCCGCTAACCTGAGTGTTAAAGCTAACGGACGAATGAATAATCCCATAAACTCTATTGGAACTACAATGAAGTATAGAGGTAAAGGTAAGCCAGAAGGCGCTAAATTTTTCCAATGTTGGATAAATCCATACTTTTTTATTCCAGCAAAAATAAAAGCAAAAAAAGTTATTGTTGCTATTGCAAATGTCACATTTACATTAGCTGTTACCGTATGTCCACCTTTGGATAATAAATACAAAACATTGTCCTTGCTTAAAAATTCTGCGTTAGCTCCTAGTTTTCCTATAAGACCAGTTAAATCAAAAATTGGTATTAAACCTAATATGTTACCAAATAATACGAAAAAGAAAATTGTGTAAACTAATGGTGCCCACTGACGATACTCTTTATCGCCAATAAAATTCTTTAATACATCATCGCGTAAATAAATGACAAACATTTCAATTATACTCATAAACTTGTTGGGTATATTTTTTTTATGTGAAATATAGCCTTGAACTAACAGAATTATCGTGGAAACAGCGACAAATGAAACAAAAAATAATAAAAAGACATGTTTAGTAATTCCTAAATCAATATAAAATAATGAATCAGCAGATATACCAAAGAAGTTGGAAATTTTTTCTGATAAAGAATTTAAAAATTCAAATTCGAAGATGTTTTTTTTACTATTAGCTACGTGATCAATTGCATACTGCGGAGCTTGATCCATAGTCCATTCTTTGCCAATTTTTTCACCAATAAACATCGCCGAAATATAAATAAAAACTTATGAGGAAAAACAGAAAAAAAAGGTTAAATCTTAATTATTATTTTTAACATGTGAATATGCACGAAATGATGCGTAAAAAACTCCTACAATTATTAGTAGAATTCTAAAAAATAGATTCTCTAAAAAAAAGAAGGATATAATTAAACATGAAATTACAGTTCCAATAAACTCAAAGTAGACGGAATAACTTTCAGCTAAAATTGTACTTAAAGATTTTTTTTTATTCATCTACAATTATATCACATCTACCTGAAAATTGTGCTCCATCCTCAATCGTTAAGACTTTATACTGAAGATTACCTACAAGTTCGCATCCTTTTAAAAGCTCTGCAGGACCATTTATTATAGCATCTCCTTGGATATATCCGTTTATTTGAATCATTGATGCTTTCACATCTCCAAAGATTTTACCATTTTTTGATAATTGAATAGCACCGTCTGTAACAACAGAACCTCTTATTTCACCATAAATAGTTACATTTCCTTTTAATGATATATCTCCATCAATTGATACATCCTCAGCTATAATAGTTTGACTATTGTTAGGCTTACTTAGCAGCTTCATCATCGCTTAATTTATCTGATTTTAACTTAAAGTCTTTATAAAATGTTTTTGGATTAATTACTTTTCCATCTTTCCAAATTTCAAAATGAAGATGAGGTCCGGATGACATACCTGTGTTACCCATTGTAGCTATAACATCACCTTTTTTTACAAAATCGCCCTTTGATGAGAAGTTTTCTAGGTTGTGGTAATAATGTGTTATATATCCATTTTGGTGATCAAGAATCAAGAAATTTCCAAAATCTTTTGAAAAATCACTGAAGATTACTTTTGCATCAGCCACTGCAAAAATAGGGGTTGATTCTTCATTAACTATGTCCATACCGAGATGTTTTTCATCTTCGTTGAACTCTCTGCTTATTAATCCATTGGTAGGTTCGTGCGAAGGAAGATTATTTGTTACAAGATATCTTATCTTATCTTCATTTAAATTATGATTTTCATTTGTTCCAATTATTGAATCTATGTATGACTTCATAATTGAAATTTCATCTATTGTTTCATCAATATTATTAATGATTTCTTTTTGCTGTTTTATTTCATTATTGATAGCTGTAATTCTTAAATATTCTTTTACAATTGGAGATGACATAAATAAAAGCGATATTGAACTCAATGTTAAAACTGTCAAAAGTATACATGATGCTATAAAAGTAGTTTTTGAAAATTCAATTTGAAAAGTTTTATCGCTAAAAGGTGAAAT
>CACOSI010000014.1 GCA_902629855.1 uncultured Fidelibacterota bacterium
TATTTGGCAAAAAGGTGATTAATTTTTGTGCTAACAATTATTTGGGTCTTGCTAATAATAAAGATATAAGAAAAGCTGCAATTGAAGCTATTGAAGAATGGGGATTTGGGCTTGGATCTGTTAGATTTATTTGTGGTACCCAAACCATTCATAAAGAACTTGAAAATCAGATAAGTAAATTTCTAAGAATGGATGATACCATTTTGTATTCTTCATGTTTTGATGCAAACGGTGGCTTATTCGAAACTATTTTAGGTCCTGATGATGCTATTTTTTCAGATGAATTAAACCATGCTTCAATCATTGACGGTATCAGACTTTGTAAAGCACAAAAAAACGTTTATAAAAATTGTGATATGGATGATCTAGAACAAAAGCTAAAAGAGTCAAAAGCAAGGGTAAAAATGATTGCTACAGATGGTGTTTTTAGTATGGATGGGACAATAGCTCCAGTAGATCAAATTGTTGAATTAGCTAAAAAATATAGCGCAATAACCATGGTGGATGATTGTCATGCAACTGGGTTTTTAGGAAAAACTGGAAGAGGGAGTGCTGAATATTTTAATGTTCTTGATGAAATTGATATTATAACCTCAACATTTGGGAAAGCACTAGGAGGTGCTTCAGGAGGATTCGTATCGGCATCAACAGAAATAGTAGATACATTGAGACAGAAATCAAGGCCATATCTTTTTTCAAATAGTTTAGCACCAGCGTTGGTTGTTGCTTGTCAAAAAGCTATTGAACTCATTCAACAAAACTTATCTTTGATAAATCAACTTCGAGATAATACAAGATATTTCAGAAAAAAATTATCTGAAAAAGGATTTGAAATTAAAGGAAATGACCATCCAATCGTACCTGTAATGATTTATGATGCGAAAAATGCAGTCAAACTCTCTGAAATGTTATTAGAAAAAAATATTTATGTAATTCCATTTTCTTTTCCAGTCGTACCAAAGGGAGAAGCAAGAATAAGAGTTCAATTATCATCGTCGCATACTAAAGAACATCTTGATAAGGCAATAAACGCTTTTTATGACTGCGGAAGAAAGCTTAATATTATTTAAAAAAGAAGTTTAAATAGAAACATATTGTATTAAATTCTCAAACTTATGAACAGTGCAATAAGAAATAGATTATTACTAATTTTGTTTATTTTTAGTCTTGGAGTGTATGCATTACTCCCATCCATACGCTACGCTTTAATGGATGATAATGATATATCTAATTTATCAGAAGAACAGTTAAACTACTTTGAAACAAAATCAATAAAACAAGGGCTTGACTTAAAAGGTGGTATCTATATTGTTTTAGAAGTTGATTTACCACAACTTGTAGATAACCTAGCAAAAAATAAAGATAAAAAATTTAATGAATTTCTTGAAAAACTTCGAAATGACTATAATGATAGTACTTTAGACTTTTTTACGTTGTTTGAAGATGAAGCTGAAAAAAGAGAAATAAAATTACCTAGGTATTTCATTAGTTATGGAAAAACTAAAGAACAAATCATATCAGAGTTGTCATTACAATCTGATGATTCAATCAAAAGAGTAATTGAAATAATTCAGAATAGAGTTGATCAATTTGGTGTTTCTGAACCAACTATTCAAAAACAAGGCAATAATCGAGTCATCGTTGAATTAGCAGGTATTAAAGATCCAGAAAGAGCCAGAGATCTACTGCAAAGCACTGCATTGCTCGAGCTTATGATTGTTAAAAACATTGAAAGTACTACTTCACTTATAAGACAGATTGATAATGTTGCAAAAGGCTCAATTGAAGATAATGAAGAAGGTATTGACGAACTATTTTCAGAACAAGAATCGTCACAAAATCTATCTTTTTCATCAAAATTAATTTCCGTAGGTGGTGATTTGGCAGTGTCATCAGATGAATTGTTATCATTAAAAGAAATAATTGGACAAGATGAAGTAAAGCAAATTCTTGAAGCGACAAATAGTTTAATTTTAACCAGTAATTCTTCTATTAATCTTATAAATGACTTTGGTGAGGAAGAAGAATTTTACCGACTATACCATCTATTTGATAATGCTGAATTAACAGGTGGTGTTATTGAAGACGCACAAATGAGATTAAGCCAATCTGGAGTCACTGCAGGACAAGCAGTCGTTCAAGTCGAAATGAACAGTGAAGGATCAAGAGAATGGGCACGAATAACTGGAGCAAATATAAATAATAGAATTGCAATTGTATTAGATAGAAAAGTTCACATGGCACCAGTAATTAGAAGTCAAATCTTTGGCGGTGGAACTGTAATTGAAGGTCTTGATTCAATTGAAGAAGCAGAAGATATTGCAATTGTTTTAAGAGCTGGTGCTTTACCAGTCCCTGTAAATATTGCGGAAGAAAGAACAGTTGGAGCCTCATTAGGTGCTGATTCAGTATCTCAAGGTACATTATCAATGATTATTGGTTTATTTTTAGTAGTTATTTTCTTAGTAATTTTCTACCGTTTATCAGGGTTAATAGCCAGTTTTTCTGTTATGTGGACCCTTATTTTACTTCTTGGTGTACTTGCATTACTCGAAGCAACTTTAACACTTCCTGGTATTGCCGGTTTAATATTAACGGTCGGGATGTCTGTAGATGCAAATGTAATTATTTTTGAACGAATTAAAGAAGAACTTAGAAATGGAAAATCTGTTAGATCCGCAATTGATTCTGGATATGAAAGAGCTATAACGACAATTGTTGATGCTAATTTAACAACGGGAATAGCTGCAGCAGTTTTATATCAGTATGGTAGTGGTCCTATAAAAGGTTTTGCAACAGTTCTTTTCTGGGGAATTGTTGTAAGTATGTTTACAGCAATTATAGTAACAAGATTTATTTTTGACTTTACTACTTCTTCAAGAAATATTGAAAAGTTGAGTATATAATTATGAAGTTTATGGAAAATACAAAAATTAATTTTATGGCATTCAAGTCATTTGGCTTTGCTTTTTCATCAGTGCTTGCAATTGGCTCAATAATTGTACTATTGACAGGTGTAAATCTTGGCATAGATTTTAAAGGTGGTACTGCTGTAGGAGTAAGTTTCTCTGAAGAAATTAGTATTCAAGAGGTAAGAACTTCTTTAAAAAGTGTTAGTGTTGATAATAAAGTTTATGATCTAAGTAGTGAAGAAATAAAGTATTTTGGTGATAAAAATGATGTAATGATTAAAATTAAATCGTTGGATAATGAACCAGAAAATTTTGGACAAATTGTTATCAATCATCTATATGATTCTTTAAAGGAAAAAGCACCTGCTGATAAAAATGAATTTATATTGTCTCTTGGTTCTGTTAGTCCCAAAGTTGGATCTGAATTAAGTGGAAAAGCACTCTGGTCAGTTATATCGGCATTAGTGCTTATTTTGTTTTATATATCTGTTAGATTTGAATTTAAGTTTGCTTTAGGCGCAATATTAGCTCTTGTTCATGATGTAGTTATTACTCTTGGAGTATTTTCATTAACTGGATATGAAATAACCTTGAGTACTGTAGCAGCATTTTTAACTATTGTCGGTTATTCCCTGAATGATACAATTGTTATCCTTGATAGAATTAGAGAAAATATGAAGTCATCTGGAACTGTTATGTTTGAATCAACAATTAATAAAAGTATAAATCAATCTTTAAGCAGAACTTTGATTACATCTTTAACAACTCTTTTGGTTATTATGGTTCTATTACTTTATGGCGGAGAAGTAATACAACCATTTTCTTTTACAATGCTTGTTGGAGTAATAATTGGTACTTACTCCAGTATTTATATAGCAAGTGCTTTGCTAGCATATATTTACCAAACATCTAAATAATGAATAAAAAGATATTGTTTCCCTTTATAGCATTATGCTTGATTTGGGGATCTACATGGTATTTCATTAAAATCTCACTCAATGCAGGTGTGCCCCCATTTTATGGTGTAGGTCTTAGATTCTTTTTTTCAGGATTACTTTTTTTAGTCTATATATATTATAAAAAACTAGATATTCCTTTTTCAAAGCAAGCTATAAAATTATATCTATCTTTTGGACTTTTAAATTTTAGCCTCTCTTATGGTATGACATATTGGGCAACACAATATATTTTCTCAAGTATTTCATCAATACTATGGGGATTATTTCCACTTTTTACAAGCTTAATGGCACACTTTATGATAAAAGATGATCCCAATGAAAGACTAAATAAAAATAAAATTAGTGCATTATTTGCAGGACTATGTGGGGTTGTAATAATGAGCTTAAATCAGGAAATTGATCTGGCATCACAATCTTTTTCCGCAATCTTGGTACTAATCTCTGTTATAATTATTGCTGCTTATCCAAGTGTATTATATAAAAAATACAGTGACGAGGTTGGACCTTATCAAATGAATGCAGTATGTCAAATTCTTACAGGATTTGTAATGCTTGGTGCTTCCTATATATTTGTAGAAGATACATCAGCTATCATTTGGAATAATGAATTAATATTAGCAACTCTTTATCTTATAGTATTTGGAGGATTTATCTCTTGGGGTATTTATTTTTGGCTTTATCAATACCTGAATGTAACTCAAGTAACATACGTAGCTATTTTCCCTCCTATTGTTGCAATATTTATGGGTTGGGTATTTTTAGGTGAAATTCTTTCAACAAAAGAAATCATTGGAACGTTGTTTATCCTTGGAAGTTCAGTACTAATATATAGGAAATAGAAACAATTTTTTTATAAATTAATATTATGATAGACAGAATCAAATCAAATTTGCTCGCAGGTATTGCAACAATTGTTCCATTAGCATTAACAGTATATGTAATTCAAGTAACTCTAGAAGTTACAATTTGGATTGGTGGGACGGTTGCAGAGCCTTTGGAAAGATTTGTTAATGTTACTTTTCCAGGTTTTGGTCTTCTAAGTTCGTTAGTAGGTTTAATAATTGTTTTCTTGGCTTTAATCATCTTTGGTGCATTGGCAAGAAATGTAATTGGTAAAAGAGTAGTAAAATGGTTTGAAGGCATTTTCAAAAAAATACCGTTAATTGACTCCGTTTATGGAACGACAAAACAAATTATTGAAACTGTATCAGGATCAACGAGTGATTCATTTCAAAAAGTTGTATATGTTGAATATCCAAGAAAAGGTATGTGGACTCTAGGATTTGTTACTAGTGAATCAACTAATGAATCAAATGAAGAGTTTTATCATCTTTTTGTACCTACAACCCCAAATCCTACTTCAGGTTATTTCGTTATTATCGCTAAGGAAGATACGTCTCCAGCAGATGTTGATGTTGAAGAAGCCTTTCGAATAATTGTATCCAGTGGACTTATTGGAGGAGATAAAAATTCTATTGTTAAATAAAAAAGGAGCACTAAAGTGCTCCTTTTTTATAAATAACGTTAAAGATATAAAGCTATTTAGCCTCTACCTCTAGCCATTGGTGCTCTTGATACATCTCCATCTTTGTCAATGAAGTATAAGTAACCGCTTTCACGAGTTACACCTGCATCAGCAACTTTTTCTGCATTACCGCCACCAGATCCGCCTCTTGACATACCTGAGCGCCATACATTTCCATCTTTACCTAAGTAGTATAGATAGCCACTTTCTTTATTAACACCTGTTGTTTTTACTTTTTCAGCCATGTTATTTTTCTCCTTAAAAATTAAATGAATAAGCTTTTTCTTATTCTTTCGTAATTCTACGTCTAAACTTAATTTTTTGCAAGAAATTTCTCCTCGGAGTCCCCTCGGTGATTTTTTGTAAAAATAGCTTTAAATATTTTTTTATTTGGTTAAATTTGGCGCATGCCCCGGTAGCTCAGCTGGATAGAGCAACGGATTTCTAATCCGTAGGTCACAGGTTCAAATCCTGTCCGGGGTACAACGACAAATCTCCTTTTTACTCTTTTAAAACACCCTTTATTTTACCGACTACAAACCGACTACAAAAATTCACTGATCTTCGGTCAACAGTTAGAAAATCCGTTGTACAGATTAGTATTTATTATATTACGTGAATCGGGTATATTTTGTTAATGAAGAATTGGTCAAAAGAAAAATTAGCATCTGCATTGAAAAAAGATGATGCTTTTAAAAAATTATTATCAAAACGTATTAATAAATCAATAAAACAAAAAATTAATGATGTACCTAAAAAATTTAATTTGTCATTTATTAAAGATTTAAAAGATTGGATTCAAATTGGTTTTAAAGTTTATAAAGACGGGAAAGAGTGTCCTACTTTTAAACGATATTCGAGACATCTTAAAGTTAGACTAAAAGTAAATTTGTATAGTAATTATTACAAAGATAATGATAATCATTATTTAAAATCACCAATTTGTAATAATAAAATACGTTTGCAATTTCGTGATTTCGATCGTTCCGAATGGATTAGGCTGAAACTTGTTATCAATAAAGATTTTAATAATGAGTTTAAAATTTCAAAAGATAGAAGTATAGTTTTTCATAAAGATATTCATGAGGTTTGGGAAATGCTTTTTCTAGATAGAAGAACTCTATTTGATGAGAAAAAAATGGAGAAAAAACTTATTTCAGAGTTAGAATCTTTAT
>CACOSI010000015.1 GCA_902629855.1 uncultured Fidelibacterota bacterium
ATCCCAATCTTTAATATTTTTAAAATCTAACTCACCAATATTATCATAAATGAAATCTTCAATAAACTCATTAATTGTATCTTTTATTGATTCAGATAATAATGCTTTGTTTCTTAAGTCATAAATTATTTCTCTTTGCTGGTTTAAAACATCATCATATTCCAAAAGATGTTTTCTCATTGCAAAATTACGTTCCTCAACTTTCCTTTGTGCATTACTGACCCCTCTATTTAACATTCCTGCACTCAACTCCTGGTCTTCATCCATAGAAAGTCGATCCATGTAAGTTGCAAGCCTTTCCATGTTAAATAATCTCATTAAATCATCTTCAAGAGAAATATAAAACCTCGAAGAACCACTATCACCCTGTCTTCCTGATCGACCCATCAGCTGTAAGTCAATTCTTCTTGATTCATGTCGCGCCGTTCCTATAATATGAAGTCCTCCCATTTCTTCGACACCAGGGCCAAGTTTTATATCTGTTCCTCTCCCAGCCATATTTGTAGCAATAGTTATTGATTTTTTTAGTCCAGCTTGAGCAACAATTTCTGCTTCGCTTTTATGCTGTTTAGCATTTAAAACATTATGAGGTATTCCCTTTTGTTTGAGCATTTTAGAAAGCAACTCTGAAACGTCAACAGAAACCGTTCCAATAAGAACAGGTTGTCCTTTTTTATAAAATTCATTCACTTCCTTTACAACTGCCTTATACTTTGCTTGCATTGACTTGTAAATAACATCATTGAAATCCTGTCTTATAACAGTTTTATGAGTTGGAATAACAGTAACACCAAGGTTATAAATCTTTTCAAATTCTGCTGCTTCAGTTTCTGCAGTACCAGTCATACCTGACAGCTTATCATACATTCTAAAATAATTTTGAATTGTAATCGATGCTAAAGTCTGAGTTTCTTTTTCAATCTTTACATTCTCTTTAGCTTCCAAAGCTTGATGAAGACCTCCGCTAAACCTTCTACCAGGTAAAACTCTTCCAGTGAATTCATCAACAATTAATACCTGACTATTTTGAACAACATATTCAACATCTTTATCAAAAAGAGTATAAGCTTTTAAAAGTTGACTTAAGTAATGAATTTTACTGCTACGTTCAGAATGCAATTTATACGCTTTTTCTTTTTTTAGTTGTTTTTGATCATCTCCAATATCCATGTCATCGATGTCAGTTAAAAGTTCTCCTAGATCTGGGATAGTAAATGCATCTTTGTTGTCTGGAGATAAAGACTCTCTTCCTTGATCAGATAGATCAACGCTATTTGACTGTTCATCAATAGAAAAGAAGAGTTCTTCATCAAGCAAATGTGTTTTTTTATCTGCAATGTATTCAGACTCAACAGAATTCATAAGCTTGATCGTTCCTCTTTCCTGAAATAAATCTTGTAAAGCCTGCTCCTTTGGTAAACCTCTTTTTGCTTTAAGGAGCAATAAACCAGCCTGTGCAGATTCTTCCTCTGAAATATCTTCTTTTTTTAATATCGATCTTGCATCTGTAATTAAAGAATTAACCAACTGTTTCTGCTTAGCAACAAGCGATTTAACAGGATTTTTTAGATCAATGTATGATTGATTTATTTGAGATTCTACAGGTCCTGAAATAATTAAAGGTGTTCTAGCTTCATCAACAAGAACACTATCTACTTCGTCAACAATTGCATAATGATGATCTCTTTGAACCAAATATTCAGCTTCAATTGCCATATTATCTCGCAAATAATCAAAACCAAATTCATTATTTGTTCCATATGTAATATCGCAATCATAAGATAGCTTTCTTTCTTGTGGATTCATGGAGTTAAGAATAAACCCTACAGATAGTCCTAGTGTTTCAAAAACCTTTCCCATCCATTCCGCATCTCTTTGTGCCAAATAATCGTTTACTGTAACTACATGAACTCCTCTACCAGATAAAGCATTTAAAAAAATTGGCATTGTAGCAACGAGAGTCTTTCCTTCACCTGTTTTCATTTCTGAAATTTTTCCTTGATGCAATACAATACCTCCAATTAATTGCTCATCATATGGTATCATTTCCCACTTAATAGGCTGACCAACGACATTCCACTCTTTTCCATATAAAAGTCTGCATGCATGCTTTACAAGTGCAAAAGATTCTACTATGTAGTTTTCCAGTATTTCTTTTTCAATTTTGAATCTATCTTCTTTTTTAATTGTAGAAGAATCACTGTTTTTTAATAAAAGATCTTCTTTTTCTTTAATTTGACTTTGAATATCATTTTGTAATACTTTGGTTCTTTCTTTCAGATAATTCGAATCTTTATTTTCTAAAGTATCATAGAAATCGTTTATTTTAGACACTAATGGAGTTATTTTTTTTATTTCCCTATCTGACTTAGTACCAAATATTTTTGTCAATATTCCCATTAGAGATCCTTATAGATTGTGTCAAGAACTCCGTTAACGAAAGATGTACTATCTTCAGAGCTGAATTTTTTTGCATTTTCTAGTGCAGAGCTAATTGTAACTTTATGCGAAATATCAAAATCTTTTAAAAAAATCATTTCAGAAATTGACATTTGAATAATCAATCTATCAATAACATTCAATCTATCAATTGTCCAATTATCTAGGTTTAGTTCAATTTTCTTATCAAGCATTTCGACATTTTCAATTGTCTCAGTAAAAAGTTTTTCTACAAATTTTTTAGTTTGACTATCAAAATCATATCTGTGAAAAATATCATGTAAAACCTTTTCCTGTGATTCATCTGAAACATGTTTTGCATATAATGCTTGTAAAACCGCCTCTCTTGCTTTCTTTCTTTGCTGCTTAAATTCCGACATAAACTTTATTTTTTATTCCATTGATAATATTCTTCTATTCGTCTTTCAGCTAATAATTTTGCTGCTTCGAGAGTTGAAATTTTATTTGTTAAAGCATAATCTAAAATTCTAGTTAAAATATAATAGATTCCTTCAACCTGATATTTGGCTTTCTCTTTATCATAACCTTGTAGTTCATTTGCGACATTGATTAAGCCACCTGCATTAATAACAAAATCAGGTACATACATTATCTCTCTCTTCTGAAGAAGTTTAGAATCTCTCTCTTCATCCTCAAGTTGATTATTTGCTGCTCCTGCAATTACTGAACACTTTAACTTATCTATATTTTCAGGATTAATAATAGCTCCTAAGGCACAAGGTGAGAAAACATCTAAATCCATTGAAATCAATTCATCGTTTTCAACAGGTTTTACTCCAAACTCCTTAATAACTGTATCTAATTTATTATCATCAATATCATATCCAAAAATTTCGGCTCCTGCATCTTTTAAATGACCACATAAATAATATCCAACTTTTCCGAAACCCTGTACTCCAATTTTTAAACCATTTAACGAATTAATATTTAATCTTTTCTCAAGTGCTGCTTTCATTCCAACAAATACACCTAATGCAGTCAAAATAGATGGATCACCACTGCCACCCATAGCTCTTTTCACACCAGTAACATGAGAAGTTTCCATTCTAATAAACTCCATGTCATGTACAGACATTCCTACATCCTCTGCAGTGATATATTTTCCCCCTAAAGAGTCAACAAATTTCCCAAAAGATCTCAAAAGAACCTCAGACTTATCTTTGTTTGGATCTCCAATAATAACAGCTTTACCACCTCCAAGATTTAAATTTGATATAGCTGCCTTATATGTCATACCTCTTGAAAGCCTTAAAACATCAACAAGAGCATCATCTTCACTTTTATAAGGATACATTCTGCAACCTCCAAGTGAAGGCCCAAGAATTGTATTATGAATAGCAATAATAG
>CACOSI010000016.1 GCA_902629855.1 uncultured Fidelibacterota bacterium
AGTGAATGGAACTTTCCTTTACATTTTATAGATTTCGAGACTTGTACTGTTCCATTGCCATTTCATAAAAATGAATATCCTTATGCCATAATTGCATCTCAATTTTCTATTCACACATTACAGGAGAATGGAAATGTAAAGCATTATCAGTGGTTAGCTGATCAATCTCCAATTGATCCTACCATTCAATTCGTTAAAGAGTTAAAAAAGATACTATCAAATGATAATGGTAAGGTCTTTATGTATGCTAATCATGAAAATGCCGTATTAAAGTCTGCCAAACAAAGAATGCTTCCAAATAGAAATGAATTCAAAGATGAAATAGATTTTATTGATTCTATCACTTTTATAAGAGGAGAGCATGAACCAGAACGAGCTATGGTTGATTTATGTAGATTTGTCCAAGATCATTATTATCATCCTTTAACAAATGGTTCAAATTCATTAAAGGCAGTTTTACCATCCATAATGGCAACTAGCAATATATTAAAGCAAAAGTATTCAACCCCATTAGCATTTGGAACGAACTTAGAAAATTATATATTATTTCAAGAAAATAATGGAATTGTTACTGATCCTTACGATCTTTTACCAAAGCTGAAAGATCTAATTTCCAAAGATTTAGACAATGCTCTATTTCACAAAGATTCGCTTAAAGACGGCTCTGGTGCAATGAAAGCATTCCAGGTATTACAATTTTCACAAATTTCAGAAGAAGAAAAAAAGGGATTAAGGAAAGGATTACTTAATTATTGTGAGTTGGATACTTTAGCTATGGTAATGCTATATGAGCATTTAAACTCTTTATTGAAAAAATAATGAGCAAAAAATGTACATGCGGTTTTAAAGGCACTCCTCTACATGAAGATATTTATGACTGTGTAGAATACCAAGAAATTCAAGATGGAAAAAAAGAAGGGCAGTGGATGATTGACTGGATGAAAAAATCAAAAAAAAGTCAAAAAAAAAGTAAAAAACAATCAGGCTTTAAAGCTTGGAATGAAGATTAAAAACTTAGTTTTTTATGAACAATATCCCTAATTGGTTAATGAAAAAATTACCATACAAGCATTGTATGATTGACGTTGAAGGTAAACAGATGCATGTTATGGAAAAAGGTTCAGGTAGACCTATTGTTATGGTACATGGAAATCCTATGTGGGGATATTTATATAAAAAAGTCTTGGATGGACTTGATGATAGTTGTAGATATATAATTCCTGATTTAATTGGTTTTGGATTCTCTGAAAAAGTAAATCTTCATGAACATTCACTTGAAGCTCATAGTAAATGGATGGCAAAATTCTTTTCAACTATCAAAGAGGAAAAAATTGGTCTTGTTGTTCATGATTGGGGTGGTATGATTGGAATAGCAGGGGCAATGAAAGCAGGAAAGAAAATTGATGGTTTAGTGGTGATGAACACAGCTATAACCGCTCCAAAAGATGGGTTCAAACCTACGTGGTTCCATAGCCTTTCACAAGTTCCAATTGTAAGTAGCTTAGTTTTCAGAGGATTAAATTTTCCACTATCATTTTTAAATCGTTTTGCTCATGTATCTGGATCATTTGATTCACAATCAATGAAAGCATATAAATATCCTCTAAGAAAGTTTAGAGATAATTGCGGTCCATTAGCATTAGCAAGAATGGTTCCCAATAGTATGCAACATCCGAGTGTACCCATTGAACAAGAAATTGAGAAGTATCTCTGTTCATATGAGGGCAAAGCACAAATTGTTTGGGGAATGAATGATCCTGTAATGTGGAAGTTAAGAAGAAGGACTTCACGCTTACTTCCTCAAGCCAAAGTCGTAAAAACGGATGCAGGACATTTTGTTCAAGAAGAAACCCCTAGAGAAGTTATTCAAGCAATTAAAGAAGTTTTTAAATAAAACTTTACAAATACTCTAGAATTAAATATTATAAATCCATGAAAAATGCTTTAAACATTAACTTTGATAAATTAGCTATTAGTTTTTCAGCTATTTGTGCTATTCATTGTTTAGCGCTACCTATTGCTTTGATTTTTTTTCCAGCTCTAGCTGCCACATTTATTGGTTCAGAAGAGTTTCACACGCAGTTGTTATATCTAATTATTCCATCTAGTATAATTGCCCTTGCTTTAGGGTGTAAAATGCACGGTAAGTATTACGTTTATTTATATGGTGCATTGGGAATAGGAATACTATTATTAGCATCTATTTTTGGACACGATTATTTAGGTGAGAGTGGTGAAGTTATATTTACGCTTTTAGGTGCAACTATAGTCTCCTACGGTCACTATAAAAATCAAAAATTATGTTCTGAAAATTGTAATTAATTACTTGCAGCAATTATCGCAACAAGAACAATCACATTTACAGTCATTTTTTAAATTTTTCTTCATTATGATTAAAGTTAGAGTATAAATTTTAACGAAACAATTAATGAATTATAAAAAAAGGACTACTAGAAGTAGTCCTTTTTTTTACATACTCAAATGAGTTCCATTACAAAATGGTGCATCTGAAGATTCCTTACAACCACATAAAAATACATTTCTGTCTTCTTCTGCCTTGAAGATCACTGGATTTTTATCTGTTTTGGTGTGACTACCATCACAAAAAGGTTGATTCTTCGAATGAGAACAACTGCACCAAGCATAATGTTGGCCTTTTTTTAAACTCACTGAAAATGGTGTTTTGTCTTCTTTCATTTTTACTCCTTTTAAATATGTGTAATATTATTAACTATTGACAAATATTACAAGTAGGCACTATTTTTTAATATAGTAACAAAAAAAGGACTATTATGGATAATAAACATTGTTTTGAAGATATTTGTGGATGTACTGTAGAGTCATGTCCAATTACATATTCCATGAAGATGATTGGTGGTAAATGGAGACCAATTATCATTATGAGAATATCTCAAAATATTAATCGATTTGGCATATTGCATAGAGGAATAGATGGAATAAGTAAAAATATGTTAACAAGAGAACTAAGAGATCTTGAAAAAAATAATATTATTTCAAGAAAGATTTTTGCTGAAATACCACCTCGAGTCGAATATTCACTTACAAAAAAAGGAAAAACATTAGTACCTGTATTTGACATGCTTAATGATTGGGCTCTTAATTATTTAAATCAAAGTCCATAATTGCTTCTTTAATAATAATTTCTGTATTAGATTTTGCCAGCAAATTTATTGAGTAAATGCAGACAATTATTAAAAATTATATTTATGTTGGAATAGGAATAATCTTTTTAATCCTTGGTTTTATAGGTCTGTTACTTCCTATTGTCCCTACTACGCCTT
>CACOSI010000017.1 GCA_902629855.1 uncultured Fidelibacterota bacterium
TCTCAGATTATTTATTCTTCCGTTTAGACCTTCAAAAGCAAAAGAGGCATATGAAGAAATTTGGGAAGAGGGTGGATCACCACTAATTTTGAATACGCACAAAATAGCTGATGCTTTAGCCAAAAAAACTGGATGGAATATTGATGTTGCAATGAGATATCAATATCCTTCAATCGAGGAAGCTCTATTAAGATTTAAAGAAAAAAATATTGACGAATTGTATGTTTTACCTCTATATCCACACAATGCTTCATCAACAACTGTTTCAACAAACGTTGAAGTAAAAAAAGTAGCTGACAAAGTTTTTCCAAATTTAAAATTAAAATATGTTGAGCCTTTTTATAATCACCCTGATTATATCAGTTCCTTGGCCAATTCAATAAAGCCACACTTAGATGGCATTGATAAACTAATTTTTAGCTACCATGGAATTCCAATTAGACATGTAACCAATTCATGTTCAGCAGGAAAAAAATGTTATGAATCAGATAATTGTTGTTCTCCAGACAGTAGAGAAAATTGTATTTGTTACAAGTGTAATACCTTTATGACATCAAAGCACACTGCAGATCAGCTTAATTTGAAAAGTTCAGATTGGATGATGTCCTACCAATCTCGAGTCTCTGTTGTTAGTCCTTATTGGCTCAAACCTTATACTGATATTGAAATTGAGAATTTTCCTAAAAAAGGGGTTGAAAATATAGGAATTGTATGTCCATCTTTTGTAGCTGATTGTTTGGAAACACTCGAAGAAATTGGAATGAGGGGCAAAGAGAGTTTTATCGATTCGGGTGGAAAAAAATTCACTTACATTCCATGTCTAAATGATGATAAGCATTTTATTTCAGCACTAGAAAATATAATTGCATCCCAATAGTTTGTTATTAAATTTTTTCTTTTTAAAATTGTATTACAATGGATGCTATTAAAAATCTAATCAATAGAAAATCTGCTAAAAAACTAGAACTGCCATTTCCAACAAAAGAAGAAATGAATATTGTCTATGAATCAGCTTTGAGAGCTCCAGATCATGCTTGGTTAAGACCAACTAAGTTTCTTGAGTTCAAAGGAGATTCACTAAAAAAGTTATCAAAAATTTTTGAAGACTTTGCAAAAAAACATTACTCCGATGATGAGCTATTTATTGAAAAGGCAAGAATGGCACCTTTTAGGGCTCCAATGGTAATAGTATTAATAACAGAAGTAAAAAATCATCCAAAAGTTCCAGCAATTGAACAAATGTTATCGACAGGAGCAGCAGCTCAAAATATCCTCTTAGCTTTAAATGCTCAAGGATATGGTGGTGTATGGAAAACTGGAAAACTTGCATTAAATGATAACATAACAAAATTTTTTAATCTTGGTGAGAATCATCATATTCTTGGGTATTTATATATTGGAACCAAAACAGGTGAAGATAGGAAAGTACCAGAAATTAATATCGAAGATTTTGTTGTAAGACACTAATGTAAATGCCTGAAATTTCTGAAGTTAAGTTAACATCTGAATTTGTCAATAATGCCAATAAGAAAAGGCATATAGTCGATGTAAAATACCTCAAAACAAATAAATTAAAACTCATTGAAGACATCGATGTTTTGGGTAAGAGAATTTCTGCTAATAGTAGAGGAAAAGAATTAAAGCTTTTTTTTGATGATGAGCCTGTAGTTATTTCTTTGGGAATGACAGGTTGTTTCAAAAATTTTGTAAAAAGAGGATACAAGAATAAACATTGGAAACATGCTCATATAAGATTTAGAATGAGCGATAACAATTGGTTTTGTTGGAGTGACGTTAGAAGATTTGGAAAAAGTATATCAAAAGAGTGGAACAAAAATCGTGGACCAGATATTTTTGATGATGTTGAAAATTTTAAAAAACATATTTTTGAAAATATCGAACATAGAGATTTTCAAAAGCCTGCGCACATAGCGCTGATGAATCAAAAGTGGTTTAATGGGTTAGGTAATTACCTTAGGGCAGAAATTCTTGGTAAATGGAATAAAAATCCATTTCAACCAATGAAAAACCTCATTAATGAGCCATTTTTAAATCATCTAATTGAACAGGTACATGATTCATACAGGCTTGGTGGTGGTGAGCTTTATTCGTGGATGAATGAAAATAAATCAAAAAAAGATAATGACTTTCATGAATGGATGAAATTCTATGGAAAAACAGTTAAAATGAAGGATAGTCAAGGAAGAACTTTTTGGTATGCAAAAAAATGGCATAAAGCTTTAAAAGTTTTATAAATTATTTTATAATGAACTCGAATTCAAAAATTGCAATTATAGGTGCAGGACCTTCAGGAATAACAGCTTTAAAAAACCTGACAACAAATGGCTTTAATGTCACTTGTTTTGAAATGAATGATCAAATCGGTGGCAATTGGGTTTATAAAGACAAAACTGGGCATTCAAGCATCTTTAAAACAACTCATATAATTAGCTCAAAAGAATTTTCTCAATACTCAGACTTTCCAATGCCAGATGATTATCCTGACTATCCATCAGGTTCTCAACTGCTTGCATACTTTAATAGCTATGTCAATAAGTTTAAGTTAAAAGAAAACATAAGGTTTGGCACTAAAGTAGATAAAGTTTTACCAGTAGATAATAAATGGAAAATTTATTTTAATGAATCTTTTGAAGAATTTGATTATTTAGTTGTTGCAAATGGACACCATTGGAGCCCTAGAATACCTTCATTTAAAGGAAATTTTAATGGAGAGTTAATGCATTCGCACCAATTTAAAAATAATTCATATTTTAAAGATAAATCTGTATTAGTTGTCGGTGGTGGTAATTCGGCATGTGATATAGCTGTTGAAGTCAGCAGAGTGGCAAAAAAAACATCAATTAGTATGAGAAGAGGATACCACTTCATACCTAAGTTTATTATGGGAATGCCTTCAGATGTTTTTTTACTCAAAAACTCTATGGATTCCACAAAAAATCCGACTTTTTTTACAAAAATTAGCTTTAAGATTTATTCAAGGAAAATATG
>CACOSI010000018.1 GCA_902629855.1 uncultured Fidelibacterota bacterium
TTGCAGAAAAGTGTGATTCCTCAACATTAAATACTTTATAGCTAGAATCAAATTCTTTAACCCTCATTAAATTTATTATAGCTAAAACTGCCTTTTCAAGACTAATAAATGGTAGCGATGTATCATCCGAAACTCTACAAATAAAATTTTCTCCCTTAATTGCTGCATGAATCATTTGGGGCGCAAAGTCTGTTGTTCCGCCAAATGGAATTTTATTAGGACTAATAACACCTGGCAATCTTATTACTCTAAAATCTATACCTAAACCAACTTTTTCATCTTTGATATTTTTTTTAGTACCATATTGTTCAATCACTAGTTTATTTTTTCCATAAACAGTTGTTGGCATCATTATATCCTGTTCAGATGCATTGTCTAATTTTCTAGGCCCATAGACAGCTATGGAGCTTGGGAAAAAAAATTTAACACTCTTATTATTATCAAAACCATGTTTCTGCGTTCTATTTATTAATAGTTGTGATCCTAATTCATTGACTTTTTTTGCATTTTTTGGTTCTTTTGCGGCTGTTTGACTTAGAAGAGCAGCAAAATGATAAACTTCTGAAATTTGATTTTCTGAAAAAATTTCGTCTATAATTTTTTCATCAATTATGGAACCTTTGACATAGGAAACATTTTCAAATTTTGTATTAGAATGGTTTATATCTAAGGCAATTAAATCATTATTTTCTTTGGCAAGATAAGATAGAACTTCATTTCCAATTTCCCCGTTTGATCCAGTTATAAGAATTTTGTTTTTCACATTATAAGTTAACTTAATTGGAATGATTTTTTAAAAACTTTGTATTAGGTGTTATAACCAATTAAATTTTTGCTCATATGAAAAAAATTATTTCAATCTTAAATCAAAAAGGTGGTGTTGGCAAGACTACCACCGCTATAAATCTAGCTGCAAGTTTAGCGATACTTGAAAAGAAAACTTTGCTTATTGATTTTGATCCTCAAGCAAATGCAACTACTGGTTTATCCAATTTTGGTTTAGAAAATGATTTTTCGATTTATGATGCGATGTCGGGTAATGGGAACATAAAATCAGTAATATCTGAAACCAGTCTTGAATACATGCACTTTATAAAATCAGATACAAATTTGGTTGGGTGTGAAGTAGAGCTAGTAAACGTACAAAATAGAGAGAAAACATTATTGAAGCTTATTAATAAAATTAAAAAAAATTATCAATATATTATTATAGATTGTCCACCATCTCTTGGTTTATTAACCCTGAACTCACTTACTGCTTCAACAGACGTTCTTATTCCCATTCAAAGTGAGTTTTTTGCTTTAGAAGGCTTAAAAAGTCTTCAAGAGACAATTGATATTGTAAAAGAAAATATCAATAACAAACTAAGCATTCTTGGCATTTTGATAACAATGCACTCAAAAAGATTAAAATTATCAAAGAAAGTTGAAAATTTGCTTAAGAAAGATTTCAAAAATAAATTATTCCAGACAAAAATTAATAGAAATATTAGATTAGCAGAAGCACCTGATGATGGAAAGCCAGCTATTATGTACGATGTTAATTGTTCAGGAGCAAAGAATTATATGCAACTAGCTATGGAAATTATAAAATGAAAAAAAATAATATTGGAAAAGGACTAGGGGCTTTACTTACTCCAGAAAAAAAAGTAGAAAATTTTGAACAAAGCAGTATTTTACTAAGTAAAATTTATCCAAACCCAAACCAGCCGAGAAAAAAGTTCGACGAAAAATCAATTAAGCAGTTAGCCCAATCAATTGATGAAAAAGGATTAATAAGTCCAATTACTGTTAGACAAATGGGCAATAAATATATTATCGTAGCTGGTGAAAGAAGATATAAAGCTCATCTTCTTTTAAAAAAGAAAAGAATTTTAGCATATGTAATTGAAGCAGAGAGCAATGAAGATGTTATGTATATGGCATTAATAGAAAATATTCAAAGGGAAGATTTAAACCCACTAGAAGAAGCAAAAGCGTACTTTTTTTTGAAAGAAAGTCTCAATTCTTCAA
>CACOSI010000019.1 GCA_902629855.1 uncultured Fidelibacterota bacterium
TTATACCTATCAAGTTGATTATTATTATATAATTTATTTAATACATCATTTATCGAACCGTCTCCTCCAAATATTAAAATTCGATCGATATTTTCTGGAAGTGATTCTATTATTTTATTAACATGCCCTGCATATTTTGAAAGAAATAAAATAGGTTTAAAGTTTCTAGAATTGATTTCATTTTCTACTTCATAATATACTTTAAGTGATTTCTTTAAACCACTAACAGGATTGACTATGCAAGCTATTTTTTTCATTTATAATATTTATTGTCACCTAATCTTAAAACCTCAATTTTAACCTTAGTCGTTCCTTGGCTAACAAAATCTAATTTACGCGCAGCTTTATATGAAAGATCAATTATTCTGCCTTTCACAAAAGGACCTCTGTCATTTATAAATAATTTAATTGATCTTCCATTTTCAAGATTTGTTACCCTAACCTTAGTTCCCAAGGGATATGATTTATGCGCTGCACTAACTTTATACATATTAAAAATTTCACCGTTAGCAGTTCTTTTTTTATGAAACTTCTTTCCATAATATGAAGCAACTCCAATTTGAACCTTTGGATGATTCTTTATTGATTCAATTTGTTTTCTAGACATACCAGTCGTGTCAACATAGTCTCCATAGGCAATATTTGAACCGCAAGATATAATAAAAAAAGTGAATAAAATTAAATATCTACTTATCATTTTGAGATAGCTGTTGGTTAATTTGAGGGATTTTTAATGGATCTGATACAAGTAATGTTGCCATTCCTACTAAAGAAGCACCAGCATTTAATACTTCTTTGACATTAGATAGAGACGAAATACCTCCTGTAGCGATAATTGGAAATTGATATTTTTTAGATACAAGCTTTACCATTTCTAAAGTATTGTCAAAAAGAGTTTCTCCACTTAGACCTCCACCTTCTTTTGAAAAATGTTTTTCATTTAAGCCTAAAGATTTTGCTGTCATATACTTTGAATTTCCTAAATTTATTGCTACAGATGAAATTTTGGCTAAAATATCACAAATTTTAATTATTTCTTCTCTTGAGCTGTCTGGAGATACTTTTATAAAAATTGGTCTAATTGTCTTCTCTCTCATTTTTGTAAGTAAATTCTCCAACCCTTCTAAATTATCACTTAAGCATTTACCGTCTTCTGTATTTGGGCAACTTATATTTAATTCATAAAAAAATTGATCAAAAGCAATACTATTTAATGTTTTGTCAATTTCTTTGAAAACATCGTAGTAATCTTGAACATTATTTCCTCCAATACTTATCCCAATTGGCCTATTAAAATTAATTAGTTTCTTGTTGTCTATATGATTAATGAATTTTTTAACTCCTTTGGTTGGCAATCCTAGAGAGTTTAAAATTCCATATCGCCCATTAGGGCTTACTTCTTGAATTCTAGGCCTTGCATTGCCCTTAGATGGGTCTTTTAAGACAGTTTTATAGGTTATTCCACCTATTCCAAGCAATTGCCATTGAAGTAGTGAGCTTACATCATCTTTAAAAGATGCTGATATTAAAGGAGAAGAAAATTTCAAATTAAACATTTTTACTTCTATATTTTTAGGAACAGAAAATTTGAAAAGATATTTTAGTGGAGTGGACATCAATAAATGATTTAATGCGTCTCCAAAAATAATAGCTCTTTCTAAATCTTTTGGAAATGAAGCTAAAATAATAATAACGCTTCTTCTTATAGCGCGAAATTTTAACGATAAAATTTTTGATCTTAACTTATTGAACATTTAATGCCTTTAATCTTTCACTTGCAATATTTCCTTGCTTTGAAAAAGGATGATTTATCTCTAAAAACTCATAATAAAATTTTGCACTATCAACGTCTGAGATTTCAAAATCATAATAATTTGCAAGAAAGAAAGCAGCTATCCTTGCAGAGGAAGTTTTATTATTTATACTAATTACTTTTTTATAAAGATTTAAAGATTCATCAATATTTATAATCTTTTCACTCTCTGCTTTCATTAAAGTTTCAGAAG